>NZ_JBLRWA010000005.1:0-350540 GCF_048159585.1 Kitasatospora sp. SC0581 | reverse complement strand
CGACGAACTCCACCAGCCCACCGCCGACACCGTCCTGGACCGCATGCGCCGCTTCGACGCCAAGGGCCGCACCAGCTGATCCGGCCCACCGAGGCCCGAAGCCACCCGTCCCCCGAGTACCCCCAGGACTGACACTCCCTCATGTTCCGCACCGCACTGCGCAATGTGCTCGCCCACAAGGGCCGGCTGCTGATGACGGTACTGGCCGTCATGCTCGGCACCGCCTTCGTGTCCGGCACGCTGGTCTTCTCCGACACCTTCGGCAACGCGCTGAGGACCCAGAACTCCAAGAGCTACACCGACGTCGCCGTCACGGTCGCCGACCGCGAGGCCCGCAACCTCAGTGACGACCGCGGCGAGCAGCTCGCCGGCCCGACGCTCACCGAGGAGACCCGCACCAAGGTCGCCGCGGTGCCCGGCGTCGCCGAGGTCCGCGGCGTGGTCAGCGGCTTCGCCGGCATCGCCGACACCAAGGGCGCGCTGATCGGCAACGGCTTCTCCACCACCGGCACCAACTACGTGCCGGGCGCCGACGGCACCGACCCGCGCTACCCGCTGGTCGAGGGCCGCGGCCCGAAGGACGCCACCGAGATCGCGCTGGACCGCAAGACCGCCGACAAGGGCGGCTACAAGGTCGGCGACACCGTCCGGGTCGCGGTCAACGGCCCGGTGATGAAGCTCAAGCTCACCGGCACCCTGACCACCAACGACCCGCGCGTGGTGGCCGGCGGCTCGCTCGCCGCCTTCGACACCGCCACCGCCCAGCAGCTCTACCTGACCCCGGGCCGCTACGCCGAGCTGGACGTCAGGTCCAAGCCGGGCACCGACGACGCCGCGCTGCTCACCGCCGTCAAGCAGGCCGTCCCGCAGGGCGACTCCATCGAGGCGAAGACCGGCCGTGAACTCGCCGCCGAGCAGGACGAGATGATCAGGAAGGGCACCACCGTCCTGACCACCGTCCTGATGGGCTTCGCGGGCATCGCGCTGTTCGTCGGCATCTTCATCATCGCCAACACCTTCACCATGCTGGTCGCCCAGCGCACCAAGGAGCTGGCGCTGCTGCGCGCCGTCGGCGCCACCCGCCGCCAGATCACCCGCTCGGTGCTGATCGAGGCCGTGCTGGTCGGCCTGACCGCCGCGGTGACCGGTCTGCTGGCGGGCATCGGCATCGCCGCCGGACTCAAGTCGCTGCTCAACGGCCCGATGGACGCCAACCTGCCGGACGGCCCGCTGATCATCGCCCCGACCACGGTGGTCGCCGCGCTCGCCGTCGGCGTGCTGGTGACGGTGCTGGCCGCCTGGCTGCCCGCCCGCCGGGCCTCCCGGATCGCCCCGGTGGCGGCGATGAGCTCGGCCGAGCAGCCCGCGACCCAGAAGGGCCTGCGGATCCGCAACACCATCGGCCTGCTGTTCTCCCTGGCCGGCCTCGCCGCGCTGGCCGGCGGTGTGGCCGGCAAGGAGGTCAAGCTGGTCGGCCTCGGCGCCGGCACGCTGCTGATCGGCGTGTTCGTGCTGACCCCGCTGCTGTCCCGGCCGCTGATCGCGCTGTTCGCCCCGCTGCTGCGCGCCGTGTACGGCGCCCCGGGCAAGCTGGCCCAGGAGAACGCGGTCCGCAACCCGCGCCGCACCGCCGCGACCGCCTCGGCGCTGACCATCGGCGTCACCCTGATCACCTCGCTGACGGTGATCGGCGCCTCGGTGAACCAGGCCGTGGACAAGGCCGCCGAGACCGACCTCAAGGCCGACTACACCGTCGCCATGCAGAACTTCTCGAAGCTCTCCCCCGAGGTCGCCGCCCAGATCGCCAAGGCGCCCGGCGTCAGCGTGATCAGCGCCGAGCGCAGCGTCACCGTCAAGACGGGGCAGAACGGCGAGGACAGCGAGTGGATGACCGCGGTGGACGCCGCGACCATCGACCAGGTGGCCACCGTCAAGGTCAAGGAGGGCTCCCCGGACGCCCTCAAGCAGGGCAGGCTGCTGGTCAGTTCGGGCCGCGCCGAGCGCGCCGGCTACAAGGTCGGCGACACCCTCGCCGTCACCTACCCGGACGGCGCCAAGGGCTCGCTGACCGTCGGCGGCATCCTGGAGGCCAACACCGCGCTGGCCTCGGTCATCGTCCCGGAGGCCGTGGTCGCCCCGCACCTGGCGCCCGCCACCGGCCTGGAGAAGGTCCTGGTCAAGGGCACCAACGGCGCGACCGAGGAGCTGAAGCAGGCGCTGCGCGACGCGACCGGCGGCAACCCGCTGATCGCGGTCAAGGGCGCGAAGGAGATCAAGGCGGAGAACCGCCAGATGATCACCGGCATCCTGAACATGATGTACGGGCTGCTCGGCATGTCCGTGGTCATCGCGGTGCTCGGCGTGGTCAACACCATGGCCATGTCGGTGTTCGAGCGCCGCCGGGAGATCGGCATGCTGCGGGCGATCGGCCTGGACCGGCTCGGCATCCGCCGGATGGTCCGGCTGGAGTCGCTGCTGATCGCGCTGTTCGGCGGGCTGGTGGGTGTCGGACTCGGCATCCTGGTCGCCTGGGCGGGTGTGCGCACGCTGGCGGACAGCCTCAAGGACATCACCACCGTGGTGCCGCCGGTGCAGACCGTCGGCTTCCTGCTCGCGGCCGCCGTGATCGGCCTGCTGGCCGCGCTCTGGCCGGCCCACCGGGCGGCGAAGCTGGACATCCTGGACTCGATCAAGAGCCAGTAGTCCGGGCCCGGAACGGACGGAGCCCCCGGGGCGGTTCGGAAGAACCGGCCCGGGGGCTCCGTCGTGTCATCAGGCGAGCGTCATCAGGTGGACATCGTCAACCGGACAGCATCAGGTGAACCGGATCGGGTGAAGCGGATCAGTTGAACAGCACCTTCTCGTTGTTCGGCTGCAGGGTGCCGGTGGTCAGCCCGGCGGCCGAGACCAGCAGCTGGCCGGCCGGCTTGCCGTCGGTGCCCAGCACCTCGGCGTTGACCGCCGTGGTCTCGTCCGGCGCGGTGACCTGGAGGCCGGTGAGCACGTGGCAGGTCGCGTCCGACTTGTCGCAGGCGCTCCACTTGAGGCCCGCGTAGCCGGACTTGTTGGGCTTCAGGGTGACCAGCACCGCGGGCCCGGGGTGCGACTCGCGGTTGGCCGCCAGCGCGTCCGCGCTGTTGTCGGCCTTCAGGCCGCCGAAGCCCGGGTAGCCGTACAGGGTGCAGTTGTGGCTGCTCTTGTTCTTGATCGTCAGCATCGCCGAGCCCGCGCCCTTGAGCTGCACGGTGGCGGTGATGTCGTCGCTCTTGCAGCGCGAACCGGCCGCCTGGCCGGCCATCGGGTCACCCGGGACGGTGGCCCCGGCGGCGCTCGCCTTCGGGTCGCCCGGCTTGTCGTCGGTGTACTTCACGTCGTCGCACGCGGTCAGCAACACGGTCGCCGCGAGGGCGGCGACACCGGCGGCGACTAACCTGGCAGGCCTGCGAACGGTCATGTTCCCCCCATGTGTGGGTAATGGCATGGTGCTGTCACCCTAAGTACGAAGGTGGTGGCGCAACGGTTCCACTGGGACTGCAGTTTGTCAGAGCTGACCGTTTTCGTCGTCTTCCTGACTGATTCCGACCGCTCCTGGCGAGAACTGGCTCCGCTCCTACGAAACCGCCCCGACCGGCGGGTGCCGGACGGGGCGGTACGGGTGGAGCGGGGTGGAGCGGGTGCTACGGGTGGAGCAGGTCGAACGGCCGGATCAGGCGGCCGGCTTGGCGGCCACCGGCTGGGCGGGCTTCTTGCTCCTGCCGCCGCCGAGGACGTTGAAGAACACCGCCAGGGTCGGGACCAGGTAGAGCAGCCAGACCACCAGCTGCAGCACCGTCGGGTCCGGCTGGAAGTTGAACACGCCCTTCAGCAGGGTGCCGTACCAGCTGTCCTTGGGGATGGTGCTGGAGATGTCGAAGGCCGTGTTGTGCAGGCCGGGCAGCCAGCCGGCCTCCTGGAGGTCGTGCACGCCGTAGGCGAGGACGCCGGCCGCGACCACGACCAGCATCGCGCCGGTCCAGGTGAAGAACTTGGCCAGGTTGATCTTCAGCGCGCCCCGGTAGAACAGCCAGCCGAGCACCACCGAGGTGAGCAGGCCGAGCGCGGCGCCGATCAGCGGGTTCCAGCCGTCACCGGTGGCCTGGACGGCGGTCCAGATGAACAGGGACGTCTCCAGGCCCTCGCGGCCGACGGCCAGGAAGGCGGTGACCACCAGGGCGGTGGTGCCCATCGCGATCGCCGCGTCCAGCTTGCCGTGCAGCTCGGTCTTCAGGTGCCGGGCGGTGCGCCGCATCCAGAAGACCATCCAGGTCACCAGGCCGACCGAGATGATCGACAGCGAGCCGCCGAGCGCCTCCTGGGCCTCGAAGGTGAGCTGCGAGGAGCCGAACTGGAGCACCGCGCCGAAGGCCATGGAGAGCGCCACGGCCGAGCCGACGCCGATCCACACCGGCGGCAGCCGGTCCTTGCGGCCGGTCTTGACCAGGTAGGCGATCAGGATGCAGACGACCAGGCTGGCTTCGAGGCCTTCGCGCAGGCCGATCAGGTAGTTGCCGAACACGCGGGCTCCTGGGGGGTGTCGAGATGGTACGGGAGAACAGGAGGGGTGTCAGCCGAAGAGGGCCTGGCCCCACCACTCCCCCGGCTTGCGCACGCCCGCCGGGCAGGCGAAGTGGGCGGAGCCGACGTGCTGGATGTACTCGTTGAGCTTGTCGCTCGCCGCGAGCTTCTGCTGGAGCGGGACGAAGGCCTTGCGGGTGTCGCGCTGGTAGGCGAGGAAGAACAGCCCGGCGTCCAGGCGGCCGAGGCCGTCGGTGCCGTCGGTGAAGGAGAAGCCGCGGCGCAGGATCATCAGGCCGCTGTTGGCGTCCGGGTGGGCGAGGGCGACGTGCGAGGTCGCGGGCATCGCCGCGAGGTCCGGCGCGTCGTGCTCCTTGCCCTTGCCGTACGGGGCGCCCTCGCCCTTGGTGCGGCCGAAGGTGTCCTCCTGGTCCTTCAGCGAGGCGCGGTCCCAGGTCTCGATGTGCATCCGGATCCGCCGGGCGACCAGGTAGGAGCCGCCGGTCATCCACTCCGGGCCGTCGCCGGGGGCGGCCCAGACGTGGTCGGCCAGCTTCGCGCCGTCGGTGCCCGCGATGTTGTGGGTGCCGTCCTTGAACCCCATCAGGTTGCGCGGGGTCTGCTCGTCCGGGGTGGTCGAGGAGGTCTTGCCGAAGCCGAGCTGCGACCAGCGGATGTTGACGGTGCCCATGCCGATCCGGGCCAGGTTGCGGATCGCGTGCACGGCGACCTGCGGGTCGTCGGCACAGGCCTGGACGCAGAGGTCGCCGCCGCTGCGGGTCGGGTCGAGCTTGTCGCCCTTGAAGTTCGGCAGGTCGATCAGGCCCTCGGGGCGCTTGGCCTGGAGGCCGAAGCGGTCGACGCCGTCCTTCTCGAACAGGCTCGGCCCGAAGCCGATGGTCAGGGTGAGCCGGGAGGCGGGCAGGCCGAGGGCCTCGCCGGTGTCGTCCGGCGGCGCCTCCGGCGAGCCGGGCACCGCGCCGGTGCCGACCTCGCGGCCGCCGGTCATCGCGGCGGCCGCCTTGGTCCACTCCTTGAGCAGCTTGACCAGGGACTCCCGGGTGGCCTTCTCGGAGACGTCGAAGGCGGCGAAGTGCAGCCGGTCCTGGACCGGGGTGGAGATGCCCGCCTGGTGCTCGCCGTAGAACGGCACCTCGGCGCCGACGGGGGCGGCGGCCGGGACGGCGTCGTCCTGCCGGGTGGCCGCGGCGACCGAGCCGACGGCGGCGGCGCCGAGCGCGACGCCCGCGCCGGCCCAGCCGATGACGGCGCGTCGGCTGACCGCGCCCCTGGTCCCGGTGGCGTCGGCGGCGGCCGGCGTCCCGTTCTGCTGCTCGTTCTCCGCGTCCATCGGCGGGCGGGCCCTTCTACTGTGCTGGACTTCTGCGCTGACCCGCGGAGGCCGTGGGGCCCGGATCGCGGGCCGCCACGGCGTCGGCGGGGTACTTCGGGGTGGGGTGGCCGGTTACTTGACGACCACGGCGGCGGCCAGCTTCGACAGCGGCTCGCCCAGCGAGTTGACCGCGTCGGAGAAGGCCTTGCGCTCGGCCTCGGTGACCTTGTCGTAGGAGGTGAAGGTGCCGTCGGCCTGCTTGTACTTGGCCAGCAGGGTGTTGATGGCGGCGAACTCGGAGTCCAGCGTCTTCGCCAGCTCCGCGTCCTTCTCGGAGGCGACCGGCTTCAGCAGCTCGTAGGCCTTCTGCGCGCCCTCGACGTTGGCGTGGAAGTCGGCCAGGTCGGTGTGGCTGTAGCGGTCCTCCTCACCGGTGATCTTGTTGGTGGCGACCTCGTCCAGCAGCTCCTTGGCGCCGTTGGCCATGCTGGTCGCGGTGATCTCCGCCTCGGGGATCTTCTTCTGCCAGTCCTTGAGGTCGGCGACCAGCTGGTCGGCGAGCTTCTTCTCGTCGTCGCCGATCTTCGCGTCGGCCCAGAGCGACTTCTCCAGCTTGTGCCAGCCGGTCCAGGCCTGGCCCGGCTCCAGCTTGTCCTCGCGGGTGTCGGTCTTCGGGTCGACGTCGCCGAAGCTCTCGGCGACCGGCTCGGTGCGCTCCCAGCCGGTGCGCGAGGGCGCGTACAGCGACTTGGCCTTCTCCAGGTCGTCCGCCTTGATCGCGGCGGCGAAGGCCTCGACGGCCGGGATGGTGGCGTCGGCCTGCTCCTGGGCGTACTTCCGGTAGGCGTCGACGGCGGCGGCCAGGCGCGGGTCGGCCGGCGCGGCGCTGCCGCCCTCGCCGGTGACGGTGATCTTCTGGCGGATGCCGTTGCCGACCATGCCGGGCTTGCAGGCGATCTCGTACGAGCCGGCCTTGATCTCGGCGTTGATGCTCGCCTTGGTGCCGGGGCCGATGTTCTCGCGCTCGGTGACGATCTTGTCGCCGTCGCCGTAGACGTAGACCTCGGTGGTCTTGGAGCCCTTGTTGCTGATGTCCAGGACGACGTGGCCGGCCGGGAAGGTGGTCTTGGAGACCTCGCAGGCGGTGTCGGTCGCGTTCACCTTGACCGCGTCGGAGCCGCCGGCCTTGTCGTCCTTCTTGGACGCGCAGCCGGCCAGGGCTGCGGTCGCCACGGCGAGGGTGAGCAGCGCGGCTGCGGTGGAACGGCGACGGGCGGACATGCGGGCTCCAACGGGAAAGGGCATGGGTGTGCCAAGGCAGTGCGGCCGGCCGGGGACCAGCAGACCATCATTAGCTAAGGCATACCTTACGTAAAGACGATTTTCCGTCTACACCCACCCCCTGAACCGTTACCGTCCCGGTGTCCGGCGGGCGGCCGTCCTGCCCGGCAGGCCGCCACCGTCCCGGCGGGCGGCTACCGTCCCGGTGTCCGGCGGGCCGCGGCCCGGGCCGTCCAGCGGCCCTCGTGCCGGCTGATCCGGATCGGGTGGCCGAAGGTCTCGCTGATCAGCTCCGTGGTCATCACCTCGTCCACCGGCCCGGCCGCCACGCACTCGCCGCCGCGCAGCAGCAGGGCGTGGGTGGTGCTCTCCGGCAGCTCCTCCAGGTGGTGGGTGACCAGCACGCTGGCCAGCTCCGGGTGCTGGTGGCGCAGCAGGTCCAGGCTGTCCAGCAGCAGCTCCCGGGCGGTCAGGTCGAGCCCGGTGGCCGGCTCGTCGAGCAGCAGCAGCCGGGGGCTGGGCATCAGCGCGCGGGCGATCAGGGCCCGGCCGCGCTCGCCCTGGGAGAGCGTCGTCCACGCGGCCTCGGCCATCGCGCGCATGCCGAGCGTGTCGATCAGCTGCTCGGCCCGCTCCAGCGCCTCCGGGGCCGGCTTGCGGTGGAACTCCGGCTCGATCGTGTTGGTGTAGCCGGTGAGCACCACCTCGCGCACGCTCAGCGGCGAGCGCAGCGGGTGGCGCGGGTTGACGTGCCCGAGATGGGCGCGCAGCTCGCGGACGTCCACCCGGCCGAGCCGGCGGCCGAGCACGTCCACCTCGCCGCGGGTGGGGTGGGAGACGGCGCCGAGCAGCGCGAGCAGGGTGGACTTGCCGGCGCCGTTGGGGCCGAGCAGCGCCCAGTGCTCGCCGGGCCGGATCTCCAGGGTGATCCCGCGCAGCAGGTGGCGGCCGTCGCGCACGACGTCCACGTCGCGGGTGCGCAGCACGGGCCCGGCGAAGTCGGGGGCGGATGAGTTCATGGGACTCCGATCACGGTGCCGGGCAGGGTGCGGGCGGGGCGCCGCACGGGACGGTCCGGCGCCGTCCGTCCGCGTGCAGAGTACAACCGTCGAGTCGCGGGAGGTCGGGGCGTCCGAGGGGTGGACGCGCCAGAACCCTGTCGCCCGGCGGGAGTTGGGAGGAGGATGGTGCCCTTTCCGAGGGGGGACGAGGGGGGACTCGATGACCGCGGACGGGGAACGGGCCGCCGGCACGCTGCACGGGCTGGTCGAGGAATGGGCCCGCCGGGCGCCGGCCGCGGTGGCCGTGCGCTGCGGCGGGCAGGAGCTCACGTACGGGGAGCTGGTGGGGCGGGCCGGGCGGCTGGCCGCCGTGCTGGCGGAGCGGGGCCTGGCCCCGGGCGGGCGGGCGGCGGTCGCGCTGGGCCGGGGCACCGAGGTGTACGTGGCGCTGCTGGCCGTGCTGACGGCGGGCGCGGCGTTCGTGCCGCTGGAGCCCACCGCGCCGGACGCGCTGCTGCGGCACGTGCTGGCGGACGCCGCACCGGACGTGGTGGTGACCGAGGAGCGCCACCGGGTCCGACTGGCGGACGCGGGCGGGGCGCCGCTGGTCTGCGTCGACACGGCCGCCCCCGCGCGGGCCCCCTTCGAGCCGCCCGAGGTCACCGCCGCCGACCTCGCCTGCGTCTTCTACACCTCCGGCGCCACCGGCCTGCCCCTCGGCGCGCTGATCGAGCACCGCAACCTGCTGGCCGCGTACGCGGGCTGGCGCGAGGTGTACGGGCTCACCGCCGAGGACCGGATCCTGCAGACCGCGAGCCTGGAGTTCGACGTCTTCACCGCCGACTGGGTCCGGGCCCTCGGCACCGGCGCGACCCTGGTCGTCACCCCGTTCAACCTCACCCTGGACCGCGCCGCCGACCTCGGCGCGCTGCCCGCCCTGGTCGCCGCCGAGCGGATCACCGTCCTGGAGCTGAACGTCCGCACCGCGCGCCGGCTGACCGCCCTGCTGACGCGGACCGGCGGCAGGCTGCCCGGGGTGCGGCTGCTCACCGTGGGCGCCGAGAAGTGGTACCTGGACGAGCAGTTGGGCCTGCAGCGGCTGCTCGGCGGGGAGGCGAGGGTGCTGAACGTCTACGGGCTGGCCGAGGCCACCGTGGACAGCACCTGGTTCGACGCCCGGGGCACCGCGGCCGCCGAGGGCGCCGAACGGGTCTCGCTGGTCGGCCGGCCCTTCCCCGGCACCCGGGTGTACGTGCTGGGCCCGAACGGCACCCCCGCCAAGCAGGGCATGACGGGGGAGATCGCGATCGCCGGCGCCGGCCTGGCCCGCGGCTACCTGAACCGGCCGACGGACACCGCCCGCCGCTTCGTCCGCGCGGACTTCGACCCGGACGGCCGGGTGCTGCTGACCGGCGACCTCGGGGTGCTGCGGGCGGACGGCGTACTGGAGTTCACCGCCCGGGCCGCGACCGTGGTCGGCCCGCTCGGCGCGGAGCGGCCGACCGGCGTGCTGGCGCGGGTGCGGGCGGCGGTCCACGCGGAGGGCGCGCTGCGCGGGCACCCGGCGGTGCGGGAGGCGGCCGTCGTCTACGTGGAGCCGGTACCGGGGCGGCGGCGGCTGGTCGGCTACGCGGTGACCGATCCGGCCGTGTACGGGGCGGACGGCTGGTCGCTCTCCCAGTACCTGGAGAGGAAGCTCAGGGGCCGCCCGGTGCCCGCCGCCGTCGTCACGCTGCGCGAGCTGCCGCGCACCCGGGCGGGCAAGCTGGACCGCGCGGCACTGCCGCTGCCGGCCCCGCCGGAGCACGCCGCCCCGCGCTCCGCCAAGGCGGGCGGGCGGAGCGGCGGCAAGGGCGGCGGCAAGGCCGGGGGCCGGCGTTCCGGGAACGCGGGCTTCACCGGCGGCTGCGCGGCGGTGGTCTGCGTCCTGGTGTTCGCCTTCGCGGCCTGGGCGATGACCTTCGCGCTCTTCCCCGGCTCGACCGACCTCACGGGCGTCCCCTCCCCGTACCGCGGCTTCTTCCAGCTGCTGTACCTCTGCGAGAACCTGGCCTTCGGCGCCGGGATCGTCTACCTCACCATCGGTTTCGAGGCCGTCCTGCGGCTGGGCAGGCCGTTCGGGCTGTCGCTGCTGACCCATCTGGCGATCGCCTGGCTGCTGGTCAACTGGTGGCCGCAGGACAACCTCTACCGGCTCACCAGGGCCACCGACTGGCCGCGCGAGACGGCGATGGTGTTCGCGTTCAACGTCCCGCTGATGCTCGCGGCGCTGGTGCTGGTGCGCTTCGTGCTCTGGCGGCCGCCGGCCGGGAAGGAGTGACGGGACCCCGGCGGCGGCTCAGGCGGGTCCGACTCCAGCGGCGACTGCTCAGGCGCGCCCGACGTCGCCGGCGGCTCAGCGCAGCGCCTCGAACATCCGGGCCAGCCCGTGGTTCGCGGCGGCGACCAGCGCCTCGGCCGCGTCCAGCGACTCGGTGTCCGGCCCGGCCAGGGCGAGGCCGACGAAGGGCTCCGGCTCGCGGGAGGCGGTCGGGATCAGCGGCAGCAGGGTGACGCCGAGCCGGGCGCAGCGCGGCCGCAGCCGTTCCAGATGGTCGTGCAGCGCGGCCTGGTCGAGCCGGGCGCCGAGCGGCATCGCGTCCAGGGTGCGGACCAGGTGGCCGGGGCCGCGCACCGCGTCGAGGCGGGCGCGCAGCACGAGGGCGACGGCCGGGCCGGTGAGCCGCAGGTTGATCTCGGTGGGGGCGAGCCGGCGCTCCCGGTCGGTGACGAAGTCGACGTCGTACCAGCCCCGGTAGCCCTCGGCGGCCAGCCGCTCCCCCACCGCCACGGCGAACCGGCGGGCGGTGTCGGCGGCGTCCCCCGGCACCGCGCCGGGGCCGACGGTGACGCCCTGGTAGCGGGTGCCGGCCACCTCCATGGCGCCCGCGCCGACCGGGTGGACGGTGCCGTCCGGGCCGACCAGGGCGTCCTGGGTGAGGTCGCGAAGCCGGGCGGACGGGCCGGCGTCGACGTACTCTTCCAGCAGCAACTCCCCGTCGGCGGGCAGGAGTTCGGTGCGGACCAGGCGCCGCAGCAGGGCCCGGCCGCCGCCCGCGGCGAACAGTTCGGCGGGCTCCACCACGACGGTGCCGTAGCCGCCGACGCCGTACGGGCTCTTCAGCACCGTGGTCAGGCCCCGGACGGCGCGGGCGGTCAGCCGGCGGGCCGCCCGGCGTCGGCCGCCCGGGCGCTCCTGGTGCGGCACCCGGATGCCGGGGTGCCCGGGGGCGAGGGCGGTGAACAGGTCGTGCGCGGCGGCCTTGGACTCGTAGCGGCGGACGGCGGCCAGCTCGGGCCCCTCGCCCTGCGCGGCCGTCCGGCCCCACCCCACCACCGGACGGCCGGAGTCGGCGATCCGGGCCGCCAGGGCGGGACGGTCGGCGAGGGCCTCGGCCACCGTGCGGTCCGGTGCCACGCCGCTGTGCACCTCGACCGGGCCCCAGGCCAACTCCCGGGCCAGCCAGTCGGTCCACTCCGGGGCGACCTCGGCGGGCAGCACCAGCAGCGCCGGTTCGGGGCTGTAGCAGGCGGCCAGGCAGGCGTAGTGGTGGGCGTGCCGCAGCCGTCGCAGGCGCTGCGCCGGGTCCATGCCGGGGGCGAAGAACTGCGCGTTGAAGTCCGCGACGTCGCCCACGTGGACCGCCGCCCGGCCGCCGGTCCAGGCCCCCACCCATCCGTCCATGGGGCGGAAGCGTAGGGCCTCGGCGGGCCGGCCGCCCAGTGTCGGAGCACCAGAGGTCCGGCGGCCTGGCGGCGGCCCGGCGGCAAGGTGTCAGAGCGCCAACAGCCCGGCGTCGGTGGGGCGCAGGCCGCAGGCGTCGAGGTAGAAGGGGCGCAGGTGCGGCTCGAAGTCGACGTGCAGCCAGGCGCAGCCGGCCGCGCGGGCGCCGTCGGCGGCCTCCGCGACCAGCCGGGTGGCGACGCCCTGCCGCCGGGCGTCCGGGGAGACCGCGGTGTCGAGCAGGAAGGCGTGGACGCCGCCGTCCCAGGCGAGGTTGACGAAGCCGAGCAGGGCGCCGTCGGCGGTGCGGCGGGCGGTGACCCAGCCGAGGCTGTGCCGTTCCAGCCGGGCGAGCCGGCCGCCGGGTTCCACGGGGTGGCCGAAGGCCTCGGCGTGCAGGGCGTCGAGTTCGGGATCGGTGAGCTGGCCGCGCCACAGGTAGTCGATCGTCACGACGGCACTGTAGAGCCCTTGTTAACTTCCGATCATTTTTTATCGACCAAGGACACGACTTGGCAAAGTTATGACCTTTCCTCTAGCTCAATCTGACTGACCCCCGTCAATCTCGGTCGCAGCTCCTTTCCCTGCACAGCTACCCCCACTGGAGTCCGAGTGATCCCCACGTCCTCCTCCCGCCGTGCCCGCGTGGCCGCGGCCTTCGTGGTCGTCGCCGCCCTCGCCGGCGCCACCGTCCCGGCCGCCACCGCCTCCGCCGCCCCCGGCATGCGCGAGGCCGCGATATCCCAGGCCCGAGCCAACGTCGCCCACAACGCGGGGGTGTTCGGCTTCGGCGCCGGCCAGGACCTCGTGCTCAAGGACGTCGTGGTCGACGCCGACGGTGCCACCCACGTCCGCTTCGACCGGACCTTCCAGGGCCTGCCGGTGGTCGGCGGCGACCTGGTCGTCCACCAGGACGCCAAGGGCCGGCTCAAGGACTCCTCCCGCGCGGCCGCCCACGACGCCGCCGTGAAGTCGACCGTCCCCAAGGTGACCGCGCAGTCCGGCGCGGCCGGCGCGCTGGCCGCCGCCCCGGGTGTCAAGGACGCCGTCAGCAGCCCCGAGCTGGTCGTCTGGGCCGCCGACGGCACCCCCCGGCTGGCCTGGCGCACCACCGTCGAGGGCACCGGCGAGCACGGCCAGCCGGCCGGCAAGGTGGTCGTCACCGACGCCACCACGGGCGAGCAGATCGAGTCCTACGACGCCGAGCACCAGGCGGCCGGCACCGGGAACTCCGAGTACACCGGCACGGTCACCATCGACACCACCGCCGCGAACGGCGGCTACACCCTGACCGATCCGGTCCGCGGCCACGTCACCAAGGACGCCAACAACGTCGCCGCGAGCTCGCTCAAGGCCTCCTCCGGCACCGCGATCACCAGCACCACCAACGTCTGGGGCGACGGAAAGAAGTTCTCCTCCGACCGCACCACCGCCGCCGTCGACGCCCACGCCAACACCGCCTGGACGTACGACTACTACAAGAACGTCCACGGCCGCAGCGGCATCAAGAACGACGGCAAGGGCGCCACCGTCTTCGTCCACGTCGGCACCAACTGGGACAACGCCCAGTGGTCCGACACCTGCTTCTGCATGATGACCGGCGACGGCGACGGCACCACCGACCCGGAGCAGGTGGACCTCGACACCATGGGCCACGAGATGACCCACGGCGTCACCAGCGCCACCGCCAACCTGCGCTACAGCGGCGAGTCCGGCGGCCTCAACGAGTCCACCAGCGACATCTTCGGCACCATGGTCGAGTGGTACGCCAACAACAGCGTCGACAAGGGCGACTACCTGTTCAGCGACCAGTCCACCCCGCCGTGGCTGCGCCGCTTCGACAAGCCCTCGCTGGACGGCCGTTCGGCCGACTGCTGGAGCAGCGGCGTCGGCAAGCTCGACGTCCACTACTCCTCGGGCGTCGGCAACCACTGGTTCTACCTGGCCAGCGAGGGCAGCGGCACCAAGACCGTCAACGGCGTCACCTACACCAGCCCGACCTGCAACAACTCCACGCTGGCCGGTATCGGCAACGCCAAGGTCGCCAAGATCTGGTACCGCGCGCTGACCGTCTACATGACCTCCACCACCACCTACAAGGGCGCCCGCTCCGCCTCCCTGAACGCGGCCCGCGACCTGTACGGCGCCGGCAGCGCCGAGTACAACGCGGTCGCGGCGGCCTGGAGCGGCGTCAACGTCAACTGACGTACGGTGCCTAGTGGTTGAAGCCCACGTGGCAGTGGTCGTGGTGGGTGTCGTCGGTGAAGAACTGGTTGCCGACGCCGCCCGGGACCGCCACCGGACCGCCCACGTTGTACGCACCGGCGGCGGCCGCGTCCCGCATGAAGGACTCGACCAGCTGCCGGGACGTACCCGGGTCCACCACCGCCAGGCCGTCGATCCGCCAGACGTCGAAGGCCCGGCCCAGCGGATGGTCGCTGGGCCGGGTCGTCCCGAAGACGTCCAGCGGGTGGCCGGTCCGCACCACGCTCACCGAGAGCGTGTACGGGCCGGCCAGCCGCAGCATCGCCTCCAGCACGCTGTCGTGGACCGTGCCGCCGCGCAGGTCGGCGGCGGCCTCCGGCGGCAGCTCGATCCGGGGCTCGGCCAGCACCCGGGCCACCGCGGGCGACGGCGCGGCGGCGGCCGGGCCCGCGACACCCGGACGCAGGTCGGTGACGGTCCAGCGCGGCTCGGCCCGGCCCAGCCGGACGTCCACCGTGGTGCCGCCCTCGGCCACCGAGCCGTCCGGGCCTCGGGTCCACTGCCGGCACACCACCAGCACGCTCGCCGAGTCGTCGAGGATGCCGCCGTACTGGGCGACCACCACCTCCAGGCTCGCCTCCGACGCCGCCGGGGCCAACGGACCGGCGGCGTCGGCCAGCGCGGGCGGCAGGCCGAGCGCCGCCACCCGGGCCCGGGCCGCCTCCACTCCCTGCCCGCCGGGCGGCCAGGCGCCGAGCGCGGCGACCAGCTCGACGGCGCGGCGCTTGACGTCGGGCTGGATCTCGCCGGGGCCGGGCTGCCAGAGGGGCGGGCGGGGCAGCGGGGTGGGCGCGGGTGTCTCGGTCAGCGTTCCGGCCGGTGTCGCGGGCGTCGTCGTGCTCGGACTCGGCCCGGCCGCCCGTGACGTGCTCCCGCCCGTGCACCCCGCCGCGCCCAGCGCCAGCGCCGCCGCCGCGCCCGCCCGCAGCACCCCGCGCCGGTCCGGACCCCGGCCGCCGTCTCCACCCGTCATGCCGTCAGTATGCGGCTACGGCAGCTCCGGGGGCCGCAGGCCGTAGCGGCCCTCCTCGGTCCGCACGATCCAGTCGGGCTCGCCGAGCTTCGCCCGCAGCAGCGCCATCGGGTACCTCAGCTCGTGGGGGTGAAGCGTCGCGTCGTAGACCTTCCACAGGATCGTGTCCGGCGCGTGCACGCCCTCGCCCAGCGCGATCAGGCCGCGCAGCAGCTTGACGTCCGAGCGGTGGAGCCGGACCTCACGGCCGTCCACGGTGACGACCTGGGTGTCCAGGTCGATGACGAGGCGCCCGTCGAAGGCGGTCAGCGAGCCCTGCGGCTCCAGGACCACGCCGAGGTGCTCGCGGATCCAGTCCGCCCCGGCCTGTTCGTCCACCGGCCGGGCGCCCGCCGCGTTCTCCTGCTCCACGCCCGGCAGCCTAACCGGCGGCGCCCCGCGCCGACCAGGCCGCGCTCCAACCGGCCAGCTCGGCCGGGCGGTTGGTGATGATCCCGTCCACGCCCGCCGCCGCGAGCACCTGCCAGCGGGCGGGCCGGTCGACCGTCCAGACGTTCACCGCCACCCCGGCGGCGTGCAGCTCCCCGACCACGCCGGGGCGGGCGGACAGCGCGTCGTCCGCGAGGTTGTAGGCGGACAGGCCGAGGTCGCGGGCGGTGGCGACCGGGTCGGCGTCCAGGGTGGAGCGGAGCAGGCCGAGCGGCAGCTCGGGGGCCAGCTCGCGGGTGTGGCGCAGGGCGTCCACCTCGAAGCTCTGGACGAGGACCCGGTCGGCCATGCCGTGGTCGCGCACCTCCTGGACGATCCGGGCGACCTCGTCGCGGCTGTGCGGGCCCTTGATCTCCAGCAGCAGCCTGCCGCCGCGGCTGCGCAGGTCCTCCAGTTGGGCGGCCAGGGTCGGCAGCCGGGTGCCCGCGTAGGCGGGGGCGAACCAGGAGCCGGCGTCCAGCGCGTCGAGCTGGGCGGCGGTCAGCTCGCGGATCCGGCCGGTGCCGTCGGTGGTGCGGTCCACCGTGTCGTCGTGCAGCACGTACGGGACGCCGTCCCTGCTGGGCTGGACGTCGTCCTCGATCCACTCGGCGCCGGCCCGCCGGGCCACCTCGTCGGAGACCAGGGTGTTCTCGGGCGCGGCGGAGGAGGCGCCGCGGTGCGCGTACACGGTCGGCGGCGCACCGGCCGGGCGCAGCCGGGCAGCGGACGGTCGTGCCGGTGTCCCGGTGAGCGCGACGGCGCCGAGGGCGGCCCCGAGCAGCGCGGCGACGAGGACGGCCCGTCGGGTGTAGGGGTGCCGGGGGTGCCGTTGGGGTGTCATGTCCCGCACGCTACGGTCGGCGGGACGCGCCCTCGCCGCCGACACCGGTGTGCCCGGCCGACATGACGACGGACGGCGGAACGCCCGGCCACCCCTCCCCCAACGCGGCCCCCGCCCCCATCCTCATGGACATGTTCGAATCACTGGCGGTCAGGCCGGTTCAGTAGCGATCATGACCGGCATGACGTCCGACGGCACCGCCACCACCGCAGCCGCCACCCCCGCCACCACCGCGGCCGCCGCCGGCACCTGGAAGCTCGGCGACCGCACCGTCCACCGGATCGGCTTCGGCACGATGCGCCTGCCGCAGACCGGCCCGGCACTCGTCCCGCACGCCGTCCCGCGCGACCGTGAGCAGGCGCTGCGGGTGCTGCGCCGCGCGGTCGAGCTGGGCGTCAACCACCTCGACACGGCGGCCTTCTACTTCTCCCCGCTGCGCTCCGCCAACGAGCTGATCAACCGGGCGCTCGCGCCGTACGCCGACGACCTGGTGATCGCCACCAAGGTCGGCCCCGGCCGCGGCATCGACGGCGAGTGGGTCGAGCACGCCCGCACCCCCGCGCGGCTGCGCGCCCAGGTCGAGCAGAACCTGCGCCAGCTCGGCCGCGACCACCTCGACCTGGTGAACCTGCGCATCCTCGGCACCGACTCGGTCGCCGAACGCTTCGGCGCGCTGGCCGAGTTGCGCGAGGCCGGGCTGATCCGGCAGCTGGGCCTGTCCAACGTCCACCCGCACCAGCTCGCCGAGGCTCAGGCCATCGCGCCGGTGGTCTGCGTGCAGAACCCGTACGGCATCGGCGCCACGCCGGAGCAGGACGAGCTGCTGCGGATCTGCGGGGAGCAGGGCATCGCCTTCGTCCCCTTCTACGCGATCGCCGGGGCCGGACGGCAGGACGGCGCCGGGGAGGCCGAGCCCGCCCAGGTCCGGGCGGTGGCCGAGGCACGCGGGGCGAGCACCGCCCAGGTCCGGCTGGCCTGGACGCTGCACCGCGGCCCGCACGTGCTGGCCATCCCGGGCACCGGCGACGTGGCGCACCTGGAGGAGAACGTCGCCGCCGGGGCGCTGCGGCTGTCGGCGGAGGAGCTGGCGCTGCTGGACGAGGCCCACACGGGCCGGGCCCACACGGACGCGGCCCCCACGGGCTGAGCCGGAACCGGGCGCGGCCCCCGGTGTGTCACTCGGGACGACATGATCTTCGTCCCTCCCGAGGAGTCCCACGGCATGACCGACACCGCCACCCGCTACCTCTACCTGGCCCGCCACGGCGAGGCCGAGTCCCACGGCGACGACAGCGGACTCACCGCCGCCGGGCGCCGGCAGGCCGCGCTGCTGGGCCGGCGGCTGGCCGGCCGCCCGGTCTCGGCGCTGCACCACGGCCCGCTGCCCCGGGCGGCCGAGACCGCGCGGCTGGTCGCGGAGCAGCTGACCGGCGTGCGGCCGGAACCCTGCGAGGAGGCCGGGGACTTCGTTCCGTACGTGCCCGCGCGGGACGAACTGCCCGCCGACGGCGCGCGGTTCCTGCTGGACTTCCTCGGGGGCACCACGGCGGCGGAGCGGGAGGAGGGCGCGGCGCTGGCGCGGCGGGCCGTCGAACGGTTCACCGGGCCGGTGCCGGGCCGCGAGGAGCGGCACGAACTGGTCGTCACCCACGCCTTCCTGGTCGGCTGGCTGGTCCGGCACGCCCTGGACGCCCCGGCCTGGCGGTGGCTCGGCGTCAACGCCGCCAACGCGGCGCTGACCGTCCTGCGCTACACGCCCGGACGGCCGCCCGCCGTTCTGCTGCTGAACGACCAGGGCCACCTGCCGGAGGAGCTGCACTGGACCGGCTACCCGCCCCAGTACCGTTTCTGACGATCGGTCAATCATCGCTCAAGGGAGGCTCGAAGGCCCGTCGACAGGAATATGCAGACCGGTCTACTATCGCCGCATGGGAGTCAAGGGTGAGGAGACCCGGGCCCGGCTGATCGCCGGCACCAGGGAACTGATCGAGGCGCAGGGCTACTTCGGGACGGGACTCAACCGGATCGTCGCCGCCACCGGCGCCCCGCGCGGCTCGCTCTACTTCCACTTCCCCGGCGGCAAGGACCAGTTGGTGGCCGCCGCGCTCACCCAGGCCGGCCAGGAGGTCGAGGCGCTGCTCGCCTCCCTGGCCGGTGAGGGCGCCGGCACCGTCACCCTCGCCGGGCGGCTGATCGACGCCTTCGCCGAACGACTGGAGCGCTCCCGGTACACCAGCGGCTGCCCGATCGCCACCGTCGCCCTGGAGGTGGCCGGCACCAACGAGGCGCTGCGGGCGCTCTGCGCCGAGCTGTACGCGGGCTGGCAGCGGATCCTGGCCGACCGGCTGGAGGACGAGGGCTTCGGCCCGGCGCAGGCCCGGGTCGCCGCCGGGCAGACCCTCGCCCTGGTGGAGGGCGCCGTCCTGCTCGCCTCCGTCCGGCGCGGCCCCGAACCGCTGGACCACGCCCGGCAGGCCGTCCGGCGGCTGCTCGGCGCTACGCAGGACCACGCAAGCGCCACCTGAACCCGAACACCGGACGGGCGGCGGGCCGACCGGATCCGAAGGGAACGCCGACCCGCGGAGCGCGGCCTCAGCGGCCGGCCGGGTCCCGGTAGACGAGGTCCCCGTCCTGCCGGGCGGCGAGCTCCGTGATCAGGCCGTGGTCGGGCGACAGCGCGCACGCGGGATCGGTCCGCCCCGGGTCGCCGGTGAGGGCGAAGGCCTGGCAGCGGCAGCCGCCGAAGTCGACCTCCCGGAGGGCGCAGGAGGCACAGGGCTCGGGCAGCCAGTCGGTGCCGCGGTAGGCCCGGAAGGCCGACGACTCGGACCAGATCCAGGCGAGGGCGTGGTCGCGGACGTTCGGCAGGTCCAGTGGGAGGTCGTAGGCGGCGGGGCAGGGCAGGACCCGGCCGTCGGGGGCGACGGTCAGGGAGACCGCGCCCCAGCCGCCCATGCAGGGCTTGGCGACGCCGTCGAAGTAGTCGGGGACGACCCAGACGAGTTCGACGCCGGTCCGCCGCCGTCGGCGCTCGACCGCCTCCCGGGCGCGGTCCAGCTGGTCCCGGGTGGGCATGAGGGCGGCCCGGTTGGCCAGCCCCCAGCCGTAGAACTGCGTGTTGGCGAGTTCGACGCGCACCGCGCCCCAGGCGATGCCGAGGTCCACGATCGCGTCGATGTCGTCGAGGTTCAGGCGGTGCAGGACGACGTTGAGGCCCAGCGGCAGTCCGGCCTCGCGGACCAGCGCGGCGGCCCGCTCCTTCGCCGCGAACGACCGCCGTCCGGCGATCAGCTCGGAGGAGGCGGCGTCGGCGCCCTGGACGGAGAGCTGGACGCTGGGCAGCCCGGCCGCGGTCAGCGCGGCCAGCCGCTCCCGGGTCAGGCCGAGTCCGCTGGTGACGAGCTGGGCGTAGATCCCGGCGCGGTCGGCCCCCGCGACGATCTCGGTCAGGTCGCGCCGCAACAGCGGTTCGCCGCCCGACAGGTGGACGTGCGCGACCCCGAGTTCACCGGCCTGCGTCAGCACGTCCAGCCACTGATCTGTCGTCAGTTCCGCTTCACGGGAGGTGAGTTCGATCGGGTTGGAGCAGTACGGGCAGCGCAGGGGGCAGCCGTGGGTGAGTTCGGCCAGCATGGCCCAGGGCGGGTTCACCGCAGCCATCCCCGCTCCTTCAGGTCGTCGAGGAAGACCACGACGTCGTCGGCCCCCTCGGCCGGGAACTCGGTGGTGATCTCCGGTACGGTCCGGGTGCCGTCGCACAGTCCGACGATCGCGGCCGCCTCGGCACTGAGGACGACGATGCGCTCCGGGACGACCAGCAGCGTGCTGTTCCGCACCGGGCAGTGGCGCAGCCGCGCGTACCCGCTCAGGGCCGGTCGCCAGGTCACGCCGGGGCCCGTTCGACGGCGTCGAGGAGGGTCCACAGCAGCTCGCACTTGTAGGAGAGCGCCGCGATGGCGGCCTCCTGCTCGGCCCGGGTGCGCGCCCAGGACAGCACCAGGGACAGCGCCTCGTCGCTGTCCCGGCGGCCCTGACCGACGCGGGTCCTGAAGTAGGCGAGGCCCACGGGCTCGATCCAGGTGTAGTGGCGCTCGAAGGCGGCGATCCGGGTGGCCATCAGGTCCGGCGCGAACAGTTCGGTCAACGAGGCGGCCACGGCCTCCAGGGGCGTGCCGTGACGGCAGAGGTTGACGTAGCCGTCGACGGCGAGCCGCACTCCGGGCAGCACCCCGCGGCCCGAGAGCAGGTCGGCACGATCGAGCCCGGCCGCCTCGCCGAGCCGCAGCCAGCGCTCGATGCCGCCTTCGTCGCCGTCGCCGCCGTCGTGGTCGGTGATCCGGCGGATCCACAGCCGGCGCAGGGCGGGGTCCTCCAGCTTGGCGAGGATCAGCGCGTCCTTGACCGGGATGTGCCGCTGGTAGTGGAACCGGTTGAGGATCCAGGTGCGCAGCTCCTCCGGCAGCAGGAGCCCCTGGTGCATCCTCAGGTTGAAGGGGTGCCGGTGGTGGTAGCGGCGCTCGGGCACGGCCCTGAGCTCGCTCTCGAAGGTCGTCACCATGTGAGGACCGCTCCTTCCGCGGCCACCCCGAGGCCCCGGTCCGCCAGCTCCGCGTGGAGGGGGGAGTCCGGGTCGACGAGCGGGTTGGTGTTGTTCAGATGGGTGTAGAGGCACCGGGCGGACAGGGCGGCGAGCCGGTCTCGGGTGGCGAGCACGGGCAGGTGGCCCATCCCGGTGGCGGACTTCGTGGAGAACCCGGCGGTGCGCGGCTCCTCGTCGTCCCAGAAGGTGCCGTCGACCAGGACCAGGTCGGCGTCCTCGCCGAACCCGTCGGTCCAGACGCCGGTCGACGGCGCGTAGAGCAGTCCGCCCACCCGCAGGGCGCTCACCCAGTCCCCGTCGCAGGCGTCCCGGGCGTAGCGGGGGCGCTTGCCGGAGAGCGGTTCGAGCGCGACGCCGTCGAAGTCCCGCCAGCGCAGGCGGGTGTAGGGCGCGAGGACCTCGCCGAGGCCGAGCCCCTTGTGCACGGCGTCCCGGACCGCGTCGGTCGCCATGACCTCCAGTTCGTCGGCCTCGCGCAGCCGCGCCAGGCCGAGCGTGTGGTCGAGTTCGGCGTCCGTGAGGATCACGCCCGACAGCCGGGTGCGCCGGCCCTCGGGGCGCAGCCAGGGGCAGCGCTCGATCTGTTCGGCGATGTCCGGTGTGGCGTTCACGAGGTACACCCGGCCGGGCTCGGTCTCCACGGCGACGGACGCGTGCAGCCGCCGGCGCGACGGAACCGCGCGTGCCCCGGCACAGCCGGGGCACGCACAGTTCCACTGCGGGACACCGCCGCCGGCTGCCGTACCGAGTACGTGCAGTCGCACAGCGCTTCCTCCCTCTTCGAGTGGTGGTCCTACCGGTGCGGTGCGGTGGCCGCTACCGCTTGGCGAGGTAGTACGCCGAGACCTCCAGAGACGCCTCCACCACCTGGTAGCTCGGCTTGCGCCAACGGGCGCCTTCCGTCGGGGTGTTCGGCCGGTCGGTGGTGCGCTCCCGGGACTGCCGGGCACGCCTGGGCTGTTCCTCGTGACGGGTCATGACTGTCTCACCTCCGTGTCGGGGCTTCACTGCGTCGTGGTGTGGTCGTAGGGGACGGCGAGGATCGCGCCCGGATTCGCCAGGTGGGTGGTCGGGGTACCGCCGTCACCGCGGACCATGTGCTGGCCTTCGCTGTCGGTGGCGATGTACAGCGTCTTGCCGTCCGGGCTGAGGGCGACGTCGCGGTAGCGGTTGACGGTCCGGAAGAGCTCCTCGTACTTCTTGCCGTCCTTGGAGAGCCGGAAGACGGTGCCGTTCTTCAACGAGGTGACGAGGACGTCGTCCCCGTACACCTTGAGGCTGCCGGGCGCCATGGTCGGCCAGCACATGTAGGCGGAGGCGGCGTCGGGGCAGACCGGCGTGGTGCCGAAGTTGTGCCCGCTCTCGACGGTCGTCCCGTACGTGCTGAGCGGGGAGACCATGTCCTTGGTGAAGTCCGTCTCCTTCGTCGTCGGCACCTCGGCCGGCGGCGTGTTCGGGTCCGGGTTGTAGGTGAGCTTCTCGCAACCGCCCTTGGCCTGCGACCAGTTGGAGTAGACGTACGCCTTGTCGTCCTTCCACCCGGCGACGTTGGGCCAGCCGTAGTTGCCGCCCTTCGTGATGAGGTTGAACTCGTCGTCGGTGAGCGGGCCGTTCTCGGCCGTGTAGAGGTCCTTGCCGCCGAAGTCCATGCCGTCCGGGTTGCGCATGCCGTAGGCGTAGATGTGGCTGCGGGCGCCGTTCAGCTCGGGGTTGTCGTCGGGGACGGAGCCGTCCGGGTTGATGCGGAGCACCTTGCCCTGGTACAGCGACCAGTCCGACGCGGCGACCTGGGCGGCGGTCGGCAGGTCCTGCGCGTGGTTCGGCAGACAGTAGTCGGCCATGTAGTTGTGGCCCTGGTCGCCGATCGAGTAGTAGAGCTTGCCGTCCTGTCCGTACCGGATCCGGGCCGACTGGTGCTGGTTGTGCCCCGGCAGCCCCGTCAGAATGGGCTGTTCGTCGGAGAGCACGCCGTCCTTCGCGGTGTAGCGGACGATCTTCGTGGCCGAGTCGTTGCCGTTCTTGTAGGTGTAGGCGAGGTAGAGGTAGTCGCTGCCCTTGCCCTTGCCGAAGTCCGGGTGCAACGCGAAGCCCAGGACGCCGTCCTGCCCGTCCTGACTGTGGAAGGCCTTTCCCGTGAGGTCGAGGGCGGTGCTCTTGGCGCCGCTCTGCGGGTCGACCCGGGTGATCTTGAGCCCGGACTTCTCGCTGACCCAGAGCCGGCCGTCGGGGGCGTAGGCGAGCTCGAACGGGTCTCCCAGCCCGTCCGTCACCACCTTCACCTGCGTCTGCGGCGCCTGGGCGGCCTGGGACTGGGGTGCCTGGGACTGCACGGGCTCGGCGGTGACGACGGCGGGCTTCTGCGCGGCGGTGCCGCCGGACGCCGCTCCCCCGTTGTCGGAGCACGACGTGATCAGCGCGGCGGCGGGGATCAGGGCCAGTGCGACCGGGAGCTTTCTCATGATGCCTCCCACTCGTCATGACGACGAGTGTCTGGTTTCCGAATGACCGGATTCGGCGATTCCGTACGGGACCGGACCCGCACGGTGCGGGCGCCCGGCGAGCGGGCCATCGCCAACGGTGGGGGGCGCCACCGGCGGCGTACGGCCGCCCGGCGTCCCGATCCTCACCGTAGGTCGGGCCCCCCGGATCCGCACCCCTCGTTGACCCGGTCGCGTGGCCCGGGCGGCGGGGTCCTGCTCGACACCGGCGCGGCGAAACGGCCGCGATGGCGCGGGCCAGGATCACCGCGTGGCGCGGGCGCTTCGCATCCATCCGATCGCACCCCGGTCGTCGCGGCTGCGCCTGCCCCTCCCGTCCACGGCTTCCCCTGGCATCATGGACGGGAGCTGACTCTCCGTCAGCTCCCCATCACAGGAGGCGGGATGGCGTTCCGGTTCCACTTCACCGGCGAGGACCTGGCGCGCACCAGGGTCGCGGGGGCGATGGCGGCGATGGTGGAACTGAACGTGGCGGTGCGCGTCCTGCGGGACCGCAACCACGAGGCGCGGTTCGGGGCCTGGCGGCGGACGGCGCGCGGGCGGCTGGGGCCGCAGGCCCGGATGGTCCTCGACCTGGTGCCGGTGCACGGGGTGTCGCCCGGCTTCCTGAGTCCGCCGGGGGCCCGGAGCGTCGCGGAGCTGCTGGAGGGCGTCGCCGCCACGCCGGCCGGGCGGATCCGCGCGGACCTCGCCGACGCGGCGGCCACCCGTCCGCTACCCGGCTGGGCCCGTACGCTCGGCGAGGACCGTGACCTCATGCGCCGCCTGGTGGAGGCCCTCGGCCACGTCCACGACGTCCTGCTCGCCCCGTACCAGGCGTCCGCCGAGGACGCGTTGGCCGCGGACCGCGCGGTCCGCGGACGCGATCTGCTGCACGGCGGTGTGGAGCGGCTCTTCGAGCGGCTGCTGCCGGGCCGGATCCACTGGGAGGCCCCGGTCCTGCACGTCGAGCTGGCCTCCGGGCTGGACCGGGACATCCACCTCGACGGCCGGGGGCTGCTGCTGGTCCCGTCCGTCTTCGTCACGGGCGCACCCGTCGTGATCTACGACACCGAGCCGCAGCCGATGCTGGTCCATCCCGCCCACCAGCCCACCGGAGCAGGGGTGTTGGCGGCGCCGCACGGGTCGTCACCGGCTCTGGACGCACTGCTGGGCCGCACCCGCGCCGCCGTGCTGCGGACCTTCGCGCAGCGGGAGGGCTGTACGACCGGGGACGTCGCCGCCGCCGTCCGCATCTCCGCGGCGAGCGCCAGCGAGCACACGACGGTGCTGCGGGCGGCCGGGCTGGTCACCACCCTGCGGGACCGCAACACGGCGATCCACACCGCCACCGCGGCCGGACTGACGCTCCTCGCCGCCGCTACGGGCTGAGGCCTGGCCCCGTGCGGGCGGGACCGAGGCTCACGCCCCCGTGCTGGACGGCGAGTTGCGCCGCTGCGGCGCCGCGTCCGGCCGGCCGGTCTCCTCGGCCTCCCGGACGACCACCGCGTCCCCGGCGGCGGCCGCGCTCGCGAAGAAGTCCCGCAGCTCGCGCAGGTCGTGGACGACGAGCGCCGCCCAGGTCTCGGACCAGGGCGTCGGGTACCCGAGGTGCGCGGCCGTGCGGGCGAGCACGCTGTTCTGCTGGCGGACGAGTTCGCCGAGCGCCGAGCCGCGCAGGAAGGCGGAGGCCGCCGCGACCTGTTCGGGGCGCAGCACCGGCATGGCGCCGCCCGGCAGTGCCCCGTCCGGTTCGTGCCGCCCACCGCCGTAGACGGGCAGTCGGGCGGCCGGGTCGGGGTGCAGCCCGTTCTCGGTGAGCGCGAGTTCCATCAGGACGGCGGTGCGCCGCACGCCGAGGGCGAGCCCGGCGGCGGCCAGCCGGTCGTACCGGAGGTCGCGGTCGCGGGGCACGAGTTCGCCGAGTTCCTCCGGCGAGCAGGTGTCCACGGCCTGACCCGGCAGGCGGCGCCAGAAGTGATCCACACTCACCCGCCCAGCGTAACGAAGTCGCGGGGTGCCGATCCCGCGCCGAGCCGTTCAGACCTCGTCAAACCGGGGTTCGGGCCCCGTCAGGCCGCGTTCGGGCCCAGTCGGACCGCGTTCACGCCTCTCCGGCGTGCCAGGCGGGCCATTCCCAGGGGCGGTCGGCCCAGTGGACCCGTTGGGGGTCGCGCGGGTCGAGGTCGGGGAAGAGCTGGTGGACGCGCGGCTCGAACTCCTCCGGTGCGAGCGGCTCCCAGCCGTGGCCCTCGAAGCGGACGAGGCGGTAGCGGCTGTCGGTGCGGAACTCGGCCACCTCGACCAGGGGGGTGGCCGTGCTGTTGGTCTCCATGCCCCCCAGCATGTGGCGCGGTGGCAATCAACGCCCGTCCAGACCCCTCTTCCGGGTCATGTCCCGGCGTCGGCGCGCTCGTTGAGCACGGCAAGGTTCTAGGGGGGCCGCTGGAAGGACGAGCACATGACTGGGCAGCCCACCGGAGGGCAGTGGCAGTGGCCGCAGAACGCTTGGCAGCCGCCGCCGGTTCCGACAGATCCGCTACCGCCGTGGTCCACCGCCACACCGCCGAGGCGCCTGTCGCGCAAGGCCTGGACGGCCGCGATGGTCGGCACGGGCGCCGTGCTGGCGTCCGTCCTGGCGATGTGCGGGCCGGGGTCGGGTGACGAGCTCAGCGTGGCGGCGCTGCCGGACGCCTCGCCCACCGCCTCGGACTCGACGGCGGCGCGGCTGCTGCCGGTCTCCCCGTCGCCGGTCACGCCGGCGCCGTCCCCGCTGCCGCCGCCCACCCCGGGCGCGGCGGTCCCGGTGACCGGGCCGGGCACGGCGCCGGCCGCGTCCGGTGCCGGGGGCAGCGCGACGCCCGACGCCCTGCACGCCTCGGCGAGTGCGCGCCCCAAGCCGGGGCACAGCCCGCACACCAGCACGCCGGCCCGTGGCCCGTCGGGCGCGCCCGCCCCGGCGAGTACCGGGGCGGGCGGCGGCCAGAACACCATCTGCGACCAGGCCGAGCGGGCGGGCCACTGGCCGCCCGGCTCTGACCAGGCCCGGGTCTGCCACAGCCTCTACGGCTGACCCGGCTGGCCCGGCAGCACCGGCTGAATCTGCTGGTCCGGCTGCACCGGCCGGTCCGACGTCGGCCCGGGAGCCGCAGAAGCGGCCGAAGCGCCCGGACCCGCCGGAGCCGCGGACGCCCCCGGGGCGCCCAGCAGCCCCCTGTCCAGCCGCGGCGCCAGCACCCGCGCCAGGGTGTCGGTGATGTGACCGGTGTCCCGGTACAGCACCACGCCCTCCAGCACGGCCGGGCAGGAGGGCCCGGTGCCGGGGCAGAGCAGCGGGCCGAGGTCGAGGGTCCGTACCCCGTACCGGGCGGCGAGCCCGCCGTCCAGTACGGGGTCGGGCTCGAAGGCGGTGTCGCGCGGGAAGAAGCAGGCGTCGGAGCGCCCGTCGGAGGCGGCCAGGCAGGTCGGGATGTCCTTGCCGGGCATCGGGGTGTCGCCGAGGTAGGCGAGCGGGGCGCCGAGCGCGGTGAGTCGGTCCAGGGTGCGGGTCCAGCCCTCGGTGCGCTCCTCCGGGCTGCCGTAGCGGTTGAGGCCCGCCATCAGGACCAGCCGCGGCTTGGGCCCGGAGGCCAGCCGGGTGAGGGTGTTCTCGCGCCAGCGGTCGCACTCCTCGAAGGTCCGGCCGAGCACGTTGTTGCGCACGGTGAGGGTGGCCAGCGGGCAGCCGGGCTTGACCAGGACCTCCAGGGCCCAGTGCCGCTGCTCGGCGAGGGCGAGGCCGGCGGAGATCCACTGCCCGGCGTGCGAGTCGCCGAGCAGCACGATCCGGTCGGGGCTGTCCTCGGCGCCGAAGAGGCAGCGCGGGCTGCTGTCGGCGTTGAGCGGGATCTCGCAGCCCTTGCCGGGCGGGAAGTCCTCCCGGGCCCGGGCCAGCGAGGGCGTCAGGGTGAGCACCCGGGTGCCGGGGGCGAGCAGGCCCGGGCCGTCGGCGGCTCCGGCGGGCGCCGCGACGGGCCCGGAGGAGGGGTCGCCGAGGGCGCGTACGGTGCCGCCGCCGAGGGTGAGCGCGGCGATCAGCGGGATGACCAGGGCGCTGGCGCCGACGGCGAGCCCGCGCCGGGGTGCCGGGCTGCTGCCGTACCGCAGCGGCTGTTCGACCAGCCGCAGGGTGAGCCAGGCGGGCAGCGCGCTGGCGGCGGTGAGCGCGAGCAGGGTGGTCCAGGGCAGGGCACCGTACCGGGCCTGGGCGATGGTCAGCACCGGCCAGTGCCACAGGTACCAGGCGTACGAGAGCCGTCCGGCGGCGCGCAGCGGGCGGGTGGCGAGCAGCCGTCCGGCGTCGGCGGCGCCGGGGCCGTCGTGCCCGGCGGCGTGTCCGGCGAGCAGGACGGCGGCGGTGCCGAGGACGGGCAGCAGCGCGGCGGTGCCGGGGAAGGGGGTGTCGCGGTCGTACAGGACCACCGGTGCGAGCACGGCCGCGAGGCCGAGCCAGCCGACCACCCGCAGCGACCACACCACCGGGCGCCGCTCGGCGCGGGAGAGCAGGGCCGGGCCGGCCAGCGCCGCGCAGGCGCCGGCCGCGAACTCCCAGAGCCGGCTGCCGGTGGAGAAGTAGGCGAGCGGCGCGGAGGTGGCCGTCCAGCGCAGGCAGAGCGCCAGGGAGACGCCGCCGACGGCCACCGTGGCGAGGGTGATCGCGAGGGTGCGGCGGCGCCCGCGCAGGTAGCGGGCGAGGCCGAGCAGCAGCACGCCCCAGAGCAGGTAGAACTGGTTCTCCACGCCCAGCGACCAGAAGTGCTGCAGCGGGCTGGGGTCGTGTTCGGCGGCCAGGTAGTCGGTCTGCTGGCCGACGAAGCGCCAGTTGGCGAACTGCCCGGCGGAGGCGATCAGGTCGCGGGCGAGGTCGGTGCCGCGCAGCGGGTCGAGCAGGGCGCCGCCGGCGACGGCGGTGGCGACCAGCACGGTGGCGGCGGCGGGCAGGATGCGCCGGGCGCGGCGGGCGGCGAAGTCCCACAGGCCGAGCGGGCGGCCGACGAGCAGGCCGGTGATCAGGAAGCCGGAGATGACGAAGAAGACGTCGACGCCGACGAAGCCGCCGGTCAGGCCGGGGACGGCGGAGTGGAAGGCGAGGACGGAGAGCACGGCGACGCCGCGCAGCCCCTCGATGTCGGGGCGGAAGGCGGTGCGCCGGCGGGCCTGCCCGCTCTCGGCGACGGTGGCGCGCTGCGGGGCGGCGAGTTCCCGGTCGACCCGGACGACGCCGGGCAGCAGGTCGACGACTGGGCCGGACGCGGCGGAGGTCGGAACGGAGGGCTGGACGTCAGCGAAAGAGGAGGACGACGACGGTGGTGGTACGGCCGTTGACACGGCGGTGCTCCTTGCAGGGCTGGCAGCGGTTTGTCGGGCCCGCCGGGCCGATGGGGCGGCCGGGCGGTGTCCGCGCCGGTGGGGCGACGCGCAAGGAAACGCAACAGGCAGGTGTTGCAGTGGAAGTGACGGTCCGTCAGAAGATCAGTGGGTCGGCCCAGCCGGAGGCCAACAGCCCGCACAGCAGCAGCGCGGCGGTGACGGCGACGGCCTCGGCCCGTCCGAACCCGAGGTCGGAGCGGCCCGGTGCGGGCGCGGCGACCTCACCGACGGCGGCGCCCTTGCCCCCGTTGGTCCCGTTCAGCAGCGGCCACAGCTCCCGGATCAGCGGGACCATGGTGTAGGTGGTGAGCGCGAGCAGTCCGGCGAGCGCCCAGTACGGCCGCCAGCCGTACAACAGCGCGGCCCGGACCAGCCCGGCGGCGCCCGCGAGGACGACGAGCCCGAGCCAGGCGACCCCGATCCGGGCGACGGCGCGGGCGAGCGTGCTGCCGCCGGAGACGGCGCCGGTGGGCACCCAGTCGGCGGAGCGGCGGCGCAGCGCGTGCGCGATGGCGACCACGTGGCAGAGCCCGCCGAGGAGTTGGACCCGGGTGACCTCGAAGCGCCAGCGGGTGCGGGACATCGCGGGCAGCAGCACCAGGGCGACCCAGATCGGCGGCAGGAACGGCAGCACCTGCCAGGGCTGGATCTCCTCGGGCCGGAAGAACAGCATGATCAGGGCGGGCAGCGGTACGGCGAAGACGTTCACCGCGCTGGTGACGTAGCCGAGGATGCCGTTCCAGAAGCAGAGCCGGGCGGACTTCGGCAGCGGGCCGCGGCGGAAGTCCGGGTCGCGGACGAGCGCCAGGGAGCCGAGGCACCAGCGGTACTGCTGGCTGATGAAGGCGGGCAGGCCGGTGGGCGACATGCCCTTGGCGACCAGCGCGGGGACGTAGCGGGTGGACCATCCGGCGCGGGCGAGGGCGAGGCCGGTGTAGAGGTCCTCGCTGTGGTCGATCTCGGCGAAGCCGCCGATCCGCTGCAGCGCGGCGCGGCGGTACAGGGCGTTGGTGCCGCAGCAGACGGTGCCGTCCTGCGCGTCCCGGGAGGGCTGGATCCAGCGGTAGAAGATCTCCTGGGTCGCTCCCGCGGCGCGTTCGAGCCAGGACATGTCGGCGTCCGTGTCGAAGCACTGCGGGCTCTGCACGATGCCGACCCCGGGGTTGTCGAGGTAGGGCACCAGGTGGTGCAGGAAGTCGGGGCGGGGGCAGAAGTCGGCGTCCAGGACGGCGACGATCTCGCCGGTGCCCTCGGCCAGGCCGTGGTTGAGGTTGCCGGCCTTCTTGAACCGGCCCCGGTCGGGGCGGGCGTGGTAGCGGAAGCCGTAGGACTCGGCGAGTTCGCGCACCTCGGGGCGGCCGGCGTCGTCGAGGACCAGGACGGTCAGCTCACCGGGCCACTGGACGGCCGCGGTGTACCGGTAGGCGTTGTCCAGGACGGCCAGCGGTTCGCCGGCGGTCGGCAGCAGCAGGTCCACGCTCGGGGCGCGGGCGGGGCTCCAGGCGCGCAGCAGCAGGTCGTGCGAGTCGCGGGTGAAGCGCCGGGCGCGCTGGCCGTCGGTGAGCGAGAGCAGCCAGGTGGCCGCGTTGAGCACGGTGAGCACCAGGAAGGGCCAGAGCAGCGGCTTGCTGAGGGCGAACAGGCCGAGCGTGGCGGTGGCTCCCGCGTAGGAGAGGGTGGCGCAGAGCAGCACCCAGCGGCGCTGCGGACCGAAGTACCAGTAGAGCTCCTCGTCGTCGGGCGGGCTGGGCAGCCGGTGGTCGTCGGGGTCCGCGGGTGTCCGGCGCGGACCGGTGTCGGGTGCGGGCATGGCGGTGCCATGGAGAACGGGCATGCGGAAATGGCCCCCCTGGGCAGCGGACGGAACGTGGCCGTTCGCACTCAGCCTCTCACATTGGCCTAGACCAATAATGAACGAGGTATGACATCTCCGCATCGCCCCAGCTCAGCGAGTTGACGGCGGATCACCTGCGGAAACCCGGTCCAGCGGAACTGAACCGAACCCCGAGGGCGGGCCGTTTCCGAGGCCGTCAACCACCGGTACGACTACTGGTACGACCGCCCGGACGACCCGGCCCCGACTCCCACACAGCCGTCAACTTCCGTACACGGACGTCAATTCCCGGCGGACTCCGCCTTCAACTCCTTGACGAGGTGCGCGAACCGGAGGTCCGGCCGCCGCGGGATGCCGAAGCGCTCGTCGCCGTACGGGAACGGGCTGAACTCGCCGGTGCGCCGGAAGCCGCGCCGCTCGTACCAGGCGATCAGCTCGGCGCGCTGCTCGATCACCGTCATCTCCATCGCGCCGACGCCCCACTCCTCGCCCGCCACCCGCTCCGCCTCGGCCAGCACGGCCCGGCCGATGCCGCCGCCCTGGAGGCCCGGACGCACCGAGAACATGCCGAAGTAGGCCAGGCCGCCGCGCCGCTCCAGCTGGCAGCAGGCGACCAGCTCGCCGTCCCGCTCGGCGAGCAGCACCACGCCGTCGGGGTGGCCCACGGCCTCGGCGACGGCCTCCGGGTTGGTGCGCCGGCCGCCCAGCAGGTCCGCCTCGGTGGTCCACCCGGCCCGACTGGAGTCGCCCCGGTAGGCGGACTCGACCAGCGCGACCAGCGCCGGGACGTCGGCGGGCGTGGCGGGCCGGAACACGGGCTCCCCGGCGGGCCGGGCGGAGTCGGTGGCGGTCTCGATCATGGCTGGTCTCTCCTCACGTGCAGGGGGCCGCCCGTGGTGGCCGGCCCGCGGGCATCGTGCCACAGCGCCCCCGCCGCACCCGGCGCCGCCTCCGCTGCCCGCCCCTCTCCCGACCCCTCCGTCGCCCCAGCCGCCGATCCCTCCCCGGGGCCGGCCGCACCGGCAGAACCGGCAACGCCGGTTGCCGGTCATGGCGTTCCGACCGAGGTGACGTGCGTTCACCATGTGAAAAAAGATGCCTGGTGGCGGTGCCAGGTACATGGCTACTCTGCGGTACGGCCGGTCAGACCCCGGCCGAACCGGGTCATTTCGACCTTCCCCACGCTCGGACCAGAGGAGTGCTCATGCCCCGCTCTTCCCGCTCCGCCCGCACCACGGCCACCATCGCGAGCACCGCCGCGGCCGCCAGACCGGCCCGCCGCCGCCTGCCCGCACTGGCCGCCCTCGCCGCCGCGACCGCCCTGGTCGCCGGTGCCGCCGCCCCCGCGTACGCGGCCGACCCCGCCCCGGTCGCCCCCGTCGCCGAGGGCCGTCCCGGCTTCCACCCCGAGCAGGACTTCGCCGGCTCCACCGTCGCCGCCCGCGAGGGGCGAAGCACCGCCGCCCCGTTCGCCTCCCTCGCCGCCACCCAGACCCCGGGGCTGGACGTCTCCGGCTACCAGGGCAACGTCAACTGGTCCTCGGTGGCGGCCAACGGCGCCAAGTTCGCCTACGTCAAGGCGACCGAGGGCACCGGCTACACCAACCCGTCCTTCGCCCAGCAGTACAACGGCTCGTACAACGCCGGCCTGGTCCGCGGCGCCTACCACTTCGCGCTGCCGAACGCCTCCTCCGGCGCCACCCAGGCCAACTACTTCGTCAGCCACGGCGGCGGCTGGTCCGCCGACGGCAAGACCCTGCCGCCCGCGCTGGACATCGAGTACAACCCCTACGGCGCCACCTGCTACGGCCTCAGCCAGAGCGCCATGGTCAGCTGGATCCGCGACTTCAGCAACACCGTGCACTCCCGCACCGGCCGCTACCCCACCATCTACACCACCACCAACTGGTGGAGCCAGTGCACCGGCGACAACGGCGGCTTCGGCACCACCAATCCGCTCTGGATAGCCCGCTACGCCTCCTCCGTCGGCACCCTGCCGAACGGCTGGGGCTACCAGACCTTCTGGCAGTTCGCCGACTCCGGCACCTTCCCCGGTGACCAGAACTACTTCAACGGCGCGGCCGACCGCCTCCGCGCCCTCGCCCTGGGCTGACCCCGCGGAAAGGGCGTCGCCCCCGGCCTGGACCGGGGGCGACGTCCGGGATGTACGGATGTCCGGGCTCAGCCGTCGATGCGGTGCTGGCTCCAGAAGGAGCTCAGGTCCACCGTGGTGGCGGCCTGGGCCGCGGCCTTGAACTCCGCGGTGGTGGAGACGCCGTACCAGTGCGCCTGCGCGTAGTTCCGCAGCAGCGTGGTCATCGCGCTGTCGCCGATCGTCCGGCGCAGGTCGTGCAGGGCGCACTTGCCGTAGCCGTAGACGACCATCGAGTAGCGCGAGGAGTTGGCGTCCCAGTACGCCATCGAGTTGGTGATCCGCTCCGCCGAGGACGCCCAGGAGACGCTGTTCCAGCAGCCGTTGCCGGTCTTGCCGAGGGCGAGGTCGGTGGCGTAGTCGGTGAAGGCCTCGTCCAGCCAGGGGCCGTTGTACTCGTCGTCGCCGACGATGCCGTACCACCACTGGTGGCCGATCTCGTGGGTGAGCGCCGTGGTGCTGACCAGGTCGAGGACGAAGCCCGGGTACTCCATGCCGCCGAACCAGAAGTTGTTGTCGAGCACCGCGTCCAACTCGCCGTATGGGTAGGCGCCGAAGCGCTGGGCGTGGGCGTCGACCGCCGAGGTCGCGGTGGAGAGCATCGACTGGGAGTCGGCCGCGCTGATGCCCGCCACCGAGTAGACGTTGACCTTCACCCCGGCGGCGGAGGTGCCGGAGATCTTCGTGAACGGCCCGGCGCCCCAGGCGAAGTCGCGCACCTTGCTCGCGGTCGCCTTGGTGACGGTCCGTCCGGCCGTGCCGGGGGTGTCCACCGAGGTGCCGGTCGCGGGCACCAGCAGACTGCTCGGGTGGTCCAGGGTGACGGCGAAGTCCGCGGCCACCGAGTAGAAGGACTCGCCGTTGTTGGTGTACGGGTCGAGGTGCCAGCCGGCCGCGTCCCGTATCGCCAGGACGGGCAGGGCGTTGCCGAGGAAGTTGTACGCGCCGTCGTGGCCGAAGCGGTCCGCGCCGCTCGGCACGGTGATGCCGAGGTCGAAGGCGACGGTGCCGCTCTGGCCCTGGGCGAGCGGGGCCGGCAGGGTGATCTTGAGCGCGGTGCAGTTCACCGTGAGCGGTGAGGGCGTGCCGCCGGTCACGTTGGTCACCGTGATCGGGGTGCTGGGGCAGCTGCCGTGGGCGTTGTCCCACAGTCGCAGGTACACCTCGTTCAGCGGGTCGGGCGAGGCGTTGGTGAAGGTCACGCTCTCGTGCCCGGTCCAACTGCCGCCGGAGGAGTCGCTGGTGAGGCCGACGGTGTACGTCGGCGCGACCGGGGTGCGGGTCGGGTCGCCGGGCTGGGGCGACGTGCCGCCGCCGGAGACGTCCAGGGTGACGTCGTCCAGCACGAAGCTGGTCTGCAGGCTGGCGTCCTCGACGCCGGTGAAGGCGAGCGTCACGGACTGGCCGGCGAAGGCGGAGACGTCGAGCGTCTTGTGCACGTACCCGGCCTTCGCGTCCAGGTTGGAGTAGGTGGCCAGGGTGGTGGAGCCGAGCTTGACGGTCAGCTTGTCGTACGCGGTGCTGCCGGTCGTCTCGGCGGTGTCGACGTGCAGCCAGAACCCGAGCGTCGCGGTGCCGCACCCGGCGGGGAGGGTGACGGACTGCGAGAGCGTGTCGGTGTGGCTGGAGCCGTAGCCGTCGAGCCAGGCGTAGGAGCTGCCGGAGTGGGCGCTCTGGCCGGTGTCGGCGGTGATCGCGCCGCTCGGCGCCGACCAGGACGAACCACCGGACTCGAAACCGCCGTTGGCCACCACCTGGGCGGGTGTGCAGTCCGCGGCGCTCGCCACATTGGGGGTGGCGAGCGCCGCGAGGCCGGTCGCCGCGAACAGGGCGGCGCCGGTCAGGGCAGGCAGGAGTCTTCTCATCGGAGCCTCTCGTGGGGAGCGGGCCGGGAGCAGCAGCGTGACAGCAAACCCGCACCTTTGAAAGGCTCATGACATGAGACGCATACGCCTCACCCCACCCGACGGAAGCCCTACCGCAGCACCGGGAGCACCGCCTCGGCGCTACGGCCGGTCGCCGCCTCGATGAAGGCCACCGGATCGGCCACCTCCGCCAGCAGGGCGCGGGTGAAGTGCAGCGCCCCCTCGGCGGGCGGCGGGCCGCCGACGGCCGCGATCAGGTCGAGCAGGTGGACGGTCGCCTCCATCAGCGCCACCTCGCCGAGCGCGCCGACCGTCACGCTGCCGAGCAGCGGGTGCGCCACCGTGGCCCCCGGCGGCAGGTCCGCGAGGCCGGCCAGCGCCGCCGGGCCCTCGACACCGAACCGGGCGATCAGCACGGCGGGTTCGGCCACCTCGGCGGTCCGCTTCGCCGCCTCGGCGACCTGCCCGGCGGCGGTGTGGGCGATGCCGCCCGGCCGGTTGTAGGCCCGCAGGATGCCGGCCCCGTCGGCCACCTCGGCCGGCGTGTCCAGGACGGCCGCGCGCAGCCCGGTGAACATCTCCGGCACCGGCGCCACGTGCGCGAACAGCTCCCGTACGGTCCACCCGGGCAGCCGGGTGGGCCGGTCCCAGTCCTCGGCGGCCAGGGCCGCGCCCCGCTCCGCCCAGGAGGACCAGGCCTCCGCCAACAGCACGCGCACGGGATCGTTCTGACTGTTCATCGGCTCTCCTCGGGACGGTGATCACGGGATCGCCCCACGCTATCCCGGGCCCGCGGAAAGCCGTTTGCCACCCCCGCCCCGGGCCGTCACCATCGACCCATGACCGTCTCCGCCACCCGCCCGCTGCCCGTACCCGCCGCCACCCGCCCGGCCCCGGTCCAGCAGCAGCCCGGCCGCCCCCGGAGGCCCGACGCCCCCCGCGCATGAGGGCCGCGCTGGCCGCGGGGCTGCTCGCCGGGCTCGGCGTGGCCGTCCCGGTGGGGGCCGTCGGGGCCTACCTGGTGTCGCTCACCGCACGCACCTCGCTGCGCACCGGCGCCTGCGCCGCCCTCGGCGTGGCCACCGCGGACGGGCTGTACGCCCTGCTCGCGGCGGCCGGCGGCACCGGCCTCGCACCGCTGCTCGAACCGGTCGCCCGGCCGCTGCGGATCACCTCCGCCCTGGTGCTGCTCGCCCTGGCCGCCCGGACGGCCGCCACCGCGCTGCGCGGCCGCTCCGGCCCCGCCGCCGGAGCGCGGCCGTCGCCGCCCACCCCCGCCCGGGCCTTCCTCACCCTGCTGGGCATCACCCTGCTGAACCCGCTCACCGTGCTCTACTTCGCCGCCCTGGTGCTCGGCGGCGGCAGCCAGGACGGCGTCCCCGCCCGGGCGGCCTTCACCCTCGGCGCCTTCGCCGCCTCCGCCTGCTGGCAACTGCTGCTGGCCTCCGGCGGCGCCCTGCTCGGCCGGGCCCTCACCGGCCCGCGCGGCCGGCTGCTGACCGCCCTCGGCTCCGCCGCCCTGGTCGCCTCGCTCGCCGTCCGGCTGCTGCTCGACTGAGGCCGGCGCCGGGCGTGGTGACCGGCGCCGCCGGGTCGGACGCGCTCAGCGACCGGGCGCCGGAAGGAGGTTGGCGAGCGGGTGCGGAGTGGCGTCACACACCGCGACCGTCCCCGCCACCCCGGTCGCCGCCCCCACCGCCCCTCCCCCGGTCATCTGACCAGCGGGATCGGCAGCACCGCCGCCGCGCGGCCGCGCGCCCGTTTACGTCCTATTCCTCCCTTGTATCCTGGTTCTGTATCCGCTGAGTGACATCCGCCGAAGACCCAGCCCGGCAGCGGGCCCCGCGCCCAAGCCGAGCCGACCGCCCGACGACGCCGCCACCGACCCGGAGGAGTGCGGAGATGGCCGAGCAGGACGCCCCCGAGAGGCGGGGCCGACTGAGCCGCCCGCTGGTACTGGGCGCCGCCGTGGCCCTGGTCGACCGCGAGGGCCTGGCCGCGCTCACCATGCGCAGGCTGGCCGCCGATCTCGGCGTGGAGTCGATGGCCCTGTACCGCTACACCCCGGGCAAGGAGGCGCTGATCGACGGCCTGGTCGAGGCCTACTTCGACGAGATCAACGCCCGCTTGCGGGCCGGCGCCGCCCGCGGCCCGCACGAGGACGGCTGGCGCGCCGAACTGCGCCGGATCGCCCGGGCGTTCGCCGCCACCGCGCACGCCCACCCCGAGATCCTGCCGCTGGTCGCGACCCGCCCGCTGGCCGTCCCGGTGGCCCGCCGCCCGGCCTCGGTGCTGGAGCTCACCGAGCACATCCTGGCCGTGCTCGGCCGGGCCGGCTTCGACGACGCCGGCGCGCTGACCGTCTACCGCACCTTCGTCGCCTGGAACCTCGGCTGCCTGCTGGTGGACAAGCGCCAGGTGGTCGACAACCCGAACGAGCCGGACCCGGCCCTGCGGCTCGGCCTGCACCGGCTGCCCGCCACCGACTACCCCAGACTGCGCGCCCTGGTGCCCCGGTTCTCCGACTTCGACGACGAGGCCGAGATGCTGAGCGGCCTGGACAGCCTGCTCGACGGGATGCCCGAGCCGCCCCTTGACGGCTTCTACGGCGGCGACGCATCCTGAGGATACGAGGTACACGTCGGACATATCCGCTTGAATCCGGCACCGCTGAGCCGGCCGTGGGCCGCGCTCCCCCGGCGCCCGAGAAGAGGTCGCCATGTCCGCCGTTCCCACCCGACCGCCCCGACCCGACATCCTGCGACTCCGCGTCACCGCCAGGGACCCGGAGGTCCTGCGCGCCCTGCTGCGCGAGGCCCGCCCCGACACCGGTGGCCGCCCGCACGTCGAACCGGACGGCAGCGTCGGCATCGACGTCTACGCCCCGGAGGACCGGATCGCCGCCCTCGAACGCGAGGGCGTCACCGTCACCCGGATCGGCAACGCCAGCGAGGCCGGCCGCGCCGCCCAGGCCGAGGTCGGCACCGGCGACCGGTTCGCCGCCGCCGACGCCGTCCCGCACGGCCTCGCCGCCAAGCCCGCCGGCTGACCCGGGAGGTCGTCATGCCGTACCTGAACATCACCGAGGTCGAGTCCGCCGTGGCCAGTCTGGCCACCGCCTACCCCGGCACGTCCGAACTGCTCACCCTGCCCGAGCCCTCCATCGAGGGCCGCACCGCCCACGCCCTCAAGATCGGTGCACCGGCCCCGGTCCCCAAGAGCTGCGTGATGATGATCGGCGGTGTGCACGCCCGTGAATGGGGCAGCTGCGAGATCCTCGTCCACCTCGCCGCCGACCTGCTGGAGGCCCAGCGCGACGGCACCGGCCTCGGCTACGGCGGCACCGTCTTCACCGCCGACCAGGTCCGCAACCTGATCCAGCGGCTGGACCTGGTGTTCTTCCCGCTGGTCAACCCGGACGGCCGGCTGTTCAGCCAGACCGCCGACCCGATGTGGCGCAAGAACCGCAACCCGGCCAACGCCGGGGGCAGCACGAACCCCGACTGCGTCGGCGTCGACCTCAACCGCAACTACGACTTCCTCTTCGACTTCGCCACCGCCTTCGCCCCGACCGCCACCCCGCAGGTGTCGGCCGACCCGTGCGACCAGCAGGTCTACGAGGGCCCGAGCGCCTTCTCCGAGCCCGAGACCCGCAACGTCCGCTGGCTGCTGGACCAGTTCCCGCGGACCGGGTGGTTCGTCGACGTGCACAGCTACTCCCAGGACATGCTCTACAACTGGGGCGACGATGAGAACCAGTCGGTCACCCCCGCCATGAACTTCCGCAACAGCCAGTACGACGGCAAGCGCGGCCTGCCCGGCGACGTCGCGTACGCGGAGTACATCCCCAAGACCGACGCCGACACCGCCGTGCTGCTCGCCGAGGCCTTCTGCCAGGGCCTGCACGGCGTGCGCGGCCTGGCGTACAAGCCGCTGAGCGGCTTCCACCTGTACCCGACCAGCGGCACCAGCGACGACTACGTCTTCGCCCGCCACTTCGTCGACCCCGAGCTGGGGAAGGTGCTCGGCTTCACCGTCGAGTGGGGCACGCAGTTCCACCCGCCGTGGGCCGAGATGCAGCGGATCGTCCTCGACGTGGACGCCGGGCTCGTGCGGTTCTGCCTGGCCACCGCCTGAACCCCTGCCCCGAAAGCCACAGTGCCCGACAGCAGGGCGCCCGCCACGACCGGTCGTGGCGGGCGCCTTGGGATGCGGGGGTGCGCGGGTGCTCAGGCGGCCCGGTGGAAGAAGAACGGGTCGATGGACGGCGGCACCCGGGTGACCCCGTCCGAGCTGAGCAGCTGGTGGGTGGTGAAGTTGGCGTTGCGCTGGTAGGTCACGCCCACCGGGAAGTTGGCCCGGTCGGGGGTGTTGTTGCCGGCGAAGACGCCGTAGAAGTCCTTTCCGACCGTGACCATCCGGAGGTAGTCCCCCAGGTACGGCAGCTGCGTCCCGGCCGGCGGCACGTCGCCCGGGGCCTGGTGCAGCACATGGCTCTCCGTCGTCCCGAAGCCGTCGGCGGTCAGTTCCAGCACCGTCGACCACTGGTTGTGGACCAACTGCTGGTAGACCAGCCCGACCAGGCCGTCGGAGTTGACCGCCAGCGACGGGTTCTTGCCGTTGACCACGTCCGGGCGCGCCGCGGCCCAGGTCTGGCCCCGGTCCGCCGAGTGACGGCTGTGCAGCACGTAGTCGGTGGGGGCGGTTCCGCCGAGGTTGTCGCAGTAGGCGATCCAGACGCTGTTGGAGTCGGTGGGGTCCACGGCGACGGCCAGGTCCGCACCGGTGCGCTCCTGGCCCAGCGACCGCTGGTGCGGGTTGAACCGGGCCTTGCGGCCGGTGACCACGCGCTGGCCGACGTCGCCGACGGCCGAGTCGAGGAGGTCCTCGAAGGGGTTCGGTCCGACGCCGCCCTTGTCGTCACGGGTCATCACGACGTCGAAGGTGATCAGGGCCCCCGCGCCGGTGGCGGTCACGCTCAGGAAGGCGACGTAGATCGTGCCGTCCGGGTGCGCGGCGATCCGCACCGGCGGCCCGTCGAAGAGCGTGCCGGTGTGCCGGTCGAGCTTGACGGGCGCGAAACCGGCCGGAGCGGGCCCGGTGCCGGCGTCGTTCGAGACGTCCACGGTGGCGGTGCCGCCGGGCTGGGCGACGTCGTTGCTGCCGATGTACACCCGGTCGCCGCTGCCGCCGTTCGCCGCGACGGTGGTGGCGACGACCCAGGGCTGGTCCTCCCCGCTCCGGTCGACGAGCACGGCCATCGGCGTGCTCGCGGTGATGTCCGGTGCGCGCAGGATCTGCAGGTCGCCGCTCTGGCCGTTGAGGATGCCGGTGTAGAGCCGGCCCCCCGCCCCGCCGAAGCCGACGCTGATGTCCCCGGTGCCGAGTGCCCCGTTGCCCGGGACGACGCTGTTCAGCACCCAGGTGTCCCCGCCGTCCGTCGAGACGTAGACGGGGGCGAGCGGCCCGTTCATCGGGTCGGGGGTGAAGGCGGTCGCGACCATCTCCAGCGGGTTCTCCGGGTCGACCGCGAGGTTGGGCTCACTGTCCAGGTTGGTGTCGCCGCTCAGCGCCTTCGGGGTGATGTTGACGACCTTGATGGTGGGCATGTCGGCTCACCTCCGTTCCCGCAGCACGGCGAGCTTCTGCGCCGGCTGGTAGTCCTCGGGATGGAGCAGCCGGTACGGCGCCCGCGCGGCGAGCTCGCCCCCGGTGGCGTGCAGCAGCCACAGGCCCAGCTGCCCGGGCGTCGGTTTGGGCACCGCGCGCCAGCGGATGTCCCCGCTGGCCGGGTAGAGCACGGTGGTCGGTCCGGGGGCGGCGCCGCCGGACTCGACGAGCGAGACGTCGAGTGTGGCGCGCCACCAGTGCGGGTCGTGCTCGGAGTACTCGGCCAGGCCGAGGTCCTCCAGGCCGACCACGGTGGCGACCACGACGGCGTCCGCCTCTGCGGCGTGCGCGGCCAGGTCCTGGTCGCGGATCTCCCGCTGCACCGAGGAGAAGGGGAGTTCGTCGGCCGTGGTGGCGGCCAGCGAGACGTGCTGCCGGACGGCGTCGGCCGGCAGCCGGCCGACCTCGGCCACGCCCAGGCCCTCCCCGTAGACCATCCCCCTGGTGAAGAAGGCCGCCGTGTCGCCGACCTTCAACAGCTCGGCGTCGGTGGCCAGTTGGACGGTGACCTCGCTGCCGCCGAGCTGCCGGAAGGCCGCGGGTGCGTGCAGCACCTGGTCCACCCGGACCACGGCGGTCCGTTCGTTCCTGGCCTCGGCCGGCAGGGCGGCGAGCGAGGTGCCGCCGACCCTGGTGACGGTGCCGAGGAAGCTCAGCGGCGCACTCCGGACGAGGTCGGTCAGCCGGGGTGCGGCAGCTGGTGCGGTGTCGGTCATGACGGTCCTCCGATCCGCTCACCGCGCGGCGCGGACCGGGGCCGGGTGCGCCCGGCGCCATTCGGTCCGCGCGCCGAGCGCGCACCCGGCGGTGACGGCGGCCGCGAGCGCGACCACCAGCCACTCCGCGGCGCCGCTGCCGGCGTCCGGGTCGAGGCCGAGCAGCGTCTCGATCCACTGCGGCCACACCAGGGTGAGCAGGAACAGGAGCCCGGACAGCGCGCCGAGGGCCGTCTCCAGCCAGAATCGCGGGCGCACCGGGCTCGGTCGTCGATGGGCGGGGGCTTGTTGGGAAGGCATTGCCGCGCCTCCCCTCTCCCTCCACCCGGGCCGCGCCCGGCGCGCCACGCGCGCCGTCCCGGTGCCGCCGGGCCGCACGGGCCCCGCGACACGGCCGGCCGGACCGGCCCGGGTCGGGGTCTGCTCCCGTCGGCGCCGCCGGTCGGGGGCGTGGCCGCCGCGGGAGGGTGCTGCTGGGGGCGCGGCGCGGGGCCGCGCGGGGGGCCGTCTCTCGGGGCCGGGTGGTGCCGAACGTCGTCGGCGCCGTACGTCTACGAGGCACACGTACGAGGGACACGTACTGCGTATACGAGTCTGCTCGCCTCGTCGCAGCAGGTCAAGGGGCCCGGAGCGGCGCGGGCGGCACGGGCGGCACGGGCGGCACGGGGCGCCGGCTCAGACCCGGGCGCCGAGCATCCGCAGGACCAGCTCCCCGTAGCGGCGCCCGAGCTCCTCCGGCGCCTCGGAGGAGTTGTCGGTGTACCAGCGGGAGACGTCGATGCCCAGCGAGGTGACCGCGCGGGCCGCCGTCCGCACCTCCGCCACCTGGAACTCCCCCGCCGCCACGCCCGCCTCGATCAGCGCGCTGACCTCGCGCTCGATGTCCAGCCGCAGCGCCGCGACCACCGCGTAGGCGTCCTCGGGCAGCGCGTGCAGCTCGTAGTTGACCACCCGGCCGACCATCCGGGCCCGGGCGTGCCAGGCGGCGAACTGTTCGACCAGCTCCCGCATCCGCTCGGCCGGTCCGCCCCCGCCGGCCACCGCGCCCCGGACCAGGGTCAGCGTGGCGGCGTGCCCGGCCCGGCTGATCTCGGCCAGCAGCGCGGCCTTCGACTGGTAGTGGATGTACAGCGCGGCCGGACTCATCCCCGCCGCCGTGGCGATGTCCCGGGTGGTGGTGGCGTGGAAGCCGCGCTCCGCGAACGACTCGACGGCGGCCTGGAGCAGCCGGTACGCCGCTTCGGGGCGGGCGTCGGCGCCGGGCAGGGTCGGCCAGAGGTCGGCGAGCGGGGTGCTGGTCATGGCGTCATCCTCCCAGAGAAACTCGTACAGGCTTTCGCGCCGGCCACCCCTCGGCCCGACCCCCGGCCCGGGCCGGCGTGCGACGGGCAAGCGGTCGGCGGACTGTTGACAGCCTCCCGCACCGACAGCATGCTGAGCAAGCGCTTAGTCAGCTGACAGCAGGGATCCCCGCACGAAAGGCAGGACGCTCCGTGGTGCACTCCTTCAAGGGCCGGGTGGCCGTCGTCACCGGATCGAGCCGGGGCATCGGCCTCGGCATCGCCCGCGAGCTGGTCGACCGCGGGGCCAGGGTCTGCCTCACCGCCCGCAACCCGGAGCCGCTGGCCGAGGCCGTCCGCGACCTGGGCGGCCCGGAGAACGCGATCGCCGTCGCGGGCAAGGCCGACGACCCGGCGCACCAGGAGGAGACGGTCACCCGCACCCTGGAGGCCTTCGGCCGGCTCGACCACCTGGTCAACAACACCGGCATCAACCCGGTCTACGGGCCGGTCCTCGACACCGACGAGGCCGCCGCCGCCAAGATCCTCGCCGTCAACGTGCTGGCCCCGCTGGCCTGGACCCGCCGCGCGCACGCCGCGTGGATGGGCGAGCACGGCGGCTCGGTCGTCAACGTCGCCTCCATCGCGGGCATCCGCTCCTCGCTCGGGATCGGCATGTACGGCGTCAGCAAGGCCGCGCTGATCCGGCTCACCACCGAACTCGCCGCCGAGCTGGGCCCCCAGGGCATCCGGGTCAACGCCGTCGCCCCCGCCGTGGTCAAGACCAGGTTCGCCGAGGCCCTGTACGAGGGCCGCGAGGAGAAGGTCGCCAAGGCCTACCCGCTCGGCCGCCTCGGCGTCCCCGAGGACATCGCCGGCGCCGTCGCCTTCCTGCTCTCCCCCGACGCCGGCTGGATCACCGGCCAGACCCTGGTCGTCGACGGCGGGGTCACCCTGGGCGGCGGCATGTGACCCGGAGGTCACCGCCCCTCGGCGATGACCTCCAGGGCCGGGCGGGGCGCGCGGCCGAGCAGGGCCGCGAGGTCGCCCGGCCCGCCCGGGCCGGCGAGGAAGCCGTGGGCGATCGCCGAGTAGGTGCCCACCACCATCGGCACCTGGAAGTCCCGCGCGTCCGAGGCCGCCACCGCCGCCCGGGCGTCCGTCAGCCGTCCCGGCCGGTACGCGGCGCCGAGCGCCTCGGCCACCTCCGCGCCGCCCACCGCCCGCTCCCCCACCAGCTCGTACGTCCGGCCCGCGTGCCCGTCGGGCGCCAGGGCGACGTTCACCGCCGCCTCGGCCAGGTCCGCCCGGGCCACCGCCGCGAGCCGCCCGTCGCCGAGCGGGGCGCTGATCACCCCGTCCGGGCCGGGGGCGGCGATCGCGCCCAGGAACTCGGCGTACAGGCCGTTGCGCAGCACCGTCCAGCGCAGGGTGGCGGACGCGCGCAGCCGCCGCTCGGTCCAGCGGTGGGCGAGGGCGTAGGGCAGGTGGTCGCCGTCGCCGGAGAGACTGGTGTAGACCACGTGATCGACGCCCGCCCGCTCCGCCGCCCCGATCGCGGCGCCGTGCCGGGCGATCACCACGTCGTCCTCGGCGGCGCCGGCCGAGATCAGCAGCAGGGTCCGCACGCCGGTGAAGGCCTCCGCCAGTGTCCGCGGCCGGTCGAAGTCCACCAGCCGGGCCGGGACGCCCTCCGGCACCCGCTGCGGTGTGCGCGAGCCCGCGACGACGCCCTCCCGCCCGGCGAGCCGCTCCAGTACGAGCGCGCCCAGGCCTCCGTTGACTCCGGTGACGAGCAGCATGGGGTTCCTCCAGGGATGGTCGGTCGAGCAGATGATCGGTCGTCGGCTTCGCGACCATCCTCGGTAGCCTGGGCGTCCGGCGTAAGGAGGCACTTCCATGTCAGCAGGGCACACCGCGGTAACCACCCCCCGCCCGGTGGTCTGGTGCGAGGACGGCGTGGACTGCGGGATCCGCGACCTGCTGGACCGCCTGGGCGACAAGTGGTCCGTCCTCACCGTCGTCGAACTCGCCCAGGGCGTACGGCGGTTCCGCGAGCTGCAGCGCGCGCTGCCGGGCATCTCGCAGCGGATGCTCACCCTGACCGTGCGCCGCCTGGAACGGGACGGCATGGTCTCGCGGACCGTCCACCCGACCATCCCGCCGCAGGTGGAGTACGAGCTGACGCCGCTCGGCCACAGCCTGACCCACCTGGTGCGGGCGATGACGGACTGGTCGTACGGCCACCACGACGCGATCGTCGACTCCCGGCGGCGGTGGGACGGGACCAACCCGGGCTCCGGGATCCGCTGACCCCGTCCGGTGCCCCCGGCACGCCGGGCCCGGCTACCGCTCGTACGCCATCTCCGGGAAGCGCGCCGAGGGCCCGTCCAGCAGGTGGTCGTCCTGGCCGCGCAGCCAGCGGTCGAAGAAGGACGCGACGTAGCTGCGGGTGGCGAGTTCGGCCCGGCCGGGGCGGATGTCGCCGACGTCGTCGCGCAGCTGGTCGGCGCCGAGCACGCCCTGCCGGGCGAGCTGCGGCAGCAGCGGCTGGGCGTCGGTGTACGAGCCGTGCCGGGAGCCGGTGAGGGTGACGTCGGCGTGCCAGCCGGTGCTGTGCCGCCACAGGGCGTTCCAGCCGGGCTGGTCGCGGTAGCCGCCGGAGTCCTCGCTGCCGGTGCCCATCAGCAGGAACGGGCGGTCGAGGCCGTCCTCGGCGACGCTGGGCAGGAAGACGCCGGTGTGGCCGTCGGGGCCGGGGAAGTGCAGCTGGCCGTCCATGTTGATCCCGGCCGCGATCCGCGGGTCGTCGTGCATGGTCTGGAGCGCGGTGAAGCCGCCCGCCGACTGGCCGACCATGCCGATCCGGCCGAGGTCGAGGGCCCCGGCGACCCCGGTGGGCAGGCCCGGCCGCTCGCCGAGCGCGGCGAGCTGGTCCAGCACGAAGCGGGTGTCGGCCACCCGGGCGTCGATCGCCTTGCGGAGCACCGCGCCGATGTCCACTCCGGGCTGCCCGCGCAGGCCGGGGAACACCGAGGGGGCCAGGTCGCCGTCGGGGAAGGCGACTTCGGAGGCCTCGTAGGTGTGGTCGACGGTGACCACCAGGTAGCCGCGCGAGGCGAGGTCCTCGACCAGTGCCGTCCCCCAGGTGCGCGGGTCGCCGAGGCCGGGCGAGTACAGCACCACGGGGCGCGGGCCGCCGGGCAGCGCGGGGGCGTCCCGGCGGGCGTGGGTGCGGATGGCCGACCAGTCGGTGCGGCCGGGCGTGGTGCCGTAGTTGAGCAGGCCGACGCCGTCCGGGCCGTCGAAGTGCCGCCCGGCGGCGGGCTCCATGTACGGGGCCCGGTCGTCGCCCGCGGCCGGCCGGGAGGTCGGGTACCAGAGGCTGATCATCAGCTCGCGCCGCTGCCCGGGGTGCCAGGGGTCCTCCCGTGCGGTGTCGGTGAGGTGCACGGCGGTGGTCCCGATCGGGTACGGCCCGCTGGGCTCCGGCAGCCAGGCCCGGGCCTGCCGCCCGGGGCTCGTCTCCCCCGGCGGCGGCAGGACCGCTCCCGCGGCCGTGCCGATCGTGCCCACCGCCGCTGCCGCCGCCAGCACCGCCGCCGCCACCGCCCGTCCCGGAATTCCCATGGTGTCCCTCCGCGTTCCGATCGATCGAACACGCAGGACACTACGGTCGGGAACGGGCCGCCGCCGTCATACCTGGGGGCCAACCGGCCCCGGAATACCCGGGTATCACACCCCTACGGGTCAGCGCCGGTACTGCCGCAGTTCCCTCCGGGCCAGCGAGCGCTTGTGCACCTCGTCCGGGCCGTCGGCCAGTCGCAGGGTGCGGTTGCCGGCCCAGAGCTGGGCGAGCGGGGTGTCCTGGCTGACGCCCGCCGCGCCGTGCGCCTGGACGGCCTTGTCCAGGATCCACTCGACGGTGCGCGGGGTGGCGATCTTGATCGCCTGGATCTCGGTGTGCGCCCCCCGGTTGCCGACGGTGTCCATCAGCCAGGCGGTCTTCAGCACCAGCAGCCGCAGCTGCTCGATCCGCACCCGGGACTCGGCGACCCAGTCCTGCACCACGCCCTGCTCGGCCAGCGGCTTCCCGAAGGCCACCCGCTCGTTGGCCCGACGGCACATCAGCTCCAGCGCCCGCTCGGCGATGCCGATGGCCCGCATGCAGTGGTGGATCCGGCCGGGGCCGAGCCGGGCCTGGGCGATGGCGAAGCCCGTACCCTCCTCGCCGATCAGGTTTCCCACCGGGACGCGGACGTCCTCGAACAGCACCTCGGCGTGGCCGCCATGGTCGGCGTCGTCGTAGCCGAACACCGTCATGCCGCGCCGGACGGTCACGCCCGGGGTGTCGCGCGGGACGAGCAGCATGCTCTGCCGGCGGTGCGGCTCGGCGGCCGGATCGGTCTTGCCCATCACGATGAGGATCCGGCAGTCGGGGTTCATCGCCCCGGTGATGTACCACTTGCGGCCGTTGACCACGTACGCGTCGCCGTCCCGCTCGATCCGGGTCTCGATGTTGGTGGCGTCCGAGGACGCGACCTCGGGCTCGGTCATCGCGAAGGCCGAGCGGATCCGGCCGTCGAGGAGGGGGCGCAGCCAGCGCTCGCGCTGCTCGGCGCTGCCGAACTGGGCGAGCAGCTCCATGTTGCCGGTGTCGGGCGCCGCGCAGTTGAGCGCGGGCGGGGCCAACTGGATGCTGCGGCCGGTGATTTCGGCGAGCGGGGCGTACTGGAGGTTGCTGAGGCCGGCCCCGAGCTCACCAGGCAGGAAGAGGTTCCAGAGCTTCTGCTTGCGGGCCGCGGCCTGGAGGTCGGCGACGACGGGGGGCACGGCCCAGCGGTCGCGGGCCGGGTCGGCGAGCTGGGCGGCGAGGACGGGCTCGGCGGGGTACACGTGCTCGTCCATGAAGGCGAGCAGCTGCTCGCGGAGTTCTTCCGTCCGGGCGTCGTAGGCGAAGTCCATCGGTTCTCAGCTCTCCTTGAGGGTGCTCAGGCCGTGCCGGGCGAGGATCGGGGCCATCTCGCCGGCGCGCTCGAAGCCGGCGCCCAGGGTGCGGCCCTGCCGGAAGCGGTAGTGGATGCCCTCGGCGACGGCGGCCAGCTTGAACGAGGCGAAGGCGACGTACCAGTCGAGGTCCTCCGCCCGGCGGCCGGTCGCGTCGGCGTAGCGGGAGACGATCTCGTCGGCCTTCGGGAAGCCGGGGGCGGTCATCGCGGAGGGGATGATGCCGCCGCCGACGCCCGCGAGTTCGGTGTACATCACCAGCAGGCCGATGTCGGTGAGCGGGTCGCCGAGGGTCGACATCTCCCAGTCCAGGACGGCCGTGATGGTGTCGGCGTCGTCGACCAGGACGTTGTCGAGGCGGTAGTCGCCGTGCACGAGCGCGGGCGTGGGCGAGGCCGGCAGGCGCTCGGCGAGCCTGGCGTGCAGGCGGTCGAGCTCGGGCAGGTCGCGGCTGCGGGAGGCGGCCAACTGCTTGGACCAGCGGCGCAGCTGGCGTTCCAGGTAGCCCTCGGGCCGGCCGAAGTCGGCGAGGCCGACGGCGGCCGGGTCGATCCGGTGCAGGGTGGCGAGGGTGTCGACCAGCCGCTGCCCGAGCGCGTGCACCCGCCGCTCGCCGAGGGCGGCGAGCGGGGCGACGTCCCGGTGGGCGGTGCCGGGGACGTACTCCATCAGGTACCAGGGGGCGCCGAGGGTCTCGTCGTCCGGGTCGAGCAGGAGCGTCCGGGGCACGGGCACCCCGGTGTCGCGCAGCGCCGTCATCACCCGGTACTCGCGGCCCATGTCGTGGGCGGTGGCGAGGACGTGCCCGAGCGGCGGGCGCCGCAGGACCCAGCGGGAGGCGCCGTCGCCCAGGACATACGTCAGGTTCGAGCGGCCCCCTTCGACGAGGTCGGCCCGCAGCGGCCCCTGGAGGAGGCCGGGCAGCTCGCGCTCCAGCCGGGACCGGAGACGGGCCAGGTCCAGTCCGGGCGGGTCGACGGGGGTCTCGGCCATCGGGCGGCTCCTCGGGGTGGATCCTCATTGACTAAGCGCTTGCTTAGCATTCAGCCCGAGGATGTCCCCTGTCAATGCCGCGAAACCCGTCCGGAGCCGTTTGGAACGCCATCTCCCGTGTAGCACAAGGAAGTTGCTCACCAAACCCACCCCCACCAAAGCCACACCTTCCCGACCTCGACAGAGGTCGATCAAAAGTGTTCTGATGATCACATTCATCGATCATCTTCCGAACAGCTCCTGATTGAAGATCAGAGAAATGGGGTCCCGTGCGGACTGCTCGCGGCTCGGCCATCCTGCTGGCGATGGGGGTCCTCGGGGCCTCCGCCCTGGCGACGGGATGCGACGGCACACCGAGCAGACCCACCGCCACCACCGGCACAACCCCGCCCAGCCCCGCCCCGAGCACCACCACCGAGGCCCCCGCCCCGCCACCGCCCGCCCCCACCCCCACCTGGGACGGCCAGGTCAAGGTGCTCGGCGACGGCTCCACCTCCGACACCGGCCCGCAGCCCAAGCAGCCCGTGCCGGAGAAGCTCAAGCCCGGGGAGAAGCCGCCGCAGTTCGTCGTCTTCTCCTGGGACGGGGCCCTGGAGGGCGACGACCGCCAGTTCTCCCGCTTCCGCAAGCTCGGCGCCGAGAACAACGCCCAGATGACCTTCTTCCTGAGCGGCCTCTACACCCTCCCCAAGTCCAAGAGCACGCTCTACAAGCCGCCGCAGCACAAGCCCGGCGACGCCTCCATCGACTACGCCACCGACCCCCACATCAAGGACACCCTGGAACAGCTGCGCCTCGCCTGGCTCGACGGCAACGAGATCGGCACCCACTTCAACGGGCACTTCTGCAACGCCAAGGGCGGCGGCGAGTGGAGCACCGAGGAGTGGAAGAGCGAACTCGACCAGGCCGTCTCCTTCGTCACCAACTGGAAGACCAACACCGGCTTCAAGGACCTCCCGCCGCTCCCCTTCGACTACACCAAGGAACTGGTCGGCGGCCGCGCCCCCTGCCTGGAGGGCCAGAAGAACCTGCTGCCGGCCGAGAAGGCGACGGGCTTCCGCTACGACGCCAGCTCCCCGGGCGAGTTCCAGGTCTGGCCGACGAAGAAGGAGGGCATCTGGAACTTCCCGCTGCAGCTGCTCCCCACCCCCGGCAAGTCCACCCAGAGCCTCTCGATGGACTTCAACTTCCTGGCGAACCAGTCCGGGAACACCACCAACGGCGACCCCAAGAAGTACGACACCTGGGAGAAGGAGACCCGCGAGAGCTACCTCGCCGGCTTCGAACGCGTCTACAACGGCAGCCGCGCCCCGCTGTTCATCGGGAACCACTTCGAGTCCTGGAACGGCGGCATCTACATGCAGGCCATCGAGGACGTGATGAAGGGCGTCTGCAAGCGCGACGGCGTCCGCTGCGTCTCCTTCCGCCAGGTCGCCGACTGGCTCGACGCCCAGGACCCGAAGGTCCTCGACCAGCTCCGCCAACTCGACCCCGCCCAGCCGGCCGACTGGTCCCGCCTGGCCAAGTAGCCCGGCGGACCGCCACCGGAGACCCGACGCCCGTGCGCCGGCGCCGGGTCTTCGGCCGGACCGCCGCAGCCGGGGCTCGGTCAGCCGCTCACGGTGAACAGGCCGTTGAGCTCCGGGTAGTCGATGGCCTTCCGGAGGGAGTCGTAGCCGCCGGCGCGGTGCAGGTCCAGGGCCGCCTGCCGGGCCGCGGCGTAGGCGGCCTGGGCCACCCCCGAGCCGAGGCTGACCCGGGCCACGCCCAGGGCCCCCAGTTCGTCCACCGGCGCGGTGCCCGGCCCCGCCATGATGTTGAGGGGCACCGTCAGACCCGCGGCCAGGTCCCTGATGACGCCGGGGTCCGCGACACCGGGGACGAAGATCCCGTCCGCGCCGGCGTCCACGTAGCGGCGCGCCCGTCCCAGTGTCTCCCGCAGCCGGGTGGCGGGGTCGCCCAGCCCGAGCAGGTAGGTGTCGACACGGGCGTTGACGAACAGGTCGACGCCCGCCCGCCGCGCCGCACCGCGGGCGGCCGCGATCCGGTCGGCAAGGGTGCCCGGCGGGCGGGTGCCGTCCTCGATGTTGACGCCCACCACGCCGGCCTCCAGCACCCGCGTGACGGTCTCCGCGACCTCCGCCGGGCTCTGTCCGTAACCGCCCTCGATGTCAGCGGTCACCGGGACGGCGACCGCCGCCGCGATGCGGGCGATGGCCTCCAGCACCGGGCCCCGGGCGACGCGGTCCCCGTCCGGGGCGCCGAGCGACCAGGCCACCCCGGCGCTGGTGGTGGCGATCGCGGTCGCCCCCGCAGCCTCGATGACGCGGGCGCTGGCCACGTCCCAGGCGTTCGCGAGCGCGAGCGGACGAGCGGGCGTGTGGAGGGAACGGAAGAGCGCGGACTTGCTGGCGTTGATCATGCCCCCAAGGCAACCAGCGGCTGCCACCGTTGTCCGGCGGAAAACCGACACGAACGACCGTAAGCCCAGGCCGCCTGAGCGCCGGGCGGGGCAGCCGCGGGGCAGCCGCGGGGCGTCGCCGGCAGGGGGCCAGGGCTAAGGGCGCTACGGCCAGGGGTAGCCCACCTGTTCGGGTTCGTAGCCTCCGCAGAGCTCGGCGGTGGCACGGGGGTCGCCCGCGGTCAGCCGCGCTTCGAGGCGCTCGGCCTGGTCCGACGGGTCCTCCGCGGAGATCGGGAGGATCATCGAGAACTGGGCCCAGGGCAGACCCGTCTCCTCCCGGCCGGGGGGATGCCGCAGGATGACGTCGATCCGGTCGGGTTCCAGGCGGGAGGCCCAGACGGCCTCCAGCTCGCACTCCCACCTGGCGAGCCAGTCCTCGCGTCCCCTCAGCCCTTCCTCCAGCAGCGTCGCGACCACTGCCCCCGGCCACTCCCAGCCGCGGTCCGCTTCGGCTCGCAGCACCTCGGCCTCGTACTGGTCCGCGGCGAACCGGAACTCCGGCAGGTCGAAGCCCCGTTCGGCCGGGTCGCGCCAGCCCGCCCACACGACGTGCTCCCCGTCCCGAGCGACCGTCACGTACAGGGTGCTGCAGCACTGTTCCAGGCCGCACCCGGACACACCGAGCCGGACCTCCCGGGGCACGGCCGTGGCGTGCAAGCGCCCACCCCGGCCCAGGAGGTACCGGGGGCCTGATCCGATGAACCGGGGGCCGCCCGACTCCCTGTTGTGGAGGGTCAGTTCGGCCAGGAGGTCCCGGCCGCTGACGACCGGGCGGACCTCCAGGTAGCCCTCGCCGGGCGGCGGGCAGAGGATGTTCAGGTCGAGGATGTCCGGTTCCGTGGCCACCGCCCCATGATCCCGGAGCCTTCCACCGCTGTCATGCGGATTTCGCCCGGCCCGCGCCCAGGGCGGCGGTTCGGACCGCCCCTGGTCCTCTTCGTACCCGGGGAGGGAGCCTCCGCGCTGCCGTTCGGTGCGTGGGTGGGGCGCGAACTGTCGTGCTAGCTTCACCGGATGGGGCGACGTGGGGTGGCGGGGCGGGCGGCGATCGAGGGGGTGCGGGAGCTTGCCGGGGCGGGCTTGACGGCACCCGAGGTCTTCCGGCGGGCGGATGAACTGCTGCGGCCGGTGCTGGAGTTCGACGCCGTGTGCTGGCACACCGCGGATCCGGCGACCGGGTTGGTGAACTCAGTGCAGAGCGAGGACCTCACCCTGGACGCGTTCGAGCACGCCGTGCGGCTGGAGGTGTGGGCGGACGACGTGGCGACCTTTCCCGAGATCCGGCGCAGCGGGGTGCAGGCCGAGACGCTGAGCCGGGCGACGCGGGGGTCGCTGCGGGAGAGTGTGCGGTTCCGGGAGCAGGTCAGGCCGGCCGGGTTCGGGGACGAGTTGCGGGCGGTGTTCGACGCGGCCGGCGGCATGTGGGGGTGCGCGGCGTTCCTGCGGGCTCCGGACCGCGGTCCGTACCTGGAGGGCCAGCGGCAGCTCGCCGACGCCGCCGCCCGGCATCTGGGCCACGCGCTGAGGGCCTGTCACGTACCGGCGGGCCCGCCCGAGGAGGCGGATGCGGGGCCGGTGGTGCTGGTGCTGGACCGGCGCAACCGGCTGCAGGCGCTGTCCGGACCGGCCGAGGAGTTGCTCGCCCGGCTGGCCGACCCCACGCCGTCCTCGTTGACCGTCCCGACCGGCGTGGCGATGGCCGCCGAGCAGGCCCGCCGGGCGGCGCACGGGCTGCCCGTGCCGCAGGCCCCGGTGCGGGTGTGGAGCCGGGACGACCGCTGGTACCTGCTGCACGGTTCCGCCCTGCGCGACGGCGGGGCGGCGGGCGCGGTGACGGTGGTGGCCTCGCCCGCCTCGCCGGCCGAGGTGATGCCGCTGTACCTGGCCGCGTACGGGCTGACCGCCCGCGAGCGGGAGGTGGCGCTGCTGCTGGTGCGCGGCGGCGACACCCGGGACGTGTCCCGGGCCCTCGCGATGACGCCGTACACGGTGCAGGACCACCTGAAGTCGGTGTTCACCAAGACCGGGGTGGGCAGCCGCCAGGAGCTGATCGCGCGGATCATGCTCGGCGAGGGGCGCTGCTGACCCGCGCCGCGCGGCCGGCCCGAAGGCGCCCTCCCGATCGCCGCGCGGCGGTCGGGAGGGCGCCGATTTCGGACGGGCGGACGGGGTGTCAGCCCCAGTTGCCCACCAGCGGGATGTCGCCCGGGTTGCCGAACTTCCTGCTGTAGACCACCAGGTCGGAGTTCTCGGCGGCCCCGTAGAAGGTCTGGTCGCCGGGCCGGTACACGCCGATGGTCTCCTTGCCGCTGCCGTCCCAGTCGCCCTTGACCGGGCGGTCGCCGGGATTGCCGAACCTGACGCCCGGGCGCGGGTGTTCCGTCTCGTTGGAGTCGTTCAGGTAGAAGGTCTGGGTCTGCGGGTCGTAGACGGCGACGGTGGTGGTGCCGTTGCCGTCCCAGTCGCCGACCAGCGGCTTCCAGCCCTCGTTGCCCAGCTTGATCCGGTACCTGACGGTGGCATTGTCGTCGGACAGGTAGAAGTACTGGTCGCTGGGCCGGTAGACGCCGACCGTGCTCCGCCCCTGCCCGCTCCAGTCGCCGACCAGCGGGACGTCACCGGGGGCCCCGAACGGGAAGGTGGCTGCCACGGTGGCGTTGTCGTAGGACAGTTGGAAGGTCGCGGTGTCGCGGTGGTAGACGCCGACGGTGTCGGTGCCCGGCCCGTTCCAGTGGCCCGTCAGCGGGACGACGTCGCCGCCCCCGCCGCCGAACACGGCCTGCCCGGTGTACCAGCCGTTGTGGGCGGCCTGGCCGAAGCTGCCGTCCGAGGGCCGGTACACGCCCACCGAGGCGGGCGCCGGCGTGGGCGTGGCGTCGACCACGGCCTTGCCGATCCTCTTCTGCGCCGCGACGGTCAGCGGCACCTTGTTCGGCTGGTCCGGGCCGAGCCAGCGGAAGTTCTGCAGGTAGACGACCCGGGGGTCCTGCGCGGCGATCGCGCGGTACTCGGCGTTGTACGCCGCGATGTCGGCGTCGGTCTTGCCGGAGTAGCAGCCGTCGGCGACTCGGTACTCGTTGGTGGACTCCGGGAAGAGCATCAGGTGCTGGTCCGGCGAGGAGAGGAAGGTCTTCAGGTTCGCCAGCAGCCGCTGGATCTCGCCGCGGCCCTCGCAGTAGTAGTCGAAGCCGACGATGTCGACCGTGGACGGGATCGGCGCGGTCTGCTCGGCGTTCCAGCGGTCGAGGCTCATGATCAGCGTCTTGTCCGGGAACGCGGCCCTGATCTGCCCCGCCTGCGTCTGGACCTGCGCGGGGCTCAGGCCGTGCGAGTAGGGCTCGTCGCTCACGTCGACGGCACCGATCTTGTCGATGTTCGGCCCGATGCGCCGCACCAGGTCCAGGAGGTTCCGCGCGGCGTTCGGGTTCGGGTCGACGGCCCAGGAACCCGGCGCACGCGGGACCACCGTCTCCTGGTTGAGGTCGATCACGCAGGCGGCCGGCCGGCACTGGTCCAGGAACTCCAAGCGGGGGTCCTGGTCGCGCAGGTAGTTGTTGAAGTTGGTCCACTGCGCCACCTCCGGCGCGTGGTCGGCGCTGAAGTTCGGCTCGTTCGGGTCCCGGATGTCGAAGAACCCGTAGTAGCCGAGCCCGCCCAGCATGGAGACCCGCAGGTCGTCCGCCGTGGTGACCTGGCCGACCGCCGAGTGGTGGGCGCCGAGCGAGACGTAGCCGTCGCGGGGCAGCTTGGCGGCGGTGCGGCCGGAGAACACCGTCATGCCGTTGACCCTGACGGTCGCCTGCTGCCGGTCGCCGGTCGCCAGCGCGGCCGACACCTCGTAGGAGCCGGCCGGCGGGACGGCGGGCAGCGCGGTCGGGGTGCCGCCCTGGAAGAGCGTCAGCCCGCCGTCGGCCTGGACGCGCAGGCCGAGCGCGATGTCCTCGGCGTCGACGGCGCCCGTGCCGCCCGAGGCGTTGCCGACGGCGAGGGAGGCCCAGTCCTGGCCGGAGGTGCTGCCGACCACGGGGGTCAGGACGGCGTGCACCGTGTAGGCGCCGCTCTGGACGTCCGAGGTGGCCGGCTTGTCGAGGCGGACCGCCGAGGTGCCCTGGGGGAAGGAGAGCACGTTCGGGTGGGCCGGGCTGTTGACCTGCACCGAGCCCGCCGGCGGGTCGAGGGCCAGGCCCTTGACGCCCGACACGGCGGTGTAGTTGGCGGAGATCAGGCTCGGCTGGCGGGCAGCCAGGTCCTGGTTGAGGCCGTGGTCGGCGGTGGCGTTGGGCGCGCCGTCGAAGGTGTCGACGAACGGCTTGGCGCTGCGGGTGGCGCTGGTGTCGATCCGGCTGACGTTCAGGCCGTGGCCGGCGCCGTCACCGAAGGTGGTGACGCGGTTCGGGTCGGAGAGGTACGCGCCGAGGTAGAGGAACTCGCTGCCCGGCCAGCGGGTCACCCCGGCCGGCGCGGAGACGGTGAACGGGGTGCCGTTCACCGTCAGGGTGACGGCGCGGTCGGCGCCGGTGGAGACGGTGAGCGAGACGGCGTACTGCGCCGTGGGCGCCACCGTGCCGGTCCAGAAGGGGTTCTCGCCGCCGCCACCGTGGAAGAGGGCGAGCTTGCCGCCCGAGGTGACGGTCAGGCCGAGGTCGACGTCGCCGCCGGTCACGTAGCCGTTGCCGCGGTGGCTGCGGCTCAGCACGATCGAGCCCCAGTCGGCGCCGCCGGTGTCGCCGACGACCGGGTCGACCACCGTCGAGACGGTGTAGTGGCCGGTGCCGTCCGCGACGGCGGGCGCGCCGAGCATGATCGCGGAGACGCCCTTGGCGAACAGCAGCTTGTCGGGGTGGTCCGGATGACTGGTCTGGACGAACCACTGGTCGGGCGCGGTCGAGGTGTCCCAGCGGCCGGAGACCCGGGTGTAGGAGATCCCGTGCTGCCCGGCCGGGGGCGACTGCCGGGCGTCGAGGCCGACGTTCAGCCCGTACAGCGGGTCGGTGTCCTGGGCCGGGTCCAGCCGGAAGGTGTCCGCGAAGGCGCGCGTGGTGGTGAGGTCCACCGGGGTCGGGCCGGACCCGTCACCGGCCGGTGCGCCGGGTGCTGAGCCGCTGGGTGCTGAGCCGGCGGGTGCGGCGGCCGCCGTGGTGGGTGCGAGGCCCGCGGGCAGCAGTGCCAGCGCGAGCGCCGAGGCGCCGGCGAGCAGCCCGCGGCCCAGGCGTTGAGTGAGTATCACCGAGTGTTCGTCTCCCGGTCGTCGAATCGGCGACGCGGGTGTGCGCCCCCGAGGGGAGAGCGGACACAGCGGTGTCGTACCCCAGCTCAGCGACCTTCCCCCCGGGCGGGATCATAGAGGGTGGGTACGAACGGCCGCGCCGGGTGTTCCGGCGCGGCCGTGGGCGGGTCGGCTCGTTCACACCCCGTAGGGCGTCGACACCTCGTACCTCATGACACCTCGTGGGGCGTTGACACCTGGTGGCTCGTCACACCTCGAAGGGCGTGATCGTCTGCTCGGCGCGCCCGTCGAAGACCTGCGCGGTCACCGGGTCGCCGCTGCCCCCGGACGTGCTGGAAGTCATGGCCCAGCCGGCGGAGTTCACCACGGCCTCGTTCATCACGTCGTACGTCCACTGCTGGGCGGCCGAGCCGTCACACGCGGCGGGTGTGATCTGACCGCCGACGGAGGACGGCGCGGCCAGGCACTCGTTGCCCTCGGCGCTGCGCATGCTGCCGTCGCGGGCGAAGACGAACAGCTGGTTGCCGTTGGGCGATTCGGCGCAGCCGTAGGTGATCACGCCGGTGGCGCCGCCGCGGTCCAGACAGGCGCCGTTGGTGAAGCGCAGGGGCCAGCGGGCGGACTGGCCGAGACCGGTCTCGGTGATCAGCGTCCCGTCGTCCTGCTTCTGCTGCCGGACCATGTCCTGACAGGTGCCGCTGGTCGACGTTCCCGTGTTCTCGGCGGTGAGGGTGCCGCCGTTGCCGGTCATCTTGCCCCACCGGTTCTCGGCGTACGCGTTGTCGTCGCACACGTACCGGGAGTCGTTCCAGTCGAAGTACTCCACCCAGCTGCTCCAACTGTGCTGGATCTTCGAGGAGTTCGGCAGCAGGGCCTCGCCCAGGACGAAGCTGGTGCCAGCGGTCTCGTCGCTCACGGTGACCTTCGCCCAGTGGGTCACGGGGTCGATCTCCACGTGGAAGGCGTAGGTGTCCCCGGTGACGGGACGGCCGTGGTTGACGGTGGTGTTGGAGCACTGCAGGTGCTGGCCCTCACCCTCGTTGTTCCAGCAGTGCGAGCCCTCGGTCCCGTCCTTGAACTGGAGGTCCTTGTCGGCCCAGGTCGACCAGAGGAACTGTCCGCTGTTCTGCTTGCCGAGCTGGAAGCCGGTGTAGGAGAGGTTCCCGTCGAAGTTGAACTGGTGCGCCCAGTACACGTCGCCGTCTCCCGGGCTGGTGACCACGGTGTTGCGGAAGTCGACGTCCGTCACGGTGTCGGTGGTGTTGAAGGTCCAGTCCGAATAGGCGCCGGGCGTCTGACCGGTGGCCGTGATACCGGCGGCCGCCGGCAGGGCGGACGGCGTCGGAACGGCCTCGGCCGTCACGGCTCCGGTCCAGATCCCGGAGAGGGAGAGGAGGGCGGCGACGGTCGCCGGCCAGGCGGACGGGCGGGTTCGAGGACGGGCTGGGAATGACACGTGGGGCTCCTTGGGAGAATCGGGAGAAATCGGGCGGTCGAGCATCCACAAGATTTCTCCGGCCGGAGGCGCGCGGCAATCGGGAGCACTACGGAGCGTGACGGATTTCCTGCCGGATCCGCCCGAACGCCCTGGTCAGCGGGACGGTCCTGGGGGAGGTCCGGGCAGGGGCGGGCGGCGCGTGGGACGACCAACCGGACGCATCCGGCGACCGCCGTCCGGAGCATGGCCGGGCGGCGCCATGACGGTCAGTTGGGATCGTTTTCGGTCAGGTCCGTCGATGTATCGATCTGGATCTATCAGCGACCTGATCACCGCCGCTAAGGTGCGGCGCATCCCCGCTGTTACACCCTCCCCGCGCCGCACCGACGGCGGGGAGACGACCGATCGGAACGGTGTCGCCGTGACCACGATCCTCCGCAAGCTGATGACCCGTACGGGGAGGGCGGCCGCCACGGTCGCCGTGCTCGCGGCCGCCCTCACCGGCACGACGGCGGCCGGCACGGCCTCCGCGGCCTCCTCAGCCTCGGCGGCCGCCGCAGCCGGCGGCTGGAGCTGTTCCGGGGCGCCCGTCCCGGCCGGCTACGTCATCACCATGTACAACGCCGGCGGCTGCAACAACCACGGCTCGTGGTACCAGCGGCCCGCGCAGGACCGCCTCTGGACCTGCTCCGGCTCGCCGATCGTCTCCGGCTACGTGCTGACCAACTACGACTCCCGGGGGTGCAGCGGCGTCGGCGCCTGGTACCACGAGCTGGTCCGCAACGGCGTCTGGACCTGCCCGTACTCTCCGATCCCGGCCGGGTACCGCAGCACCACCTACGACGCGCGCGGCTGCAGCGGCCTCGGCGCCTGGCTCACCGTGAAGATCTGAGCGGCGCGCACTGAGGACGGGACGGCGGTGGGCGACGGCGCGCGCCGAGCACGGGGGTGAACCCGCGCGCCCGCCCGACCGCCGTCCCCTCAGAACCGCAGGTCCATCCGCTGCTCGACCGCGTCGACGCCGAACTTGCGGGCCGGGCGGGAGACGGTGAGCTCGAACCCGGCCGTCGCGTAGAGGTGGTGGGCGGCGCCGAGTCCCTCGACCGTCCAGAGCAGCACGCCCTCGTACGCACGGGCCCGGGCCTCGTCCAGGGCCGTCTCCAGCATCCGGCGGCCCAGCCCCCGGCCCCGGGCGTCCGGGTCGAGGATCACCCACCGCAGCTGGCCCCAGCCGGGGCGCTCCTCCGCCCGGACGAGACCGGTGGCGCCGACCACCCGGCCGTCGATCTCGGCGACCCACAGGCGGCCGGGTGCCGCGCCGCCCTCACGGGCCCGGGCCAGCACCAACTCGGCCATCCCGGCGGCGACATAGGCCTCCATGGTCGCGTCCATGCCGTACTCGCGGGAGTAGAGGACGCCGTGCAGGGCGGCGACGGCGCCCAGGTCTCCGGGCCGGAGGGCCTCGCGGATGGTCGCGGCTCCGGGTGCGCTGGCGGCCATGCGGCATCCCCTTTCACTGAAACACTCGTTTCAGTGAAACGATAGAGCACGTGTCCGCTCCCACCAACGCGCCCTCCCACCCGTCGCCCCGTCCGTCATCCCCTCGGCGCGCGTCGGCCCGGCAGCCGTCCCCGCGCCGCGAGGACCTCCTCGCGGCGACCGTCCGCTACGTCGCCGAGCACAACGTGTCCGACCTCTCCCTCCGCCCCCTGGCGGCCGGGATCGGCTCCAGCCCGCGCGTGCTGCTGTACCTGTTCGGGTCGAAGGAGCAGCTGGTCCGGGAGGTCCTGGCGGTCGGACGGGCCGAGCAACTCGCGCTGCTGGAACGGTCCGAGGCCGAGGGCGGCAGCGCCCGCGAGACCCTCGACCTGCTCTGGGCGTGGCTGACGCAGCCCGAACACCGAGGGGCGCTGCGGCTGTTCTTCGAGGGGTACGTCCGCGCCTTCGGCCGGCGCGAGCCGTGGCCGGACTTCGGCACCGCCTCGCTGGAGGAGTGGCTGCCACCGCTGGAACGCGTCCTCGACGGCACCCGGGCGAACCCCACCGTGGTGCTCGCCGTCCTCCGCGGCCTGCTGCTGGACCTGCTCGCCGGGGTCGACGACGGGTCCGACAGCTCCGACGGGTCCCACGCCCGGCGCGTCCACGCCGCCTGGCACGCCTTCCTCGACGCCACCCTCGCCTGAGCCCCGGCCCGGGCGACGGATCCCGTCGGCCGACAGATGTCGCGCACCGACGGATGCCGCGGTCCCGACGGCCGCACCTCCGGCCGGGTCCGTCCCCTGCGCGGACCCGACCGGCAGCCCATGCGGCGCGTACGGGACTGACGCGTACGCCTGTCCCGTGCCGTGGGGATCGAGCCTAGGCAGGGGCGCTTACCGATCGCTTACCAATCACTGACGGCTGCGGCCCGCGACCGGTACGGCTGCGGCAACGGCAACGGCCCCGGCCCCGGCCGCTACCGGACGTCGCTCAGCTCCCGCGCCTCCGTGAGCACCCGCGCGGCCGACTCCGGCAGCCCGGCCGCCTCGTAGGCCCGGCCGAGCGCCCGGAGCGCCTCCGCGAGGAAGGAGCGCCAGCCGCGGGCGCGCCACACCAGCACGGACTCCTCCAGGTGGGCGACGGCCGAGGCGTGGTCCCCCGCCGCCAGGTCCAGCTCCCCGAGGATGCCGAGGGCCTGGGCGAGGTGGTGCCCCAGGTCGAAGCGGCGGGCGATGGCCAGCGCGGCCTCGGCCGTCTCCCGGGCGCGGCCGTCGCCGGTGGCCGCGTACAGCGTGGCCAGGTACAGCAGCGAGAACGCCTCCACGTAGCGGTCCTTGAGCGAGCGGGCCATGGCGAGCGAGCGCAGGAGCAGCTCGCCGCCCCGCTCCACCTGGCCGGCCCGGCCGTGGGCGGCTCCCAGGAACTGGATCGCGGTCGCCTCGAAGCGGGTGTTGCCGATCAGCCGCGCCAGCCGCAGCGTCTCGGTGAGGTGCTCGATCGTGCGGTCGAGGTCCGTCTCCCCGTGGGCGATGGCGATGATCTGGTGCGCCCGGGCCTCGCCGCCCGGGTGGTCGTGGGCGGTGGCGAGGTCCAGGGCACGGTGGCCGGCGTCCAGGGCCTCCTGCGCGCGGCCCTGGGCGACCAGGCTCCAGGCCGTCAGGACGAGGGCGTCGGCGGCCCCGCGCTCCTCCCCGACCTCCTCGAACAGGCGCCGCAGGTGCCGCGCCCGCTCCTCCAGGGCGACCATCGTCTGGGCGCCGTCCGCCAGGTCGACGGCCGTCCCGGAGCCGTCGGCCGGGGTGGTCCAGGTCGTCACCTCGATCAGGCCGCGGGTGAGCACGGCGGTGCCCAGGCCGTCACCGGCCGACCGGCAGGCCTGGAGGACGGCCAGGTGGGTGGTGCGCCACTCGTCGTACAGGCCGCGCACGTCGCAGTACTTCTCCTGGCAGGCGGCGAGGTCCCAGGCCACCGGCACCATGCGCAGCGCGGCGGCCTGCCGGGCGCTCGCGTCCAGGGCCGGCTGCTCGGCGTCGAACCAGGCCATCGGGTCGTCCAGCAGCGCCGCCGCGACGCCGGACGGCATCGGGTGGCGCGGCGCGGTGCCGTGGATCGGCGCGAAGCACGGCCCGGGCACCTGGTCGGCCGCCTGCTCGGCCAGCCAGAGCCAGGCGCCGAAGGCCCGTCCGAGCGCGGCGCTGCGGGCGGCCGGCTCATCCGCGGCCTCGGCGTGCTCGCGCGCGTACAGCCGGACGAGGTCGTGGAAGCGGTAGCGCAGGTGCGGCTCCGTGCCGGTCTCCTGGAGGAGCTGGGCGTCGATCAGCTCCTCCAGCTGGCGCTCGGCCCGCTCCGGCGGGATGTCCGCCACCGCCGCCGCGACCCACGGCGCGAAGTCGGGCGCGTCGAGCAGTCCGAGCAGCCGGAACGTCCGGCGGGTCGGCTCAGGAAGCCGGGCGTAGCCGACGGCGAAGCCGGCCCGTACGGCCAGGTTCCCCGCGGCCAGTTCGTCGAGCCGGCGCCGTTCGTCGCGCAGCAGGTGCGCGAGCCGGGCCAGGGTCCAGCGCGGCCGGGCGGCCAGCCGGGCCCCGGCGATGCGGACGGCCAGCGGCATGCCGCCGCACAGCTCGACGATCTGGGCGGCGGCCACCGGTTCGGCGGCGACCCGGCGGTCCCCGAGGATGCGGCGCAGCAGCGTCCGGGCGTGGGGCGCGTCGAGTTCGTGCAGGTCGACGAGGTGCGAGCCGGGCAGCGCCGTGAGCGCGGCGCGGCTGGTGACCAGGACGGCCGGGCGGTCCGGCCCGTGCCCGGCCGGGTCCGCCGGCGTGCCCGGGAGCAGCGGGCCGATCTGCTGCTCCCCGGCGGCGTTGTCGAGCAGGACGAGCGTGCGGCGGCCGGCCAGCAGCGTGCGGTACAGCGCGGAACGCTCCTCCAGGGAGGCCGGGATCTCCCGGGGGTCCGCGCCCAGGGCGCGCAGGAAGGCGGCGAGGACGCCGGCCGGGTCGGCGGGCGACTCGTCGGCCCCGCGCAGGTCCGCGTACAGCCGGCCGTCCGGGTAGTCGACGGCGGCGCGGTGGGCGCTGTGGACGGCCAGCGCCGTCTTGCCGATGCCGCCCATCCCGGCGATCACCGGCACCCGGCCGGCCGCCAGGGCGTCCAGGACGAGCCGCACCTGCTCGTCACGACCGGTGAAGTCCGGGATGTCACGCGGGAGTTGGGAAGGCACCCGGGAGCACCCCGGAACGGCTCGGGCATCCTCCCGGTCGTGCGCCAGCAGCGCCAGGAAGACGCTCTGCACCTGCTCGCCCGGCTCGATCCCCAGCTCCTCGGACAGCCGCCGGCGCAGCGCCTGGAAGCGGCGCAACGCCTCCGCCGCCCGCCCGTCCGCCGCCAGCAGCTCCAACAGGGCGGCCTGCACCGGCTCGTCGTACGGGTACTCCTCGGCGAGCGCCGTCAGCGCGGGAACGGCCGTCCGGGCCGCCCCATCGGCCTGCGCGGCCCGGGCCAGGGCCAGGACCGTGGCACGCACCTCGTCCTCCACGGCGGCCACCAGCGGGTCCTCCCGGTTCACCCGCTCCAGCCCGGCCAGCACCGGCCCGCGCCGCAACCCGATCGCCCCGGCCACGTCCCCGTCGGCGGCGAACCCGCGGAACCGCCCGAGGTCCACCGCGCCCGGCCCGGTCACCAGCCGGTACCCCTGCGCGTCCGACTCCAGCACCACCGACTCGTCCCCGAACCCGCCGAGCCAGCCGCGCAGCCGCGACATCCCGGTGTGCACCGCACCCCGGCCCACCCGGTCCGCCTGCCCCGCCCACACCAGCTCCAGCAGCCGCCCCACCGACAGCCGCTCCCCCTCCGCCAGCAGCAGGACCCCCAACAGCCCCCGCAACACCGCGGCCCGCGGCAACGCCTGCGGCACGGAGTCCACGGCGACCGCCAGGGGCCCCAACAGCCCGAACGTCATCTTCATCCGCTGCATCCGCTTCAGTCCCTCAGAGCCCACGACCGCCCTCGGCCCGCCCACGACCCTAATCCGGATTCCGATGAACAGCGGCCACCGCTCCTGCCCCGCCGTCGCCGTCCCGCCGACTCCACGGGCTCCTCCTCCTGGGTGTTCAGGCGAGAAGGATCTCCTCGGGCCTGCGGTTGAGCACCTCCGGGGATCGGCTGCTCAACAGGGCGTCGACGCACGTCATGAGATCCCCGCCATGATCCTGGACGGCAATCTCGCGCAGTTCCCTGACCAGGTCCTGCCCGTTGATCAGAACCACCGGGTACTGGTCCTCGACCATCTCCAACTGCGCTGGCTCGGAGTAGGAACCGGTGGTGACGTACACGCCGATCCAGCCCCGCTTGAGACGGGCCACCACGCGTGCGATCTGTTCGGCCGATACGAGGCTGTCCGGCTTGATGCACTTGGCCTGCCCGAGGACGACCAGCTTCGTGCCGGCCAGGCCGCTGCCGAGATCGAGCCGCCCGACGAAGTCGGCACCACCGTCGCCGGAACGACGGGTGAGCCAACCCTCCTTGTAGCTGTGCCCGGAGCCGCGCATCACCTTCTCGGCGACGACCGCTGCCAGAATCTCGAAGGCGTGCTTGTCGTCGTCGAACCGCTGGTAGACCGCCTGAAGGTCCGCCTCGATGGAACTGCCGGCCGTCGGGCGCTGGTCACGCACCTTGACCACCTGGCTGCGGGCCACCCGCCGACGCACCTTCGGCAGGACCGAGTGACCGTGCTTGACCCAACCTCGCCATGCTGCGGGTGCCAGCTTCAGGATCTCGGCATCGGACCGGCCAGGGTCCCGTCGGGCGGTGATCCAGTCCCAGGACAGCTTGTCGTCCTCCTCGGTGAGGTCGATGACCGCGAGATCGAACACGTAGTTGGTGAACGTCGTCTTCGTCGCGCCTCCCCACTGGACGACACGTTCTGCCCGTTCGATCAAGGCCGCGCCGCAGAACTGGACCTGGCCCTTGTCCCTGCCGTTGTGCGGGACGGAACGGAAGAGCAGCAGCGGCGCGGCAGCAGCCCTTCCCTCGGGCGTGGGTGCCTGGTGGCTGTCGAAGGCCTCCAGGAGCGCCGCGTTGCCCGTGGTGCCACCGACCGGCTTCATCGTTTCGGGCTTGTGGTCACCGAAGTAGCGGACATGTCCGTTGTCCACGTCGAACACGTCGTGCCACGGGGTCTGTTCCGAGCCCGCCTTCCAAGGGCTCGACCGGATCATCACAGCCGGTCGCCGCAGCCCGGCCACCGTCTTGACCTTGGCCATGGGGTTGATGCCCTTTTCGAGCTGGGCACGTGGCCGGCCGGGGCTTTCAGTGACGAAGTAGAAGTTGTCGAATCCGTCGACGGTCGCCGGCGTCGCGTCCTTCGTAGCCGCGTACCTGAGCACACTGCCCACGTGCAACGAACTTCCCACGGTTCCCCCTTCGGCACGACCTGTCCCATCCATGATCTTGTCAGATCAGTCCGACAAGCAGATGGACGGGCGAGTCGTGATGCCGATCTACCTCGGGCATCGGTCGGCCTGGGGCAGACGGGTGGAAGGACACGGGGCAAAGCCTCAGCGCGGATCCACAGCCTGGCTTCGCGACCTACTGTGTGCTGCCCTCACGGACCAGGTTGTGTCCGCGGGCCGTGTGTAGCCAACGACGGCGGACGGCGACGACCTGCCCTCCTTCAGCGCCGCACCTCGACGCTGGCCCCGGCCGCGCGCAGCTCGCCCGCTACGGCCTCGGCGAGGTCCGAGGTCACGTCGTCGAGGATGGTCGCGGGAAGCCGCCCGAGGAGGAGCTTGCCGTGCCACAGGCTGAGCCCGGTCCGTCGCCTGACGGCCTTCGCGACCTCCAGGACGTGCGGGCCCGGATCGGTCACCACGACGCTGATGGGCCCCTCGTCACAGACCAGCTCGCCGTACAACTCCCCACCCCTTTCGCTCCGTTGCCCGGAGGGTAGGCGGTCCCCCCGCACCCGGTCCCCGGAATTGTCTTCCGCCCGGCTCGCGGCGGCACCTCGGCCGCCGACCGGAACGACACGACGGCAAGGCGTGGCTGCCGGGCCCGTGAGGGTCTCGGGCCCGGCAGCCGACCGGCCTACTGTGCCGCCGTCTTCATGTAGGTGCTCCAGATGCGGGTCGGGAGGGCGGCGTCGGAGGTGTCCGGGGTGGCGCCGCCGAGGCCTTCGAGGGAGAGCAGCTTCATGTCCTTCAGGTCCGCGCGGAAGATGGTGACCGCCGTCGACAGCTGCCCGTTGTAGCCGACGAACCACCCTGCCGTACGGTCCGCGGTGGTGCCGGGTTTGGCGGCCAGGCCGGGGCCGGCCTCCGCTGCCGGTTTGGCGGCGCCGTCGCGGACGGAGCCCTTGAGTGCCGCGTCCACCTCGGCCGCGACCGACGGGGTCAGTGCCTGGGTGGCGGCGGGCAGGCGCAGGGGGAGCTGGGCGCCGTTGCGGGAGATCCTGAGGACGGAGTACGGGTCGGTGTGGCTGCCGCCGGCCGCGAAGGCGGCGTACGCGTCGGCGGTGCGGACGGCGCTGGGGGTGGAGTTGCCGACGCCGAGGGCGGGGACGAGTTCGCCCAGGCTGTTGGGGAGCAGGCCGAGGTCGGTGGCGGTCTTCTGCACCCGGTCCAGGCCGACGTCCATGCCGAGCTGCATCAGCGGCCCGTTGACGGACTGTTCGACCGCGTTCCGCAGGGTGACCGTGCCCCAGTTCCGCCTGCCGTCGTTGGCGGTCTTGACGATCTTCCCGTCCCGTCCCCAGTACGGCCCTTCCGGGGTCATCACGTTCACCCCGTCGTCGCCGTTGTAGGGGGTGGCGGGCGTCACCGGGGTGCGGTCGCCGCCCCGTTGGCGCTGCACTCCCTGGCCGAGCCCGGCGGCGTACACCACCGGTGTGAAGGCCGAACCGATCGGCACCGTGGTGGTGTTGGCGTTGTTGAAGCCCTGCTTGAGGTAGTCGGTGCCGCCGTAGAGCGCGACGATCCGGCCGTCCGGGGCCACCGAGGCGGCGCCGACCTTCAGGAGCTTGTCGGCCTCCCGGTTGTCCGGGTCGATCCCCGCGGTGCCCTCCCGTACGGCGGCGGCCAGGGCGTCGACCCTCGGCTTCTCGAAGGTGGTGCGGATCTGGTGGCCGCCGAGGTCGAACTGGGCCGGGGTGATGTCGCTGTGGCTCTCCACGTAGGCGCGGGCCATGTCCACCAGGTACCCGGTCTGGCCGCTCAGCCCCGCCGACTTCGGCTGCGGCCTGGGCTCGGGGAACACGGTGTACTTGGCGCGCTCGGCGGCGGACAGCTTGCCGACCTCCACCATCCGGTCCAGGATCCACGACCAGCGCTCCTCGGCGCGCTCCCGGTTCTCCGCGCTGACCGCCGGGTCGTACTGCCCGGCGCCCTTCAACAGCGCTGCCAGGAAGGCGCCTTCGCTCGGGTCGAGCTGGGAGACGTCCTTGCCGTAGTACGCCGCCGCGGCGCGCTCGATGCCGTAACTGCCGCGCCCGAACCAGCTGGTGTTGAGGTAGCCGGCCAGGATGTCCTGCTTGCTCATCCGGTCGTCCAGCTTGATCGCGATGACGATCTCGCTGAGTTTGCGGGACATGTCCTGGCGCTGGTTCAGGTAGATGTTCTTGACGTACTGCTGGGTGATGGTGGAGCCGCCCTGGGTCTCACCGCCGGTGACCATCTGGACGACGGCGCGCCCGATGCCGGTGACGGAGATGCCCGGGTCGTCGTAGAAGGTCTCGTTCTCGGCGGCCAGCACCGCCCACTGCACCGGCTCCGGCACCTGGCCGAGCGGCACCTCCTGCCGGTTGGTCGGACCGATCCGCGCCATCTCACTGCCGTCCGCCCAGTAGTAGACGTTGTTCTGCTGGGTGGCGAAGGAGTTCAGGTCCTCCGGGACGGCGGTGTGCGCGTAGAACCAGAGCAGCCAGCCGCTCAGCCCGGCCGCGCCCGTCCCGGCCACCAGCAGCAGCTGCCGCCAGGACGGGAGCCAGCGGCGGACGCCGCGCCGGCCGCGGCGCGGGTAGTCGATCCGCAGGGACGGGCGCCGGCCCCGGAACGGACGCGACCCGCGTAACGGCCGGGGGCGCGGGCGCGGCAGGAAACGTCGGCGTCGGCGCCCGGGCGTCTCCTTCTCGGCGGTCTCGCCGGCGGTCTTCTCGGCGGTCTCCTCGGCCACGCCCTCGGCCGTCTCCCCGGCCCCGTCTTCGGCCACGTCTTCGGCCCCGCCGTCTTGCTGAGCACGCACAGTCCGGTCTCCGATTCGCTCGTGGGCTGACCCTCCGTACACATAGACGTGATGAGAACATCAGTACGTATGCCTGGCTTTGGTGTGATCATGGTCATACTGCGCTCGACGGGTGGGACGTGAGCGTCCGACGGGCGGGCCGCGGACCGTGGACGAACAGCCCGCGGACGCCCGCCCGCGCCGAACCCGGTCCGCGCCAGCCCCGGCGTGCCGCCAGAATGGCGCCATGAGGATGATCCAGACCGCGCTCGGCACGCTGCTGCTCCTGCTGATCATCGGCAGCATCCTGCGCACGCTGGTCGTTCCGCGCGGCCTCTACTCGGCGCTGGTGATGCGGCTCTGGCGGGTGCTGCGCACGCTGCTGCGGCTGTCCGCCGGGCCGAACCGCGGCTACCTCGCGCAGGACCGGGCGCTCACCTGGCTGGCGCCGCTGGTGCTCCTCGGCATGCTCGGCGTCTGGCTCAGCTGCATGCTGACCGCCTACACCCTGCTGCTGCACGGCACCTCCGAACTGAGCTGGTCGGTCTCCGTGCGCGAGGCCGGGTCCAGCCTGTTCACCCTCGGTTTCGCGAGCGGCGAGCGGCTCCACCTCTCCGCGATCGACTTCCTGGCCGCCGCCAGCGGCCCGCTGGTCATCGCCCTCCAGATCGCCTACCTGCCGACCCTCTACGCCGCCTACCAGCGCCGCGAGACCGAGGTGACCCTGCTGCAGTCCCGGGCCGGCGAGCCCGCCTGGGGCCCCGAGCTGCTGGCCCGCCAGTCCCTGGTGGACACCGAGACGGCGCTCCCCCAGCTCTACCGGGACTGGGAGCGGCTGGCCGCCGACATCGGCGAGAGCCACTCCAACTACCCGGTGCTGCTCTCCTTCCGCTCCCCGCAGCCCCACCGCAGCTGGGTGGTCGGGCTGATCGCCGTGATGGACGCCGCCGCCCTGCACCTGGCGCTCTGCCCGCGCTCGGCCCCGCCCGAGGCCCGGCTGGTGATCCGGGCCGGCTTCACCGCGATGCGCGACATCGGCCGCTCGCTGCGGATCGACTTCGAAGCGGACCCGGACCCGGACATCCCGATCCGGCTGACCTACGCCGAGTACCTGGGCGCCGTCGCGATGATCACCGCGGCCGGGTTCCCGCGCGAGCGCCCGGTCGAGGACGCCTGGGCGCACTTCCACGGCTGGCGGGTCAACTACGAGGCGCTGGCGTACGAACTGGCCCGGCGCAGCGACGCCGTCCCGGCGCTGTGGACCGGCCCGCGCGACTTCCGCGCCCCCGTCATCCCGCCGAGCCGCCCCACCGACCGCCGCCCGTCCTCGACCCCGCCGCCGGGGACACCGCTGCCGCCGCTGCCGCCCGCCTGAGCGGACGGACCAGACCGACCGGGCGGAGCGGGCGGAGCGGGCGGACGGGACCGACCCGGGCGGACCGGGTACACTCGTCCGGAGTACGTGCCGTTCAGGAGCACGCAGGGGCAGAGGAAGAAGAGGGAGGTGGGGTTGATGACCGCGCTCAAGGCCGCCATGCGCAGCGTCCGGGTCTCCCTCACGTCCCGGGCCGCGGCCTGACCTCCTCCTGTCCCGCCTCGCCGGGGGCGTGAGCCCGCGGGGCCCGCACGAACACTCCTCAGGAACGGATCTCCGTCCACCATGCGCAACTGGATCACGCGTGCCGAGACCGGCACCGACATCCCGACCATCCGCGACATCAACCTCGCCGCCTTCGGAACTCCCGCCGAGGCCGACCTCGTCGACGCGCTGCGCGCCGACGCCTCCTGGATCGAGGGCCTGTCCCTCGTCGCCACCACCGAGCACGGCACCGACGAGCAGGGCACTGGTGAGCACGGCACCGCCGTCGGCCACGCCCTGCTGACCCGCTGCCACATCGGCGACGTCCCGGCCCTGTGCCTGGCCCCGTGTGCCGTGCTCCCCGCGTACCAGCGCACCGGCGCCGGCTCCGCCGCCGTCCGCGCCGCACTGGACGCGGCACGGGACCTGGGCGAGCGCCACGTCGTCGTCCTGGGGCACCCGGACTACTACCCGCGGTTCGGCTTCACCCGCGCCTCCGCCCACGGCATCGGCCTGAGCATCGAGGTCCCGGACGAGGCGCTGATGGCCCTCGCCCTGGACGCCGGCCACCCGCTGCCCGCGGGCACCGTCCGGTACGCCGCGCCGTTCGGCATCTGACGGACGACGCCGGGCGGGGCACCTGGGTGCCCCGCCCGGCGTCCTTCCCTACTGTCAGGGACTGTCAGGGCCCTGCCCGACAGCAGGCCTCAGACGGCCACCGTGGCGCCGGTCGCCAGCGAACGCTCGGCGCCGACCAGGATCTCCACCACCCGCAGGCCGAAGTCCGCCCCGCACGGGTGCGGCTCGCCGGAGGCCGCCGAGGCCCGCAGGGCGTCCAGCGCCCGGTGCAGCGCCGCGGCCGGTCCCTCGCCGCGCGGGGGCAGCTGCACCACGCCGTGCTCGCCGCGCAGCTCCATGCCCGTCCCGCCGGCCGCGAGCGGCGCGGTCAGGCTGAGCGCGAGTGTGCTGGAGGCGCCGCCGGCGTGCCGCACCACCAGGTGGACGGTGTCCAGCGGGCCGGCCGCCGCCGTCACGTGCGTCGCGTCGCCCAGGACCGGCAGCAGGACGGACAGCGCGTGCGGGCCGACGTCCCACAGCGCGCCCTTCTCGACCCGCCACGGCGAGGCCGCGTACGGGCTGGTGCTGCCGGGCGCGAACACCGAGCCGAGCCAGTCCGAACGGCCGGTGAACCAGCCGCCGAGCTCCGCCTGCCGCTCGATCCACGGAATCTGCTCGCCGCCGAAGCGCACGGTGAAGAAGACCACCGAGGCGACCTTGTGCTCGCGCACCGCCTCGGCCACGGCCTCGGCGTCCGGCACCGTCAGCGCGACCGGCTTGTCCAGCAGCAGGTGGCAGCCCGCCTCGGCGGCCCGCACCGCGAGGCCCGCCTGCACGGTCGGGGGCAGCGCGATCGAGACCGCGTCCACCTCGGCCAGCAGCCGGTCCAGGTCCGCGTACCCGGGCACGCCGTGCGCGGCGCCCAGCGCCTCGGCCGCCTCCGGTCGGCGGCCCCAGACGCCGGTGAACTCCAGCCCGGGGTGCTCGGCCAGGACGGGCGCGTGCACCCGCTCCGCCCAGGGGCCAGTTCCCAGCAGTCCGATCCGCACGATGTCTCCGTTTCCTTCGTGTTCCGTCGCGACGTCCGTGTTCCGTCGCGTTCGTGTTCCGTCGCGACGCCGCCGCATGGTCGCGACGCCGCCGCGTGCTCGCGGCGCGTGATTCGCGGCGCGCGCCCTGGTTCAGCCCCGGACGCGGGCCAGCGTGAAGCCGTCGTAGCCCTTGCTGCCGACCGTCTGCACCGAGGTCGCGGTGACCGTCGGCTCGGCCGCGATCAGCTCGTGCAGCGCCCGGGTGCCGACCACCGCCGGGTCGGTGCTGTCCGCGTCGGCGACCGCGCCGCCGCGCACCACGTTGTCGACGATGATCAGCGAGCCGGGCCTGGTCAGCTGGAGCGCCCGGCGGAAGTACTCCGGGTTGCTCGGCTTGTCGGCGTCGATGAAGACCAGGTCGAAGGGCTCCACGCCCTGCTCGACCAGCGCGGCCAGCGAGTCGGCGGCCCGGCCGACCCGTACCTCGGCGACCCCGGCCAGCCCGGCGGCCGCCAGGTTGCCCCGGGCGACCTCGGCGTGCCGGGGGTCCAGCTCCAGGGTGAGCAGGGTGCCGTCCGCGGGCAGCGCCCGGGCCAGCCAGATCGCGCTGTAGCCGCCGAGCGTGCCGACCTCCAGGATCCGCTTCGCGCCCTGGGTCAGTGCCAGCAGATGGAGCAGCTTGCCCTGGTTGGAGGCGACCGCGATCTTCGGCAGTCCGGCCGCGTCGGCGGCGGCGGTGGCGCCCTCCAGCACCGGGTCGTGCCCGACCAGTTGCTCGGAGAAGTAGGCGTCCACGGCGTCCCAGGTCGGCTGCGAAGACATCGGGCCCTCCAGAGTGCAAGATCGGCAGCTACCCGGCCGATGCTACTCCGAGGGCCCGAGGGCACCACGACGGTGGTTGTGGACGGCCGGTCGCACGACCGGCCGTACGGGAGGTCAGTCGGCGACCGGCTCCTTGGCCGCGGCGGCGGCCTTGGCCGCCTCCTCCGCCTCGATCTTGGCGTGCGTCTTGGCGGCGCGGCGCTTCATGATCCAGGCCGAGAGCAGGCCGATCACCAGGGCCGCCCCCAGGCCCGCCCAGGAGAACCGGGCCAGCCAGGGCTCGATGCTCTTGCCGACCTTGTAGACCAGCAGCGTCGTGCCGCCGGCCCAGACCACGCCGCCCAGCACGTTGGCGATCAGGAACTTCCAGTACGGCATCTTCAGCGCGCCCGCGAGCGGGCCGGCGAAGATGCGCAGCAGGGCGATGAACCGGCCGAAGAAGACCGCCCACATGCCCCACTTCTGGAAGGAGCGCTCGGCGGTGGCCAGGTGGGAGGGCCCGAAGTGCTTGGGGAACTTGCGTCCCAGCTTCTCGAAGAGCGGCTTGCCTCCCTTGCGCCCGATCGAGTAGCCGATCGAGTCGCCGATGATCGCGCCGGCGATCGCGCAGATGGCGACGCCCCACGGGCTCACCACACCCTTGACCGCCATCAGGGACGCCGTGACCAGGGCGATCTCGCCGGGCAGCGGAATGCCCAGCGACTCCAGCCCGATGATCAGACCGACCACGGCGTACACCGCTGTCGGCGGAATCCCCTCGATCCAGGCGTCGATGTGCAAGGCCAGTCCCTCCGTGGCAGGACGGGACCGGCCGCGCTCCCCCTGGAGCCGCGTGCCCGTCCCGGCAGTTCGTCCGATGGCGGCACCCAGGCCGCTCCCCCGGAAACGAGCCTAACGTGCCGGGCGGCCTGTCCCCCCGGCCGATCACCCGTGGTTACGACGTACGCCCCCGCGCCATGGTTCCAGCTCGACCACCGTTTCTTCAAGATTCGGCAAAAAGCAGTGCGACCACGGACGGGCGCTGTTTGATCCGGCGCGCGAACGGCAGCAGGGCGCTCACCGGCCACCGCCCGCCCTCCGGGTACACCTCGCGCACGTCGGTGACCCCCGGGTGCGCGGTGGCCAGCCCGCCGCGCTCGTCCGCGTCCATCCCGAACGGCATCGGCGGCGCCTGGTAGTACCGGTCCCGCAGCTTGCCCTCGACGGCCCGCCGGCTGAACCAGCGCGGCACCGCGTCCAGCACCATCGCCCCGCCCGGGAAGCGCTCGGCGCAGGCCGCGATCAGCGCGCGGACCTCCTGCGGCCGCAGGTACATCAGCAGGCCCTCGGTGCTGATCAGCACCCCGTTCGACGGGTCCACCTCGTCCATCCAGCCCGGATCGGTGGCCGAGTGGGCGACGATCCGGTGCCGCTCGTCCGGCGGCAGCAGCCGCCGCCTCAGCGCGACCGTCTCCGGCAGGTCCACCGACAGCCAGCTCGCCCGCCCGTTGTCGACCCGCCAGGCCTGGGTCTCCAGGCCGTCCCCGAGCCCGACCACGGTCCCGCGCGGGCAGCGGGTCAGGAAGTCCGCCACCTCGCGGTCGAAGCAGGCGGCCCGCAGCGCCTGGAGCTGGCTCACCAGAGCGTTCTCCCCGAACCGCGCCGCGAACGGGTAGTCGATCCGCTCCACCAGCTCGACCGCCTTCGGGTCCGGCAGCACGGTGTCCGGCCGCCGCGCCTCCACCGCCCGGTGCCACAGCGTCCACAGCGCCGTCTCCGGTACCTGCCCCAGCTCCGGCCGCTCCCCGCCGCCACTCATCGCTCGCTCCTTCGGACGTGGTCCCGTCGCGGTCCGACGCGTTCCGTCGCGTTCCGTCGCGTTCCCGCCGTGTTCCCGTCATGGGCATGAACCCGCCGATTCTGACACCCCGTCCGCACCTCCCCTCCCGCCGACGCGCCGACTCACCGACCCGTGGAGCTCTACGACGCCAACCATCGACCGGGCCTTCCACGCGACCTGGAGCGCGCGAACTCGTTCTCCCGCGTGGGCACTTCTCACCCCACGGGGTGGAGAACCGAACCACGGAGGGCCATGTGCTCCAGCACCTCATCACTCACGACCACGACCTGCGGATGGTCCCCACCGACCGGAACGAGCTGACCACCGCGGTCGGCCGGCTCCACGGGGAACTGCGGGCCCTGCCCGAGGGGACCGACCCCGCCCGCGCCCGCCTCCTGACCAGGTGGATCGGCATCGGCCACCTGTGCCTGGGCCACCACGAGGAGGCCCGTACACTCCTCCGCCAGTCGCTCGACCTCGCCGCGGAGACGGGCAACACCCGGGCCGTCCTCGCCACCGGACTCAACCTCGCCGACGCACACCGCTACGCCGGTGACGTGCGGACCGCGGACGCGCTCTACCGCAGCGCGCTGGACACCGCGCGAACCCGGCACCCGGAACTCCTCGACTTCGCGCTCCAGCACACCGGCAAACACCTGATGGAACACGGTGACCTCACGCACGCCCGGACCCATCTGCAGGAGGCACTGCGGCTGCGGATCGCCAAGGGGGACAGCGAGTTGATCGAGTCCACGCAGGCCGCACTCGACAGGGTGGAGCTACTGCTCGACCGCCCCTGACCGCCCCCTGCGGCTGCCCCTGCCCCCTGCGCCAGGAGGCCGTAGCGGGCCCGGCCCAGGCCTGCTCGGCCAGCACGATGCCCACCCGCAGCTGCGCCCAGAATCGGTCCCCGGCCGCTCAGTCCTCCGCCGCCACCACGGCCACCGCCGTCGCCAGGGCGGCGGCGGTCAGCCAGGCCAGCGCCGGCAGGCCCATGGTGAGGGCCTGCGGCCAGCGCCAGGCCAGCAGCCGCGCACCGACGTCCCAGGTGAGGAGGAACAGCGGGACCAGGATCACCGCCTGGATCCTCCACGCCCCCAGGAACGCCCCGGCCAGGCCGCCGGCCAACAGCGCCGTGCCCGCCACGACCAGCAGCCCGATCCGGAACATCAGGGCCCACGGGGTGGTCTGCGGGTCGGTTCGGTGCCCCTGGTGAATGATCTCGGCCACCCGGCCCCGCCAGAAGCGCAGTTCCACGGTCGAGCCGACGTCCACCGCGTCGTAGAACGACTGGTCGACCGTGTAGGTGCGGCCCGGCGCGTCCTCCCGGAGAACGGCGAGGCGGTACGAGGTCGAGTCACTGTTGGCGTCCACCCACTTCTTCGTCACCCGGCCGCTCTCGGGACGCAGGCAGTCCGCCTGTGCCGCCCCATCGGCCGTGGCACCGCAGACGGGTGCGTCGAGGTAGGCCCCGCCCTCGTCGTAGGCGTCGTGGTAGCGGACGAAGCCGAACACCACGATCGCCAGCCCCAGCACGGCGATCAACCCGCGCAGCACCTGACCCGCCGCCGGCCCGCGCCACGGGCGCCGGTCCCACGGTCCGTCCGCCTTCCCCATGGGCCCCTCCCCCCTGCCGGACCATGCCATTGTGCCCCGGGAGAAGACCGCAGAGGTCGCCACCGGGCGTCAGCGGCCTCGGAGAACAGGTCGGCACCGTCGAGAAGGGATTCGATCGGCTACTTTGGGTAACGATGCGCGGGATTCTGTCGCTCCTTCTTGAGCGCCGGTGTGGACGAGGCCTTGTCTTGGAGCCGAGGGTTGTTACCGCAGTGCTGGACTCGAAGTCGCTGAGCTGGCTGCTCATCAGAAAGTGAAACGCCTGACACGGCATCGGCCCGCGCGTGATCCTGTTCCTGCACCAACAGCCATGCAAGGTAGCGCAAGTGAAGTGACAGGAGGGGTGGGCATGGCGATACGGTTCTTTGGTATCGACCCGGAGACCGGTCAGGGGAACAGGCCGACCGTCTGGGTGGACGAGGGGGTCGGGGACTTGCTGGTCCAGAGCTACGTCGCCGACGAGGCGTCGATCGCCGGCGTGCTCGCGGCCGGCCACGGTCCGGACCACGAGAACACGATCCCGTCGCACGAGGGAGTGTTTCGGATTCCGGCCCGAATGGTGCCGATTCTCAGGAGGGCGTGTGATGAGGCAGAGCGTTCCCAGCTTCGTCGAGATGCTGAACTCGGCGAGGAGCACGGCGGTGCACCTGGAACTGCGTGACCAGTACAGCGTCGCCGAGGAAGCCACCGAACTCGCCAAGTGGCACCGTGGTGAAGCCGTCGATGTCGACCCCGACTCGGAGTACTGGAGCGGGTGGAGCGACCTCGTCCGCCGTACCGTCGCCCGAGGCGTCCAGGTCCGCCGGGCCCGCGTCGTGTCGGTGCCGGTGACGGACTACGTGCGGTACGAGCACCACATCACCAGCGTGAACCTGGCCATCGGCGAGCAGGTGCGCTGGCTGCCTCGCAGTGAGGCGTCGGGCCTCGCCCTGCCGGGCAACGACTTCTGGCTGGTGGACGGGCGCGCTGTCCGCTTCAACCTGTTCGACGGGCCCGGAGCTGCGTTGGACCCGCAGTACTCCGAGGATCCGGCGGTGGTCGAGCTCTGCGCCAACGCCTTCGAAGCGGTGTGGGAGCGCGGAGTGGAGCACGAGAAGTTCGCCGTCTGATCCAGTACGCAGGACTACCGGATCATGCCCCTGTCGCCGTCCTCCAGCGCGCAGAGCGCCCGCGAGACGATCGCCAAGAGGTTGAAAGCGCTTCAGCAGGATGCCGGCCTCACAGGGCATGGTCTGGCCCTACGAACAGGCTTCAGCGAGTCGAAGGTCTCACGCATCGCGGGTGCCAAGACCCCACCGTCAGCTGGCGACATCCAACGATGGTGCGCAGCCTGCGGCGCGGAGGACCAGGCCGCGGACCTGGTCGCCGCGAGCCGTGCGGCCGACGAGATGTACGTCGAGTGGAAGCGCCTTCACCGAACGGGGATGAAGCACGCCCAGGAGGCCATCCTGCCCCTGTTCGCGAACAGTCGGCAGATCCGGATGTACTGCTCCAACGTCATGCCGGGGATCGTCCAGCGCCGTGAGTACGCGCGTGCGCTGATGGAGACCATCACGGCCTTCCAGAACACTCCGCACGACGTGGAGGCTGCCGTCGAGAGCCGGCTTCAGCGCGGACGCTACCTCCACCAGGGAAGCTGCACGTACGCGTTCGTCCTGGAGGAAACGGTCCTCTACTACCCGCTCGGCGACGATGAGGCCATGGCGGATCAACTGCGCCACCTGCTGGAGGTCATGGCCCTGCCGCGCGTCAGTCTCGGGGTGATTCCCTTCCGGGCGCCTCGCGTGATGTGGCCGCTCGAAGCCTTCTACATGTTCGATGATCGGCAGGTGGACGCCGAGTTGCTGACCGCCGTCGTCAAGATCACGACGCCGACCGAGATCGCCGCGTACTCGAAGGCGTTCAAGGCCCTCTCCAGCATGGCAGTGCACGGCCGTGAAGCTCGGACCCTCATTGAGCAGGCAATCCACGCGCTCGGGTGAATCCGTGCAAGACGATGCAAGATTGTGGCACCGCCTGTAGCCGCCTCCCTACGGTCTATCACGCACCCCCGCCGCCACGGCGAAGGCAGTGCGCCACCGAGAAGAGAGGAACGAACCATGACCGTTGCGCTGGAAGCGCCCGCGGACACCAAGTTCCGCGACCCCCGCGCGCTCCTCAACGCGGTCCGGCCGTACGTCAAGGAGCTGACGTATAACGTGTTCGAGGGACCCGGCAACACCGGCGACCTGTACGACCGCGAGATCGCGCTCCTGCTCCGCGACAACACCATGGTCCGCAACATGGCCGAGCGCATCCTCGACAACGCCATCGCCTACACGATCACCGCCATGGAACACCCGCAGGTGCACCTGGGCGTCGGCAAGATCGTGGACATCGGGGTGCACCAGCTCCTGCTGGACACGCCGGTGTACTTCGCCGTCTGCGAGGCGTACAACGCCGGCCGGTACAAGCACCACGCCCCGCTGATCCAGCGACGTAGCGACGTAGCGACGTAGCGACGGCACCGTGGTCCGTACCGCCGAGTTCCTGCGCGGCAACGGGTTCGACGCCGACGAGGAGCTGTGGGCGATCGACGGGGCGAACTGCTCCCCGTGCGACGACAAGGTCCCCGACAGCCACTGACCGGACATCAGGGTGCCCCTGCCTCGTATCGTGGGCAGGGGCACACCCGGCCAGCCAACTCCTCAGCAAGGGAAGTCCGTTGCCCGCACAGCACAACATCGAGTCCACGCAGGCCGCACTCGGGGTGGAGCTACTGCTCGACCGCCCCTGACCACCCCCTGCGGCTGCCCCTGTCCCCGTTCTGCGCCAGGAGGACATAGCGGGGCCGGCGGTCAGGCCAGCCCGTTCGCCCAGTCCGCCAGGAGGGCGAAGTCCTCCGCCGTCAGGCCGGCTTTCGGGTCGATGTGGTGGAGGAGTGCCGGGGCCGGGTGGTGGGTTTCGACCCAGGTGCGGTCGGCGTCCGTGATCAGGTCGTCGACCCAGGCGAACGGGCGGCCCTGCGCCCAGGTGACGATCTGTGGGGTCTTCCAGAACACGCCGTCGTCCGGCTCGGGCCGTGGCTCGGACCAGGGGATGTACGGCAGGGCGGGCAGCCCGAGCAGGGGGGCGATGAAGGTGTTGGCCTCCTCCTGCCACGTCGTCGCCCATGCCAGGTCGAAGGGCAGCGCGGCGAGGGCCGGGCCGTGGGCCGGGTTGAGCCAGACCCGCAGGGGCTTCGGGGCCTTGTGGGGAAGCCCCCAGGCGGTGAGTCGGCGGCGCTCGGCCGCTTCCCAACGTGGTGTCGTCAGCCGGTGGGTCCGGTAGCCCTCGGGCCGCCGGTAGGGCTTCGCCGCACACGGGTTGAGCGGTCCGTCGACGTCCAGCAGGAGCAGCGGACGCACCGGCTCACCTCCCTTGATCGTCCCCGCAGGCTACCGGCGGGGACGGGGACGGACCAGCGGATTTCCGCGCCAGGGGCCGCGAGGGGGCCGAGGGTTCAGCCGATGCTGAAGGCGCCGTCCGGCGGGGGCGGGGAGTCGGTGGCCTCGGCGTCGGTGACCGGGGCGGTCCGGCCGACCAGGGCGGCCAGGTCGTCCCCGTCGGTGAGCCGGGCCGGGAAGATGTCGCCCGCGAGCAGCCGGGTCAGGTCGGCCACCGGCAGCGGCGCGGTCGAGCCGGCCAGCAGGATGTTGCCGTACCGGCGGCCGCGCAGCACCGGTGCCTCCGCCACCAGGCAGACGTACGGGAACACCGCGCGCACCGTCGCCGCCTGCGCCTTGGCGAAGGCCAGCGGCGGGCCGTCCGCCAGGTTCGCCGCGTAGCAGCCGCCGGGGCGCAGCGCGGCGGCCGCCAGGCGCAGGAACTCCACCGAGGTGAGGTGGGCCGGGGTGCGCGAGCCGTGGAAGACGTCGGCGATCACCAGGTCCTGCGAGTCGGCCGGGGTCTCGGCGAGGGCCGCCCGGGCGTCGCCGACGGTCGCGGTGATGTCCGCGCCGGGGCCCTGCCAGGGCAGGTGTTCGGCGACCAGTTCCAACAGCGGCCCGTCGACCTCCACCACCCGCTGCCGCGAGCCGGGCCGGGTGGCGGCCAGGTAGCGGGGCAGGGTGAGCGCGCCGCCGCCGAGGTGCAGCGCGTCCAGCGGCTGCCCGGCGGGGGCGAGGGCGTCGGCGAGGTGGCCGAGGCGCCGGGTGTACTCGAACTCCAGGTGGGTGGGGTCGGCGAGGTCGACGTAGGACTGCGGGGTGCCGTCCAGGGTGAGCAGCCAGCCGCCGTCCCGGTCGAGGTCGGGCATGAGCTTGGCGAAGCCCAGGTCGGTCCGGCGGCCGACCGGCACCGGTTCGTCGTCCTCGTCCCGCGAATCGTGCCCGTCGTGCCAGTCGTGCTCGGAGGTCACGCGTGCTCTCCGACGGGCTCGACGTCGAGGTACGCGGCGAGCCAGTGGTCCAGCTCGGCGAACACCTCGGTGCGCGCGGCCTCCCCGGAGAGCACCAGGTCGTGCATGCCGCCCTTGATCCGCACGATGGTGACGTGCCGGCCCAGCCGCGGCCCCTGCGCGGCGATGTCGTCGGCGCGCAGCACGGCGTCGGCGTGGTGCAGCGCGCTGTGCCACTTGGTGGTGGAGATGGAGCGGGTCGAGGCCATCAGCAGCACCGGCACGTCGATGCCCAGTCCCCGGTGCAGCCGCCGGTGGCCCTGGTGGATCGCGGACAGCCAGCCCGCGTACAGCGGGAAGCTCTCGGGGCGCTTGAGGGTGAGGTCGAAGTCCCACTCGCCCTGGTGGTCCTTGTGCAGGCTGTGGGTGTAGTGCGGGTTGAGCGCGGACGGCAGGACGCGGGTCGGCGCCAGCCGCCCGAGCGCCGTGACGGCGGGGCCGCCGAGGGTGCGGACGGCGGGCCCGGCCGGCATCGACAGGAACGGCGAGTTGAGGAACAGCCCGTCCACCAGGCCGCGCCCGGCGCGCCGGGCGGCCCACAGCGCGCCGATCAGCCCGCCGGTGGAGTGCCCGTTCAGCAGCAGCTGCCGGTGCCCGTCGACCTCGCGGATGATCCGGACCGCCTCGTCGATCTCCTCGTCGTACTCGGCGAGGTCGCGGACGAAGTTCGGCGACTGGTGCGGGCGCAGGGAGCGGCCGTACTTGCGCAGGTCGAGGGCGTAGAAGGAGAAGCCGAGCGCGGCGTAGTGGTCGGCGAGGTTGGTCTGGAAGAAGTAGTCGTTGTACCCGTGGATGTAGAGCACGGCGCGCTCCGCCCCGGGCACCGGCCGCCGGACGAGGGTCGCGCACACCGGCCCCTCGTCGTCCGGCCGCAGCGTCAGCTCGGCGGCCTCGTAGGGGGCACCCAGGATGTCTTCACGGAACTCCATGGGGCTGACTGTACTGGCTCCGCCCGGCTCGTCACCGGCCGGAATGACCTGCTGGGATGTGATGATCGCAATGCTTTCGGCCACCGCGTTCTCGGCCTCCGCCGCGGCTTGCGCCATCCGCCGGTGGGCGTCGGCCGCATCCTCGGGCCGGCCGAGGTCCCGAAACACTGCCCTAAGGCCTCCCCAGGTCCTTGCCTCTCCGTGTCGGTCGCCAAGTTCCCGATCGATGCAGAGCACCTGATCGAATACTCGCAGCGCGTCGTCGAACCGCTGGAGGGCCCGAAGAGCGGCACCTAGGTTTCTCAGGTTCCGCCCGACACTGTGCCGGTCACCGTGCGCTCGTAGACGGGCATCTGCCAGCTCATAGAGGTCTACGGCCTCGTGGACCCGACTCGCTCGCTCGAGAGTGAGTGCGAGGTCCGACAAAGCGACAGCCTCTCCGCCACAGTCCGCGATCTCGCGATAGACAGCCAAGGCACACTCATGAGCATTGATCGCTTCTTCGAATCGATCCAGGTCGCTCAGAATCTCCGCGACACATCCCCAGGCGCACGCCTCGCCTTCTAGATCTCCGGCCTCCTGAAAGATCGCCAACGCACGCCTGGACGTATCGAGGGCCTCATCAAGGCGCCTCACGTCTCGGAGAAGAACGCTCAGGTTGCCCAGCGAGCGTGCTTCCCAGAGCCGATCGCCATGCCCACTACCAACGACGATGGAATATTCGGTGACCTTGATCGCTTCCTCGAAACGGTGCAGCGTCCCGAGGGTACTTCCGAGGTTTCCGCAGGCGAAGGATTCTCCCCGTTGATCACCGATCTCCCGATAGATGGCGCATGCGTGATGATAAGCGTCGATCGCTTCGTCAAACCGACGAGCATCGTCCAGCGCCAGGCCGTAGTTGTTCCATGCGCCCGCCTCTTCAGACCTGACTCCCATAAGGCGAGCCGCGGCAACAGCCGCGCCGGTCACCGCAGTCGCATCATCGCTTCGAGACCACTGCACCAAGTGGCGGGCGATGGTCTCTGAAATACGCAGCGCAACATTCGGGAAGCCGATCACCGTCGCCGTCTGAGCAAGCGCCACCAGGTTGGCACTCTCGTTCCTCAACCATGAGGTGGCTTCGACACGATCACGGAAACCATCACGAGATCGGATCCCGGACGGCGCGCAAACCGCCTTGTCCGCGAGCAGAGCAGTAGTCAGGTAGTAGTTCGTCAGTCGACACTGAGCCTCGCTCTTCGGCCCAGACTGTTCCAGGGCGTAGTCGCGCACCAGGTCGTGCAGGTACCAGCGGCCGCCGCCCGCCGTCTGTTCGATCAGGGCGCTGCCGGCGAGCCGGGCGAGCCGGGAGCGGACCTCGCGGGGCTTGGTGCCGGTCAGCGCGGCGACGGCCTCGGTCGAGATGTCGGGGCCGGGGTTGAGGACGAGGAGGCGGAAGAGCTCCGCCTGCGGCTCGGTGAGGCGCCGGTGCGAGCGGTCGAGCACGATGCGCATGCCGATCTCGCCGTCGTCCAGGAGATCGAGCCGGGCGGCGCGGTCGGCGAGGTCCTCGGCGAGCTCGTCCGGGCACAGGTGCGGGTCCAGGACGAGCTGGGCGGCGGCGAGCCGCAGAGCGAGCGGGAGGTGGCTGCACAGCTTCGCGATCCGCCCGGCGGCCGCCGGGTCGGCCGTGATCCGCTCGTCGTCCGGGTGGGCGGCCCGGACGGCGGTGTCGAGGAGGGCGACGGCCGCCTCGGCGTCGAGGACGCCGAGGCGGTGGAGGCGGGCGCCGAGGCCGGGGAGGGTTTCGCGGGAGGTGACCAGGAGGCGGTGGCGGGTGGCGGGCAGTGGCTGGAGGGGGCGGACCTGGTCGGCGGCGGAGGCGTTGTCGGCGATGACCAGGACGCCGCCGCCGTGCTGCTCCAGTCGGGCGCGGTAGAGGGTGGCGCGGCTCTCCTGCTCCGGCGGGATGTGTTCGGCGGGGACGCCGAGGGCCCGGAGCAGGGTGTCGAGGGCCTGTCCGGCCTCGACCGGGGTCTCGTCGTAGCCGCGGAGGTCGACGAAGAGGGCGGCGGAGTAGTGGCCCTCGCCGAGCAGCGCGTGGCCGGCGGCGAGCGCGAGGGTGGTCTTGCCGATGCCGCCGAGGCCGGTGACCGTCACCGTCGACGGGCCGTCCGGGGCCAGCAGGGCGCGGAGTTCGGCGAGGTCCTGGTCGCGTCCGGTGAAGGCGGAGGTGACCGGCGGCAGCCCCGCGATCGTGGGCGGGCGCGCGGTGACCGTGACGTGCGCCGTGTCCGCCTGGACGACCGGGGCGTGGAAGGTCCCCCCGCGAATGCTGTTGTGCACCCCGTGAGCGTAGTCGCCCGCCCCTCGTGCGCCTGCTGTGCGCCGGTGGTTCTGTGGAACGCTTCCGGGACAGACCAGGCGAGTTGGGGAGTTTGCATGCAGCACGGGCACACCGATCCGTCGCTCTACCGTTCGGCCGCCGAGGCGATCGCCGCCCCGCCGGAGAGGCTGGCGTACGTGGCCGGGTTCGACCGGTCGGGGCGGCGGCCGGACGCGTTGCTGAGCGTCGACACCGATCCGGACTCGGCGAGCTACGGGAAGGTCCTAAACTTCGCCGAACTCCCCACGCTCGGCGACGAGTTGCACCACTTCGGCTGGAATGCCTGCTCCAGCGCCCTCGCCCACGCGTGCCACGAGAACCCGGAGCGGCGCTACCTGCTGCTGCCGGGGCTGCGCTCCTCCCGGCTGCACGTCATGGACACCTACCCCGACCCGGTCCGCCCGCGGCTGGTCAAGACGGTGGAGGCGAAGGAGCTCGCCGCCAAGGCGGGCTACTCGCGCCCGCACACCCTGCACTGCGGCCCCGACGGCGTCTACCTGTCCTGCCTGGGCGGCGCCGAGGGCAACGACGGCCCAGGCGGGGTGGCGCTGCTCGACCACACCACCTTCGAGGTGCTGCGCGCCTGGGAGACCGAGCGCGGGCCGCAGCACTTCGCCTACGACGTCTGGTGGCACCTGGGCACCAACGTGGGCATCACCAGCGAGTGGGGCACCCCGTCGATGGTCGAGGGCGGGGTGGTGCCGGAGCTCCTGCTCGGGCGCAAGTACGGCCACGCGCTGCACTTCTGGGAGCTTGACTCCGGCCGCCACCTCCAGCGGGTGGACCTCGGCGACCAGTACCAGATGGTGCTGGAGCTGCGCCCGGCGCACGACCCGCAGGCGGAGTGGGGGTTCGCCGGGGTGGTCACCAACGTCGAGGACCTGTCCTCCTCGGTCTGGCTCTGGTACCGGGACGGGCCGGCGTTCACCGCGCGCAAGGTGATCGAGATCCCCGCCGAGCCGGCCGCGGCCGAGGACCTGCCGCCCGCGCTGCGGCCGTTCGGCGCGGTGCCGCCGCTGGTCACCGACATCAACCTGTCGGTGGACGACCGCTGGCTGTACGTGTCGGCATGGGGCACCGGCGAGCTGTTCCAGTACGACGTCTCGGACCCGTTCCACCCCCGGCTGGCCGGCTCGGTGCGGCTCGGCGGGATCACCGCCCGCACCCCGCACCCGGCCGAGCCCGGCCGTCCGCTGAGCGGGGCGCCGCAGATGGTGGAGATCAGCCGGGACGGCCGGCGGGTCTACCTCACCAACTCGCTCTACGGCGCCTGGGACGACCAGTTCTACCCGGACGGCATCGAGCCCTGGATGGTCAAGCTGGACGCCGACCCGGAGGCCGGCGGGCTGAGCGTCGACGAGCGCTTCTTCCCGCACGGCGCCGACTTCCGGGGCCTGCGCGTCCACCAGACCCACCTGGCGGGCGGCGACGCCTCCTCCGACTCCTACTGCTTCCGCTGAGCGGTCGTCATCAGCTGAGCCGACCCGACCGGACGGGCGGGCGTCACCGGTCAGGCAGGCGTCACCGGTCAGGCGGGCGTCACCGGAACAGCGCCTGGTCGAACCGCACCTGCGCCGACGGCAGCCCCGCCGCCGTCAGCCGGGTGCGGACGGAGCCGACCATGCCGGCCGGCCCGGTGACGCAGGCCAGGTGCTCGCGCCAGTCCCCGGCCGTCGCGACGGCGTCGGCGAGTTCGCCGACGGTGACCGGGGTGACGGTCAACCACGGCTTGTGCAGGCCGAGTTCGGACAGCGACTGCCAGTCGTAGAGGTCCCGGCGGTCCCGGGCGCCGACGAACAGGTGGACCCGGCGGCCGGTCGGCCGGTGGGCGGTCTGCTGCTCGATGATCGCCTTCATCGGGGCGAGGCCGGTGCCGCCCGCGACCAGCAGCAGGTCGCGGGCGTCGCCGTCGGGCAGCAGGCTGCCGCGCGGCGGGCCGAGGCGCAGCCGGTCGCCGATGCCGGTGTGCTCGACCAGGGCGGCGCTGACCCCGCCGGGGGCGGTGCGGCGGACGTGGAACTCCAGCTCGTTGTCGGCGCGCGGGGCGCAGCCCATCGAGTACTGCCGCCAGGTGTGCGGCAGCGCCGGGTGCTCGACGGTGCCGTACTGCCCGGCCCGGTACGGGTACGGTTCGCCGGTGCGCACCCGCAGCACGGCGAGGTCGGGGCGGCGGCGCTCGTGGCCGGTCACCACGGCGTGCCAGTACGGGGGTTCGGTGAGCGCGGAGTCGGCGCCGGCCACCATCGCGCCGACGGCGAAGCGCAGCATCCGCACCCAGGCGCCCTCCAGCTCCTCCGTCCAGCGCTCGCCGGCCCGGTGCCGGACGGCCGCGCACAGGGCCTCCTCGAAGGCCTCGTAGTGCACCGGACGGACGCCCAGTTTCCGGTGGTCGCGGCCGAGTTGGCGGAGCGTCTGCTCCAGTTCGGCCGGGCGGTCGAGGTGGTCGATCAGATGGTGGAAGATCCGTTCCAGGTGGAGCTGCTGGAACTCCATCGAGGCGGGGAAGAGCGGTCGCAGGTACGGGCGGTGGCTGAACATCACCGCGTAGAGGTGGTCGATCAGGTCCGCGAGCGGGGAGATCAGGTCGAGGTCGCGCCGGATGACGTGCTGGTCCGCGGCGCCGTCGTAGCCGCCCTCCTCCCCGTACGCGTTGCACCCGAGGTCGCCGCCGGCCGAGGTGGAGGGGGCGAGGAGTTGGCGTCGCAGGCGCATCGCGTGATGGCGGGCGATCAGGCGGTCGTACTCGGCGGTGGCGGTGGCGGTGGCGGTGCCAGTGCTCATGCTGCTGCTGTTGTCCATGTCCCGCCCAGTGAACTGCCGGGCCGCCGGACACGAGAAGGGCCGATCGCCCCGGAGAGACCCGGGACCAACGACCCCTTGCGGTGGTACGTCCGGACCGGGACGCTTTTCGGCCACAGCGCGCACGAACCCCCACCGCGCGCACGCACCCCCACCGCGCACGGGCCCCATCGCGCGCACGCACCCCCGGAACGGGCGGGCAGGACGGAAGGGTGCCCCGCGCCCCGGTGCTCTCCTACCACCAGGACCCGGGGCACCGCCGTCGTCAGACTCCTGCCCGGCGCGCCTCCCGGCGCTCCAGCCGCCGCTGCCGGCCCTGGCGCAGCGGCTGGTCGGGCAGCCACCCGAAGGTGAGACAGGCACCGACCACCCCGAGCAGCATCCCGATCACGAAGCCGCCCAGGTTGGAGGTGACCCAGCTGGCCAGCGAGGCCAGCACGGCGAGGATGGAGTAGAACAGCCGCTGCGCCGGGTTGAACAGGATCAGCAGGCCGCACAGCAGCATCACCGCGGGCACCAGGTACCCGGCCAGCCCCTGCATCCCGATGTGCAGGATGACGGGCAGCGGGGCCTTCAGGGTGAACAGGACCTCGGCGCCGCCGAGTGTCACCAGCAGCCCGCCCCAGAACGGTCGCCGGCCCCGCCAGTCGCGTGTGACCGGGCGTGCGGCGGGCTCGGCGACGGGGGCCGCCACGGCCTGGGCGGGCGCGGCCGCCGTCCCCTCGGCGGCCACCCCCTCGGCCCGTGCCGCGGTGCCCTCGCCGGTGCCGGCCGGCTCCGGTACGGACTCCGCCATGCTCAGCAGCCCGTGGAGCTGAAGCTCAGCCGCAGGTTCGGCAGTTTGAACCCGACGGCGGTGCTCGCGTAGTTGTGCTGGTTCAGGTGGGTCAGCGTGACGTGGTCGGCCTGCTGGCCGAACACGCCGGGGTTGCCCTTGCCGACCGGGCCGGCCTTGGTGTACGTGCTGGCGTCGCCGCCGATCTCGATGTTCTTGAACTCCGCGTCGCCGGACAGCATGTCGGAGTCGGTGGTGAGGTCGGAGGCGGTGACGGGGGTGCCGCCGTCGCCCGCGTGGATCACCAGGTTGATGCCGCCGAGGTCGACGCTCTGGCACAGGTTGGTGATCTCGGCCTTCTTGATCGCCGACACCGCGACCAGCACCTGGCCGCCGGTGGAGCCCGCGTTGGGGCTGTCGGGGATCATCGAGTCCAGCGAGCCGAACTGGGCGAAGCCCTCGCCGTCCAGCTTGTCGGCGGTGATCGTGAACGGCATGCCGGAGATGGAGAACTGGGCGGCGAGCACGCCCTGGGCGGTGAGCGCCATCAGGACGCCACCGGCCGCGATGGCCGGTACGGCCATCAGGGCGGTGCGCTTGAGCCCGACCCGTCCTCTTCTCGGCCCGCTCGGCGTCTGCGGGGTCTCGGCCGCCGTGGCGGCGTCCTCGGACATGGCCATGTGTGTGCTCCCTGTGGGTGGAATGGGTGTGCAGGCACTTGGCACGTTGTCCTGGCGCGGACAGCGTTCCCCGGCCCGACCGGGCTGTCCGCCCCTCGGCAGCGGGGCGGACCGGTCGGCGCCGGTAGGTAACTGGGAAGCTACTGCCCGGTATTGGCCGGGTCAATACAGGTGCACGAAGGATCTTCACCAATCCGCGACCCGCTTCGGCCAGTCCCGCACCCCCAGCCGCTCGGCCGCTTCCGCCGGGCCGAGGAAGGGCGAAAGGCAGAACAGGCTCAACAGCGGCAGGAGCTCCAGTAGTTGTTCGGTCCGGCCGGAGTCGATCCGCCGGTAGATCGCGCTGTAGACGCCGCCGACCACGGCGTCCACCATCTCCTTCGACCCGACCCCGCCCGGAAGTTGGGGCACCTCTGCGAAGAACGAGCGGAACCTGGTCAGCAGTTGGGCCCGCTCCCGGCGGCCGGCCGGACCGACCGCCTCGATCTCGATCACCGCCATCGTGGCGAACGCCGGTGTCCCCGCCAGCAGTTGCAGCATCGCGCCGAGTGCCTTCCGGATGCCCCGGCACCAGTCGGATTCGGCCGCGAAGGCGGCCGCCATCCGCCGGATCACCACACCGGTGCCGTGCCGGTGCGCGGCCAGGAAGGCGTCCTCCTTGCCGTTGAACAGCTCGTAGAAGACCGGCCTGGTCACGCCCGCCGCGCGGCAGATGTCGCTGATCGTCGCGTGCTGGTAGCCGCGCTCGGCGACGGTCCGCACCAGCCCGTCCAGGAGTCGATCGCGCTGCGTCGCGGCGACCACGCCGGCGGGCAGCCGGCGCGGGCCCGGCTTGATCGAGCGGGCCGGATCGCGGCCGGTCCGGGCACCCGGCAGCAGGACCACGTCGGCTCCGCGGAGGTGTTTCCGATCCATCACCAACTCCTGTGTCCTGTATTGACATTGATGGAACACCGGGTTTACAACACTGACAGGTTTCCAACCGGCGGGCCAGCAGGCGCCCACCGGCCGGACCTCCGGGGGCTCCGCGGACCGGGGCGAAAGCCCGGACCACGGGACCACGGCGGGGACGGGACCGCGACGGTGGCAGTCGTCGAGGGCCCCGACGGCACCGCACGTCCCCGACCGAACGGCGCGGTGCCGCGGTGTTCCACGCCGCCGTCCGTACGCAAGGCCACACGCAAGGCCGCACCGCAGCTCCACCGCACCGCCGTACCACCGCAGTTCCATCGCAGTTCCACCGCACCGCCGTACGCCCACCCTCGCGTACGTCCGCACCGCCGTACCGCACGGACGGGCCCGTGGCGCCGGGCCCGCCCGCCCTCGGCATGGGCCGAGGTATCCGGTGTGAAGACCGGAGCGCGGCCCGGAGCGCGACCCGGGGAACGGTACGACGTCTCCGGTGCGAAGCCTCCGGCACCCGTCACGCCCCTCCCCCGTCGTGCACACCACCACACCCGCACGCCGGGTTTCCCCCACCCCCGTCCACCGGACGGAGAGAGGTACCCTCATGCGCATCAGCCGCACCCTCGCCACCGCCGCCCTGGCCGCACTCGCCCTCACCGGCGCGGCCGTGACCCCCGCCCAGGCCGCCGGCGCGGTCCTGACCACCGGAAGTCCGAGCGGCCCGGACGTCGCCGTCGGCGACGTGCTGACCGCCAACCTGGTCTCCGGCACCACCGCGAACTTCAACAACAGCGCCACCGGGTCGACCGGCGTCAAGTGTGCCGCCTCCTCCTTCTCGGCGACCGTCACCGCCAACCCGGCCGCGCCGGGCAGCGCCGTCGAGCGGCTCGACACCCAGACCTTCGGCTCCTGCACCTCCAACGTCATCGGTGTCACCGGCGTCAAGAGCGTCACGGTCACCAGCCTGCCGTTCACCAACACGGTCAGCGACGCCCCTGGCAACCCGGTCAAGCTCACCCCCGGCGCGGCCGGCGTGATGGGCACCACCGTGGTGCTCAACACCATCCTGGGCAGCATCAGCTGCAACTACCAGAACAGCACCGGGATCAACGGCACCACCTCGAACACCGGCAACACCATCGGCTTCGCCGGCCAGCCGTTCGCCCTGGTGTCCGGGCCGAGCCTGTGCTTCTCGACGGGCTACTTCAGCGCCACCTACGGCCCGGTGCTCGACAGCTCCGTCGCCGGCAGCCCGGCGCTCTTCGTCAACTGACGCCGGGGCCCCCGCGGCCCGTCCTGACGACGGCGGCGTACGGCACCCTCACCGGGCCGTACGCCGCTGCGCCGGACCCGTCCCCGAACCGGAACGCCCGCCCCCGACCCCGGACGCCCGTCCCCGAGACAGCGAAGTGACCGGCCGGTAGGGTGGCGCCGCACGGAGACGGCGAACCGGAACGGGGCAGGCGGATGAGCGACGACGGCGGGCACGGCACGGGCTTCTTCACCTCGGTGGCGGACGCCGCCGAGCAGTTGGCCGCCACCGGCTACCTGGCCTCCACCTCCGTGGCCACCACCGTCTTCCTCGCCGACCGGCTCGGCAAGCCGCTGCTGGTCGAGGGCCCGGCCGGGGTCGGCAAGACCGAACTCGCCAAGGCGGTGGCCGCGATCGGCCGCGCCCGGCTGGTCCGGCTCCAGTGCTACGAGGGCATCGACGAGGCCCGCGCGCTCTACGAGTGGAACCACGCCAAGCAGCTGCTGCGGATCACCGCCGGCCGCGACGAGGGCTGGCAGGAGGCCCGCACCGACATCTTCGGCGAGGAGTTCCTGCTCGCCCGCCCGCTGCTCACCGCGATCCGCGGCGAAGAGCCGACCGTGCTGCTGATCGACGAGATGGACAAGGCCGACGTCGAGGTGGAGGCGCTGCTGCTGGAGGTGCTCAGCGACTTCCAGGTCACCGTCCCCGAGCTGGGCACCATCACCGCCGAGCGCCGCCCCTTCGTGCTGCTCACCTCGAACGCCACCCGCGAGCTCTCCGAGGCTCTGCGCCGCCGCTGCCTCTTCCTCCACCTCGACTACCCCGAGGCCGAGTTGGAGCGCCGCATCGTCCGGCTCAAGGTGCCCGGACTGGACGAGACGCTGGCCGAGTCGCTGGTCCGGGTGGTCGGCGCGCTGCGCGCGATGGAGCTGCGCAAGGCCCCGTCCGTCGCCGAGACCATCGACTGGGCCCGCACCCTGCTGGCGCTCGGCGCCGGCACCCTGGACGAGACGGTCGTCCGGGACACCCTCGGCGTGATCCTCAAGCACCAGGACGACGTCCGCAAGGCCGCCCAGAAGCTCACCCTCGCATGACGGTGCCCCGGGAGGCCGACACCGCCGCCCGCCTCACCGGCCTGGTCCGCGCCCTGCGCGGGCACGGCCTGCGGATCGGCCCGGCCGAGACGGTGGACGCGGCCGCCGTCCTGGACGTCCTCGGCTTCGCCGACCGCGAGCAGATGCGGGCCGGCCTGGCCGCCGCCCTGCTCCGCTCGGAAGCCCAACGGACCGTCTACGACGCCGCCTTCGACCTGTTCTTCCCGCTCGGTGTCGGCACCCCGGAGGCCGTCCGGGCCGACCCGCCGCCCGTCCCCGACGACCCCGAACCGCCGCGCTTCGGCCGCCCCGACCCGCTGCGGGAGCAGCTGCGCGAGCGCCTCGCCGCCGCGCTGGCCGCCGACGACCGCGCCGCCCAGGCCCGGCTGGCCGGCGAGCTGATCGAGGCCTTCGGCCGGTACGGCACCGGAGGCTCCCCCGGCAGCGGGGGCTCCCCCGGCTCCGGCGGCTGGTCCGCCCAGCAGGCGCTCGGCCGGCTCGCCCCCGAGACGCTGCTCGCCCGCGTCCTCGCCGCCCTGCGCGAACGGCCCGGCGCCCGGGACCCCGCCGAACGGGGCCCCGCCGACCGGGACCTCTCCGACCGGGTACTCGCCGACGAGATCCGCCGCCGCATCCGGGACTTCCGCGCGATGGCCGCCGGCGAGGCCCGCCGCCGGGTCGCCGAGCTGCGCGGCCCCGAGCGGATCGCCGAACGCGCCGTCGCCCCCACCGCCGACCGGGTCGACTTCCTCTACGCCGGCCGCGACCAGCTCGCCGAACTGCGCCGCACCGTCCACCCGTTGGCCCGCAAGCTGGCCACCCGGCTGGCCGCCCGGCGCCGGCGCGCCGCCCGCGGCGAGATCGACCTGCGCCGCACCCTACGCCGCTCGCTGGGCACCGGCGGGGTGCCGCTGCGCCCCGCGTACCGGCGGCGCCGTCCGGCCCGCCCGGAGCTGGTGCTGCTGTGCGACGTCTCCGGCTCGGTGGCGGGCTTCGCCGACTTCACCATGCTGCTGGTGCAGGCGATGGGCGAACAGTTCAGCAAGGTCCGGGTGTTCGCCTTCGTCAACCGCACCGCCGAGGTGACCGGCCTGCTGCGCGGCGGCGACGACCCGGCACGCCTGGCCGCCCGGATCCTCGCCGAGGCCGAGGTCACGGGCTACCACGGCAACAGCGACTACGGCTCCGCACTCGGGGAGTTCGCCGAACGGCACCTGGACGCCGTCGGCCCGCGCACCTGCGTGCTGGTCCTCGGCGACGCCAGGAACAACCACCGCGACCCCAACCCGGACGCGCTGCGCCGGATCGCCGCCCGGGCCCGCCGGGTGTTCTGGCTCAACCCCGAGCAGCCCTCGCTCTGGCCGACCGGCGACTCCGCCGCCCTCGTCTACGCGGGCGTGGTGGAGATGCACTCCTGCCGCAACGCCCGCCGCCTCGGCGAGCTGATCGCCCGCCTCCTGCCGGTCTGACACCGGGCGCGGCCCCCGAGGCCGCGCCCGGTGCCCCGGCCGGCTACTTGTCCAGGTGCGCCAGGAAGTCCAGCAGTGCCTCGGTGACCTCGGCCGGGCGCTCCTGCTGCGTCCAGTGGCCGGTGTCCGGCAGCCGGACGTGCCGGTGCAGCCGGGGCGTCAGGTGCGTCAGCAGGTACTGGACCGCCTCCGGGGCGATCATCGCGTTCACCAGGTCCCGCTCGCCGACCACGAACAGCGCGGGCACGTCGATCCGCTGGCCGACGAACGCCGTCATCAGCTCGCTGTTCCGGTCGATGTTGCGGTACCAGTTGAGGCCCCCGGTGAAGGCGTTCTCGCCGTGCCGGGCGTAGTCGGCGGCGAACACGTCGAGGTCCTCGTCGGTGAGCCAGTCCGGCAGGCTCTCCGGCTCCGGGACGGTGTCCAGCAGCTTCTTTCCCTCGGGGACGATCCACGGTCGCGGCTCGCCGTCGGGCTGGATGCCGCAGAGGATGCGGCGCAGGCTGGACTTGACGTCGGCCGCCAGCTCGGCGTCGGCCCGGCCCGGCTCCTGGAAGTAGATCTGGTAGAAGCCCTCGCCGAAGTTCTCCCGGGCCGCGGACAGGGTGCCGGGCCCGGCCGGCAGCGGCGGCACGCTCAGCCCGGCCACCCCGCGCACCAGGTCCGGCCGCAGCGCCGCGGCGGCCCAGGCCACCGGCGCGCCCCAGTCGTGCCCGACCACGACGGCCTTCTCCTCGCCGAGCGCGGCGATCAGCGCCGTCACGTCGCCGACCAGGTGCAGCAGGGTGTAGGCGTCGATCCGCTCGGGCTGCTCGCTGCGGGCGTACCCGCGCTGGTCCGGCGCGACGACCCGGTAGCCGGCCTCGGCGAGCGGCGCGAACTGGTGGCGCCAGGAGTACCAGCTCTCCGGGAAGCCGTGCAGCAGCAGGACCAGCGGCCCCTCGCCCTGCTCCGCGTAGTGCAGCCGTACGCCGTTCACCACGACCTCGCCGTGCTTGATCGCGTCGTTCAACTCGCAACTCCCCATCCGGTGACAACATCCGGTGACAACATCCGTTCACTCCCGACCCTGCCCAGTCGGCCGCCCCCGGAACCCCGGCCGCCGAACGCGGCCGAGGCCGCCCCGGAACCCCGGGACGGCCTCGGCCTGACGTCGACTGACGTGGCGTCAGTTCACGGTGTAGCTGTACGGGATCGCCGCGAGCACCGAACCGGTGGTGTTCAGGGCGTTGTTGGCGGTGGCCACGCCGGTCGGGCCGGACACCAGGTACAGCACGCCCTTGACGGTGCTGCCCTTCGGGCCGGTCGGGGTCAGCGTCACCTGGAGCGTGCCGGTGGCGCCGGGGGCGACGGTCACCGGGGTGGCGGCCGCGGCCGAGGCGTTCACCGAGGCGGCGTACGGGTCACCGGTGCTGGAGGTCAGCGCCGGGTCGAAGGCCTGGGTGTGCGCGGTGGCCGTGATGGTGGAGGTGCCGGCCGGCGCGCCGCCGGTGCCGAACGGGCCGATCTGCTGGACGAAGGTGCTCCAGGTGCCGGGGACGACCGGCTGCTCGGCGGTGCCGTTGTCGGTGACGACCGAGACGGTGGAGCCGTCCTGGGCCTTCTTCAGGTCGCCGAACAGGTCCGGCGAGCCCGTGGTGGCGCTCAGCTCGATCTGCGCCGGCGTCGAGGACGCCGCCACGGCCTTGAGCCGGTCGGTGCCCGGCGGCACCAGGAAGGACGGCACCGCGGAGCTGAGGCTCAGCGGCAGGGTGACGGTCGCCGAGGTGCCCTGCGGCACCAGCGGCACGTCCACCCGGCGGTCCAGCCGGCCGTCGGCCGCGATCCGCTGGGTCGCGACGGTGTTGTTGGTGTAGTTCACCTGGACGGTGACCGGCTTGCCGGCCGCCAGCCTGGTGCGGGCGTCGTTCGGCAGACCGGCCGCGGTGGCCTGGTTCTGGTTGAACGCGATGGTGCCGGTGAAGTCCTGGGCGAGCTCCTGGCCGCTGACCGGGCCGAGCACGTTCAGGACGAACCGCCAGCGGCCGGCGGCCGGGTTGACGGCGGTGGCCGAGACGCCGTTGCCGGTGCCCGCCAGGTTGCCCTGGGCGTCGAACTGCCCGTTGCCCTCGATGTCGACCGGGGTGCCGTTCGGGCTGATCAGCGCGCCCTGCATGAGCAGCTTCGAGTCCTTGCCGACGGTCAGGCCGACCCGCAGGTCCTTCTGGCCCTTCGGGACGTCGAAGGCGTACGAGAAGCTCTGCGTCGGCGAGGCGCTGCGGCCGTTGCCACCGGTGATGGTGCCGGTGAAGGTGCCCTTGCCCTGGCTGACCGGGACGAGGCTGCGCAGCACGACCGGGACGCTGGTGGTGTTGCCGTTGGAGCCGGAGACCAGGACGGCCTCGCTGGAGTCGCCGCTGGTGGCCGGGATGGTGAGCTGGACCTTGAGGGTCTTGGTCTGGCCCGGCTTCAGGTCGGTGGTGCCGGGGCTCACGGCGCCGGCCGGCACCGCGCGCTGGGTGGCGGTGCCGAGCTCGACGGCGCCGTTGTAGCCGGCCTGGCCGGCCGGGGTGTAGAGGACGGCGGTCCACTCGCCGGCCACCGGGTGCGGGACGTCCACCAGGCCGAAGTTCGCCGGGGTGGCGCCGCCCTGCGGACGGGTGTTGGTCTCGAAGCGGCCCGAGGGGTCGAGCAGCGTCATCCGGACCACCGGCCCGTTGGTGACCGGGTTGGGCGCGCCCTGCCAGGCGATCGAGGCCGCGAGGCGGTCGGCGCCGGCCGGGACGGTGAACTTGACCTGCTTCTGCACCCAGTCCGCGCCGTTGGTCGCGTACTTGAAGGTGTCCTTCGAGGACGGGTCCAGCTGCACGGTCTGCCGGTTGCTCGACTGCGGCGCGAAGCTGCGGGTCGTGGCGCTCACCGTCTGGGTGCTGTCACTGGTGTTGGTGACGGACACGTCGGCGGTGTGGGTCGAGCCGGGGGCGCCGGCGATGTCGACCTGGCCGGTGTTGACCACGACGGTCTTCGCACCGTCGGTGCCGTCCCCGTCGTCGTAGCCGCGGGCGGCCTCGACGGCGGCGCGGACGTTCAGCAGGCCGGCGCCCTGCTCCTCGGCCGGCACGCCGAGGTCGGTGGCGGTGCCGGTGAGGAACTTCTTCACCAGCGCCGGGGCGGGCGAGTCGCCGCCGTGGGTGTCGCGGTAGGCCTGGATGACCAGGGCCGCGGCACCGGTGACGAACGGGGCCGACTGGCTGGTGCCGCCGAACGGCTGGATCGGCGAGGGCTGCCCGTTGTAGCCCGTGCAGTCCGTGTACTTGCTGGTGTCGGGCGTGCACAGCGCCCAGTCCGACTCGCCCGGCGCGACCAGGTCGACGGTCCGGCCGGCCTGGGTGAAGCCGCCCGAGGAGAGCGCGGAGATGCGGCTGTTGCTCCAGGTCTTGTTGGAGAACTGGGAGGCCGCGTAACCGGTCTGCTGGTAGTTCTGGTTGTCCGTCGAAGCGCCGACCGCGATCACGGACGGGTCGGTGGCCGGGGTGCCGATCGTGCCGCTGAGGCCGGCGTCACCGGTGGAGACCGCGACGGTGACACCGGCCTTGACGGCCTGCTCGTTGAAGAGCGAGATGGTGTCGTGCGCGCCGCTGTCCGGGGTGACGTTGCCGCCGAAGGACTCGTTCAGCACGTCCACGTGGGCGACCCGCACCGCGTAGTCGATCGACTGGAGGATCGACGAGTTGGACATCATCTCGCCGCCGGCCTTCAGCGCGACCAGGTCGGCGTCCGGGGCGAGGCCGCGGATGCGGATGTTGCAGCCGGCCGGCAGCGGGTGCGAGGAGTTGACGAACTTGGAGACGTCGTAGACCTGGCGGCCCTGGGCGATGACCGCCGAGGCGTCGCCGAAGGCCTCGGCCGCGCCGGTCGGCGCGTCCCAGCCGTCGCCCGCGAAGTCCTGGTAGTCGACCACGGCGTGCGAGCCGTCGGCCCGGATGAAGTCCGGGTTGTTCGGGTCGAGGCCGTCCGCGATGTAGGCGACCTTGACGCCCTTGCCGGTGGCGAGGTCCTCCACGCCGGGCTTGCCGTTGCCGGTGACGGCCCGGGTCGAGTAGAGGCCCTCGGGCTCCAGCAGCGGCTTGGCCGGGTCGGCGGGGCAGACCGTGTTGGTCGCGTTCTCCTCCGCCCCCTGGCCGTTACTGCCCGAAACGGCCTGCGGAGCGGCGTCGGCCTTGGGCGCCTTGGCGGCGGCGGTGTCCTTGGCCGCCTTCGCCTTGGCGGCGGCCGGCGGGGCGACCTGGACCTGGGCGTCCGCCACCACGGAGGAGACGGCCGGGTCGGCCTGGAGCTGGGCCCGCAGGGCGGGGCTGACCGTGGCCGAGAAGGCGTTGCCGACCACGAAGCTCTTGATATCGGTGCCGCCGCCGGCCTTGACCTTGTTCAGCAGCGGCGCCTGTGCGTCGGCGGTCTTCTGCTGCCGGGCGCCGAGGTGGCCGTGGTCGGCCGGGGCGTCCGCGATCTGGTCCTTCATGATGACGATCACCGGCACCGGGGACCCGTCCGTGGACGCCGCCTGGGCGTTCTGCGGTTCGGGGGCCGGGGCCGCGGTCGCGATGGTCCCGAGGCTCAGGACCATGGACGCGGCGGTCACCGTGACGGCGGCCGCTAGCTGGGTTTTCCGCCAGCCGATCATATAAATCCTCTCGTCAGATGGACAGCTGACGCATTCCAACGCACCTGAGAGGATCACGACAAGGGGGTAAATCCCCATCAGAAAGTAAAGTTGACCATCAATCAGTAAAATTCGGAGAGGAAATCGGGTCGAATCCGCATCTTTCAGCCGATCGGCCCTTACCGGATCCGGACGGCCGGCACGGGAGAGCCCCGGCGGACTCCCTTCCCACGCCGCCGCCCGGCGAAACGGCCGCCGCGACGCCCGGGCGTCCCGCGGCGGGACGCCCGGCCCGGTCTCAGGTGCCGGCCAGTCGCTCCTGAGCGTCCGCCAGGTCCTCGGCGGTGGGCGCGTCGTCCTGGGTCAACCGGTGGCGCCAGTAGCCGGTGAAGTCGATGTCCTCCTTCGGCACCCCCTGCTCCTCGATCAGGAGCCGGCGGACCTCCCGGACCGCCCCCGCCTCCCCGGCCAGCCAGACGAAGGGCTCACCCCCCGGCAGCACGCCGTCCCGGAACGCCTCGGTCAGCACGGTGCCCGGGGCCGCGCCGTCGCGGTACAGCCACTCCACCTCCAGCTCGGCGCGGCTCTCCAGCTCCTGGCGTTCCGCCTGGTCTGCGACCTCGATCCACACGTACGCCCGCACCCCCTCGGGCAGCACCCCGAGCAGCGTCGCGAGCGCCGGCAGCGCGGTCTCGTCGCCGGCCAGCAGCACCCAGTCGGCCTCCGTGGCGGCCTCGACGAAGGGGACCTGCGGGGCGTACAGCGCGGAGGGGCCGACCATCCCGAGCCGGTCCCCCGGCGCGGCCCGCTCCGCCCAGGCGGCGGCCGGGCCGGAGTCCCCGTGCAGCACGAAGTCGATCTCGACCAGCCGGGTGCCGGGCCGCCGGCCGCGCAGGGTGAAGCTGCGCAGCAGCGGGCGCTCGGCCTCCGGGATCGCCAGGTAGGCCTGGTACCAGCCCATCGGGTCGTCCTGCCGGACGGGCAGCACCGGCTCGCGCTGCCCGGGGCGCGGGAAGCAGAGCTTCAGCTGCTGGTCCGGGGCGGTCCCGACGGCGTCGGGGAGTTCCTCGGCGGCGAAGGTGATCCGGGCGGTGCGCGGTGTGATCCGGCTGACCTCGACGACCTCGACGAAGGTGACGGGCAATGTCATCGCGAAACCCCTTCGATTGGTAACCTTACGGCATAAAGAGTTGCCGTCGGAGCGATACTTTACGCCATAAGGAGATGTCGGATGACCGTCTACGCCGGGCAGGGCGACGCCCACCGCGCGCTCGCCCTGCTCTGGGGCGCGCCCGAGGAGCCGCGCGCCGGGCGCAGCGGCCCCAAGCCGGGCCTGAGCGTCGACGCGATCGTGTCCGCCGGAATCGCGGTGGCCGACGCCGAGGGCATGGCCGCGCTGTCGATGCGCGCCGTGGGCGAACGGCTCGGCCGCACCGCGATGGCGCTCTACACCTATGTGCCCGGCAAGGCCGAACTGCTCGACCTGATGCACGACCGGGCGCTCGCCGAACTCGCCACCGAACCCCCCTCGGGAGTTCCCGCCGAATTCCCCGGCGGACTCCCGGTGGCCGACACCTGGCGGGAAGCCGTCACCGCCTGGGCCGAGGCCCTGTACGCCTGCTACCTGCGCCACCCCTGGGTGCTCCAGGTCTCACAGGCCCGGCCGGTCCTCGGCCCCGCCGAACTCGCCGCGATGGAGGCGCTGTTGCGCGCACTGCGGCCGGCCGGCCTGGCGCCGGCGCGGCTGCGCGGGGCGGTCGCCGCGCTCTGGCAGTTCGTCCGCGGCCTGGCCGCCACCACCGCCGACGCGCGCGGCGCGGCCGCCGCCACCGGGATCGCCGACGAGGACTGGTGGGCCACCCGCTCCGCCCGACTCGCCGAGCTGGCACCGGACTTCGCGGAGCGCTTCCCCCTGCTCGTCGCCCTGCAGAGCACCGGCGGCGGCGCCCCCGAAGACGGACACCGGGAGGCCTTCCGTACCGGGCTCGCCGTCCTGCTCGACGGCATCGCGGCGGGGGCGCCCTCAGACGATCAGGGCGTGCGCTGACCGTGCCGGGCGCGTTCCAGCCGTGCCGCGCATCCGCTAACCGTGCCGGGCGGCGGGGAGCGCCAGCAGGACACCCAGCACCACCAGGGTGGAGTACCCGGCGATCTCGTGGCCGGCCGGCACCAGGACCCGGACGAAGCCGAACAGCCGGAAGCCCTCGATCCAGGTGGACAGCAGGCCGGAGGCGCCGCCGACGATCAACACGGAGCCGAGGTAGCCGAGCAGGGTCTTCATGCTCCCGAGCCTAGGAATCCGGCCCTCCGCCGGACATCCGACTTTCGGTGCGGGCCGACGCCACCAAAGTCGTCCCTTCCGCGCGGCTCCGACCCGGCTCCTCACAGTGCCTCACCACCCGGCCCGACTCCGGACGGCTCCGGACGGCTCAGCCCGGCTCCGGACGGAGCAGCAGGCCCGGCGGCCCGGCGGCGGCGCGGGTACGTTCGCCGTGTGTTCCCCACCCGCACACCCCTGAAGTCGCCCTCCGCCGCCGTGACCGCGGCCGGAGCCGCCGCCTGCGCCGTCCTGGTCCTCGTCGTCACCGCCCCGGCCTCCCTCGCCCAGGACTCCGTCCCCGCCGTCGGCGGGGAGCGGCTCGGCCGCCCGGCCGTCCAGGTCGCGCCGCTGGCCGGGGCGCCCGCGCTGCCCTCCGACCTGACCGGCCGCTCCTGGCTGGTCGCCGACGCGGCCACCGGCGAGGTGCTCGCCGCCCGCGACGCCCACCTGCCGCTGCCCCCGGCCAGCACCCTCAAGATGCTGTTCGCGGACACCGTGCTGCCCAAGTTCGACCGCACCACCGAGCACAAGGTCACCACGACCGAGCTCGCCAGCCTCGGCGCCGGCAGCAGCCTGGTCGGCGTCAAGGAGAACCTGCCGTACCGGGTCGAGGACCTCTGGCGGGGCGTCTTCCTCAGCTCCGGCAACGACGCCGTCCACGTCCTCGCCCACATGAACGGCGGCCTCCAGCAGACCGTCACCGAGATGCAGGAGCGCGCCCGGGCGCTCCAGGCCCGCGACACCAAGGTCGTCTCCCCGGACGGCTACGACATGGACGGCCAGGTCTCCTCCGCCTACGACCTCACGCTCTTCGCCCGGGCCGGGCTGCGCAACGCCGACTTCCGCTCCTACTGCGCCACCCGCACCGCGCGCTTCCCCGGCGGACTGGACAAGCTCACCGGCCAGCGCACCAGCTTCGACATCGCCAACACCGACCGGCTGCTCGGCAAGTACCCCGGCCTGATCGGCGTCAAGAACGGCTACACCACCAACGCGGGCGCCACTTTCACCGGCGCCGCCGAACGCGACGGCCGCACCCTGCTGGTGACGGTGATGCACCCGGACGCGCAGGGCAGGGTCTACGACGAGGCCGCCAGCCTGCTCGACTGGGGCTTCGCGGCCGCCGGGAAGGTCCAGCCGGTCGGCAAGCTGGTCGACGACACCGCCGCCCCCGCCCCCGCCGGGCCGTCCGCCGCCGCCGGCGGGGCCGAGGCCGGCGAGCAGTTGCCGCCCTGGTCCCGTCCCCCGCTGACCAGCGGCTCCGGCTCGGGCCTCGCCCCCGCCGTCTGGACCGCCGCCGTCCTCGCCACCGCCCTCGCCGCCTGGGCCACCGCCCGCGTCACCGCCCGCCGCCGCACCGCGTCCGCCGCGTCCGCCGCGGCGTACGACGGGGGCGGGGCGACCGCCGTCGGCGGCGCCACCGGCGCCACCGGCGTCGGCGGCCACGGCCGGCACCGCCTCACCCGCCGCGCCCGCACCCTGCTCCGCACCACCCGTACCGGCGGGCCTCCCCGTACCACCCGCGGGCCCCGCGGGACCACACCCGACTGACCGGCGAGGACGGACGGCCGTGGAACTCTGGCTGCTGAACCACTTCTCCACCACCGAGCTCACGTTCCTGGTCGTCGGCGGCTTCGTCGTCCTGGCCGTGGCCTGCAGCCTCCTCACCACCCGCCGCTTCCCCGCCCTCACCGGTGGCGAGAACAACGACATGGTCGGCGTGGTGCTCGGCATGTTCGGGGCGATCTACGGCATCATCCTCGCCTTCGTCATCGTCAACCTGTGGACCGAGCTCCAGGACACCCAGAAGGTGGTCTCCACCGAGGCGACGTCGATCTCCCAGATCGCCCGCGACGCCAAGGCCTTCCCGCCCGACGTCCAGACCGCCGTGAACGCCTCGATCCACGACTACGTGCACGCCGTGGTCGAGCAGCAGTGGCCGCTGATGAGGGCCGGCCGCGGCGACTTCACAGTGACGGCCACCAAGGTGGACCGGATGTACCAGGTGCTGCGCGAGTACGAGCCCCAGTCCCAGTCCGAACAGGCCTTCTACACCGAGGCGTTGGGCAGCCTCAACGACGCGGTCGGGCAGCGCCGGGACCGGATCAACGAGAGCCGCAACGAACTGCCGGTCCTGCTCCAGGTGCTGATCGTGGGCGGCGCGCTGGTGATCCTCGCGCTGACCCTGCTGTACGGGCTGCGCAGCCCGAAGGTGCGGCTGCTGTTCGTCGGCTCGGTGGCCGCGCTGATCGGGTTCAGCCTGCTGCTGGTCCTGGTACTGGACCGGCCCTTCGCCGGGGACCTCAGCGTGAGCCCGACGCCCTTCAAGGAGAGCGCGCTGGCGCAGTTCTGGTGACCGCCCGTCTCCGCTGCCCGGGATGGTGCCCGGGGCCCTCTAGACTTCCGGCCATGACCACGCCCGACCCCTCCGCCGCGGACCGGCTCGCCCGGATCGTCCAGCTCTCCTCCGGGAGCTACCTGCTCGTCACCACGTACAGGAAGGACGGCACCGCCGTGCCGACCCCGGTGTGGGTGGTGCGCGACGGGGAGGCGCTCGGGGTCTGGACCGTCGCGGACTCCTGGAAGGTCAAGCGGATCCGCAACCGCGCCGACGTGCTGGTCGGCCCGTGCGACGTCAAGGGCCGCCCGACCGGCGAGCAGTACCCCGCCACCGCCGAGCTCCTCGGCCCCGAGCGCACCGCCGCCTACCGCACCCTGCTGCGCCAGAAGTACGGCCTGCTCGGCGTGCTCACCCTGCTCGGCAGCCGGCTGCGGCGCGGCGAGAGCGGCACCGTCGGCATCCGGATCACGCTGACGGACTGAGCGCCGACGGGCCGGGCGCTGACGGACCGGGCTACGGGTGCGGGCCCGCCAGTGCGCTGGGCAGCCCGACGAACCCCGACTCCGGCCCGAACCGCTCCTCCAGCCCGTCCGCCAGGGCGTTCAGCGCGGCCGCGCCGTCGCCGTGGAAGGACGAGCCGTGCATCACCGCCAGGGTGCGCGGGCGCAGCTCGGCGAGGGAGCGCAGCGCGGTCGCGGCGGCCGTCAGGCAGGAGGTCTGGCGGAACAGCCCCTCGGATTCCAGGGCCGATTCGACCAGGTCGGCGTCGGTGACGGCGGGCCCGTTGCCGAGGTGGGTGAACAGGTCGCCGCAGAACAGGGTGCGGGTCTGCTCCTCGAACAGCACCCGCGCCTCCCAGCCGTGCGGCACGTGCGCGGTGTTGATGTTGCGCACCCGGCGGCGCACCTGGCGCCCGCCGAGGTCCAGCACCTCGCCGTCGTCCATCGGCACCGGCGGGCGGTCGGCCAGGTCGTTCAGCGAGACCAGGCAGCCGAGCGTGTTGTGCGCGACCCGCGCGTGCGGGGCCGCGGCGAGGAACTCGTTCATCGCCCCGCACTCGTCCGCCTCGACGTGGCCGAAGGTCACCCACCGCAGCCGCTCCACCGGCAGCACCCGGCCGACCGCCTCGGACACCGCCGGGAACAGCGAGCGCATCCCGGTGTGGAAGATCAGCGGCTCCTCGGCGTCGACCAGGAACTGGTTGAAGGTGAACCCGGCGGGCGGGGCGATCTCCGGGACGAAGGTCGAGATCCGGTAGATGCGTTCGGCGATCTCGTCGATGCGTGTGTCCATGGGCCCGTTGCCTACCCGAGCCGCCCGGGGCCGGCGCTCAGGCGGCACCGGACATGCCGCCCGCGTCGCCGGTTCGGCCGAGCGGCGCGGCTCCGACCGGCCACCGCGGAACCCGGCCTGGCGGCGTGGCAGGCTGGCGGCCATGGACGAGAACGAGGCCGGGCCGCTCCCGCTGCTGGTGGTGGACGGCGCGAACGTGGTCGGATCGGTGCCGGACGGCTGGTGGCGCGACCGGCGGGGCGCCGCCGAGCGGCTGCGGGACGCGCTGGTGGCCGTCGCCGAGCGGGGCGTGCCGGAGCACCCCGGCCCGTTGGAGGTGGTGCTGGTCGTCGAGGGCGCGGCCCGGGGGGTGGACGGCGTGCCCGGAGTACGGGTGGTGGCGGCGAGCGGCAGCGGCGACGACCGGATCGTGGAGCTGGTCCGGGCCGAGAAGGCCCGGAACCCCGCCCGCACCTGCCTGGTCGCCACCGCCGACCGCGAACTGCGGGCCCGGGTCGGCGTGTCGGGTGCCACCGCCATCGGGCCGCGCAGCGTTCGGCCGTAGCCGTGCGATATGTCTAGTCGGCCTGGGTGGCGTACATGCCCCAGTGGATCGACGGGTCCGAGGTGTGCGCGGTGAACAGCAGGTCCCGGCCCGGGCGGGCGGGGACCTCCACCGAACCGACGCCGGTGGAGTCGACCGGGCACTGGACCGTGAAGTCGACCGGCGCCGCGCCGCCGATGTGCACGTCCACCGAGCCGCCGCCCCGGCAGCCGAGCGTGAACGTGAACGGCTGCGACGGGTTCACCGAGGCCGTCACGGCGCCGCCGTCGCCGATCCAGTCCGGTATCCAGATCAGCCCCTCCGGCCCCGGGTGCGGCAGGATCTCGCCCGTCCCCGGCTGGCCGGGAACCGCGGCGGGCGCCTCGGCCCCGCTCCCGGCCGGCTGCGCCACCGCCGTCCCGGCGAGGGCGAGCACCGCCCCCACCGCCCCGGCCACCGCCGCGAAGCCGTGCTTCCCCGTACGCTTCATCGCTGGTTCCCCCTTCGGTGTTCCTCGGTCCGCACGCCCGGTGTTCGGCGTGCGGAGCAAACCTACGACGCCCCACTGACAAGGGACACCCGCCGGGGCGCCGCCCGGCGGAGCGGCCTGGCACCGCCGGTTCGGGAACGTACGGGAACCGGTTCCGGAACGTACGGGAACCAACCGCGTCGCCCGTCCGACTGCTGGGGGGTGAGTGCGAAGTCGCCGGGAGTCCGGCCGTTGAGTGTGCTGGCGGGGTTCGTCCTGCTGCTGGTGGTGGTGTTCGTGGTGGCCTACGGGGTGGGGCGCCAGGTCGGCCCGGTCGCGCCCGGGTTGCGGCCCGGTAGCGGGGGCGGCGCGTCGCCCGGGATGGACGGGCACGGCATGGGCGGGATGCGGTGAGCGCCGTCGCCGAGCCCGTGGTCGCCACCGATCTGGCGGTCGGCGGGATGACCTGCGCGGCGTGCGTGGGCCGGGTGGAGAAGCGGCTGGCCCGGATCGACGGGGTGACGGCCGGGGTGAACCTGGCGACCGGACGGGCCCGGGTGCTGCACCCGGCCGGGGTGCCGGTCGCGGAGCTGGTGGCGGCGGTCGAGCGGGCGGGCTACACCGCCGAGCCGCTGCCCGCCGGGGCGCCGGTCGGGGTGGCGGCGGAGGAGCCGGACGAGCGGTGGCGGCTGCTGGTCACCGCCCTGCTGGCCGTCCCGGTGCTGGTGCTGTCGATGGTGCCGTCGGCGCAGTTCACCGCCTGGCAGTGGGTCTGCTTCGCGCTCGCCGTCCCGGTGGTGACCTGGGGGTCGGCCGGGTTCCACCTCCGCGCCCTGCGGGGGCTGCGGCACGCGGCGGCGACCATGGACACCCTGGTCAGCCTGGGTGTGGTGGCCTCCTTCGGCTGGTCCGCGTACGCGCTGTTCCTCGGCGGGGCGGGCGATCCGGACATGCGGATGCCCTTCTCGCTGACCGCCGACGGCGGCGGCACCGCGCACGTGTACCTGGAGGCGGCGGTCGGCGTACCGCTGTTCGTGCTGGCCGGGCGGCTGCTGGAGGGCCGGGTGCGGCGGCGCAGCGGGTCCGCGCTGCGGTCGCTGGCCGAGCTGGGCGCCAAGCAGGTGTGCCTGCGGGGGGCGGACGGCGAGGAGCGCCTGGTGCCGATCGAACTGCTGCTGCCCGGGCAGGAGTTCGTGGTGCGGCCGGGCGAACGGGTGGCCACCGACGGGGTGGTGGTCGACGGGGGTTCGGCACTCGACCTGAGCCTGCTGACCGGGGAGAGCGTGCCGGTCGAGGTCGGCCCCGGGGACCGGGTGGCGGGCGCGACGGTGAACGTGGGCGGCGCCCTGGTGGTGCGGGCCACGGCGGTCGGCGCGGACACCCAACTGGCCCGGATCACCGCGCTGGTGGCGGAGGCCCAGGCCGGCAAGGCGCGGGCGCAGCGGCTGGCGGACGCGGTGGCCGGGGTGTTCGTGCCCTGTGTGCTGGCGGTCGCGGCGAGCGTGCTGGGCTTCTGGCTGGGCGCGGGCGCGGCCCCGCAGGCGGCGGTGACGGCGGCGGTCGCGGTGCTGGTGGTGGCCTGCCCGTGCGCGCTCGGGCTGGCCACGCCGACGGCGCTGCTGGCGGCGACCGGGCGGGGCGCGGAGCTGGGCGTGCTGGTGCGCGGCCCGGAGGTGCTGGAGAGCCTGCGCCGGGTGGACACGGTGGTGATGGACAAGACCGGGACGCTGACCACCGGCCGGATGGAACTGGCCGCCGTCACCACCGCGGACGGTCCCACGCAGGACGAGGCCCTGCGGCTGGCCGGCGCGGTCGAGCACCGCTCCGAACACCCGATCGGCCGGGCCGTCGCGGCGGCGGCCCGCGAGCGCTGCGGGCCGCTGCCGGCCGTGACCGGCTTCGCGGCCGCCACCGGGCTCGGGGTGTCCGGGACGGTCGAGGGCCGGGCCGTCCGGGTCGGGCGGCCGGACGACGCCGCGCTGCCGCCGGCCCTGGCCGAGGCGGTGGCGCAGGCCGGGGAGGCGGGCCGCACGGCCGTCGTGGTCGAGCTGGACGAGCGGCCGGCGGCCGTCCTGGCGGTCGGCGACACGGTGCGCTCGGGGAGCTGGCGGGCCCTGCACCGGCTGCGCGGACTGGGCCTGGAGACCGTACTGCTGACCGGGGACGGCCCCGGCGCCGCCCGGGCGGTGGCCGCCGAGCTGGGCATCGAGCGGGTGCACTCCTCGGCCTCCCCCGAGCGCAAGGCCGAGGTGGTGGCCGAACTGCGCGCCGCCGGACGGACGGTCGCGGTGGTCGGCGACGGCGTCAACGACGCCGTGGCACTGGCCTCGGCGGACCTCGGGGTGGCGCTGGCCTCCGGCAGCGACGCCGCGATCGGCGCGGCCGGGCTGACCCTGGTGCGCGGCGACATCGAGGCGGTGGTGGACGCCGTACGGCTGGCCCGGCAGACCCTGGCGACCATCCGGGCCAACCTGCTCTGGGCCTTCGGCTACAACCTGGTGCTGATCCCGCTGGCGGCGGTCGGACTGCTCAACCCGATGCTGGCGGCGGTCGCCATGTCGCTCAGCTCGCTGCTCGTGGTGGGCAACAGCCTGCGGCTGCGCACCTGGGAACCGGGGCGGGGACAGCGCAGGGGCCAGGGCCAGGGACAGGGACAGGGACAGGGACAGCGCAGGGGAGGACGACGGTGAAGGCCTGGAAGCGTCTCGGGGCGGTCGGCCCGCCGGTCGGCGCGGCGGCGCTGGCCCTGGTCCTGCTCACCGGCTGGACGGCGTTCGGCGGGGCCGGCCGCGACCGCCCGGTGGAGGCCGGACCGGGCTGGGTGCTGCTGCCGACGGCCGGCGCGGCCTCCGCCACGGCGGCCTTCTTCACGATCCGCAACCCGGGCGACATACCGGACGAACTGACCGGTGCCAGCTGGGAGTTCGGCGGCCGGATCACCCTGAAGCGGCACCTGCACCAGGGCGCGGCGGGCCGCTGGGAGCCGGCCCCGGCGCTGCCGGTGCCGGGCCGCGGCGAGCTGCGGATGACCCCGGAGGACGCGGACCTGATGATCGCCGACCCGCCGCCGCTGCGGGCCGGCCAGTGGGTGGAGTTCACCCTCACCTTCCGGCACAGCCCGCCGCTGCGGCTCGCCGCCCAGGTGCTGCCGGCGGCCGAACGGCCGCGCTGAACGGGCGCGCTGAAAACGTCAGGGCGTGTCCCGCGGACCGGAAGGATCCGCGGGACACGCCCTGACCTCATCGGCTCAGGAAGGCCGCTCCCCGAGCGTCTCCTCGACCGCCCGGCGCGGGGTGGCCGCCCCGGGCGGGCCGTACCCGGCCCGCAGGACCAGTTGGACGTGGCCCGGCCCGGCGGCCGGGTCGCGCAGCGCCCAGCGGGTGTCCGGCCACTCGATCGCCTGGTGCCAGACCGTGAGCCGGACGCCGTGCAGCGTGGCCAGCAGCCAGACCCGCTCCAGCGCCTGCCCGGTGCGCAGCCAGTCCGGCGGGCCGTCGCCGCGGGTGGTGAGGGTGCACAGCTGGGGCAGCGCCTCGAAGCGCTGCGAGGGCGGCTGCTCGGGGGCCTCCGGCGGGCGGCCGCCGAACTCGCGCATCGGCACCCGGGCGTCGTGGTCCTGCGGGCCGAGCGCCGACCGCGGGATGCCGTCCTCGGCGGTGCCGTCGTCGGGCCGCAGCCAGGCGCGGGACTCGGCGGCCCTGGCCGGGTCGGCGGCGTTGCGGCGCTCGGCGTCGGCGGTGAGCTCCTGCACCCGCCGTACGCCCTCCTCCTCCAGCGCGGCCAGGGTGACGCCCTCCTCCCGGGCGGCGGCCATCAACTCGCCGATCACCGCCTCGGGCACGTCGCGCTGGGTGAAGGGCTCGCGGCTGGAGTGCCGGGCGGCGATGGCGGGGTAGAGGTCGCGACCGAAGGGCGCCTCCGCGACGGCCGGGCGGGAGAGGTCGAGCACGGCGAGCAGCCCGGGCTCGGCGACGTCCGGCAGCAGCCGGACCAGCGGTTCCCGGTCCAGCCGCCCGGCCGCCACCCGCAGGTTGAACACGGCCGCGCCGACCGCGATGTGCACGGCCGCGCCGGCCGGGTCGGCCAGCGGTACGGAGCGACCGGTGTCGGCGTACACGGCGAGCCCGCGCCCGTCCGGCGTCGGCACGAAGCGCCAGGGCTGGCTGTTGTGCAGCGACGGCGCCGCGCCGCCGGCGGCGGCGAGCAGGCGCAGGTCGGCCGCGCTGAGCATCTGGGTGAGAGCCGGGTCGAGCGTCATGGCGATCCACTCCTTCAGCCGCTGGGCTTCGGCATCAACCGCGGGGTCAGGGCGGGCCCGGAGGTCCCGCTGCTTCCGAGCGTGCGCGCCCGGCCGCGCGGACGACAGGGCCCTTGGGCCCGTCCTCACGACGGCCGGGCGGGGGGCCTTGGCGGGCACAGGCCCGTCCGGTGGATCGGGACGGGGGCGGATCCACCGGACGGGCGTCCGTCACCCGTGCGGGACGACCGCGACGGGAGCCTCGGCGTGGTGCAGGACGGCGTGCGCGACCCGGCCGAGCCGGGGGCCGAACTCGATCGGGCGGCGGCCCCGGCCGACCACCACCAGGGCGGCGCCCGCGGAGGCCTCGACCAGGGCGCGGGCGGCCCCGAGCTGCACGTCCTCGACCACCTCGACGTCCGGGTACCGCTCGCGCGGTCCGGCCAGGGCGAGCGAGAGCAGCTCGGCCTCCAACGCCTCCAGCTGGCCGAGCTCGGCGGCCGGGACGGCGCCGCCCGCGTAGCCGAACACCGGCGGCAGGTCCCAGCCGTGCACCGCCCGGACCCGGGCGCCGCGCAGGGCCGCCGCGCGGAAGGCGAAGTCGAGCACCTCCGGCTCCGGGGTGTGGGCGTCCACGCCGACCACCACCTCGCCCTTGCCGCTCTCGCCCGCCGTTCCGGCCTCGCGCACCACGACCAGCGGCACGGTGCTGCGCCCGGCCACCGAGATGCTGACCGAGCCCAGCAGCAGCCCGGTGAAGCCGCCGCGGCCGCGCGAGCCGAGCACCAGCAGCTCCGCCTCCGCGGCGGCGGCCAGCAGACCGTCCACCGGCGCGTCCAGGACGGCGTCGGTCTCCACGGTCAGGTCCGGGTACAGGCCGCGGACGTCCTCGGCGGCCTCGGCCAGGGTGCGGCGGACGGCCTCGGGCAGGTCGTCCGACTCCGCGAAGGAGGACACCCCGTCGGTCAGCCACGGCCAGGCGTGCACCAGGCGCAGCGAGGCGCCCCGGCGCACCGCCTCGGCGGCGGCCCAGTGAACGGCCGCGGTGCTCTGCGGCGACCCGTCGACCCCGGCCAGCACGGTTGACGTCATGTCTCTTCCTCCACACTGTCGACACGCTGTCGACGCTCGGCGGTTCGGTGCGGGCCGCGGTGCGCTCTGACGCCCCGTCCGCTCCTCCCCCACCCTGACACCCGCACACGGCCCGGCGGCAGAGGCCGCAGGACCCTCCGCGACGGGACGAAAGGCCCGCCCGACGGAGCCTACGGCCGACCCCGCCGTCCCGGCCACCGACACCGGGGCACTACCTTGAACACGGCAATCCCGCTGGTCGGACGGCACCCGAGTCGGGTCGGGCGGCGGGGGCCGTCCGGACGGTGGGCGGGGTGCGTCCGGACGGTGGACGGGCTGGTCAGGGCAGGACGACGAGGAGGACAGCGGTGGGCGGAGCGGACGGCGGCGCGGCGGGTGGCGGCGCGCGGATGCCACGGCTGCGCCTGGACGAGCTGCTGGAGGAGCTCCAGTGGCGGATCGACGCGGCGCGCGGCACGCAGAACCGGGTGCACAGCCTGTTGGAGGCGGTGCTGGCGGTCGGGCGTGAGCTGGACCTGGCGCAGGCGCTGCACCGGATCGTGGAGGCCGCCGCCGACCTGGTGGACGCCCGGTACGGGGCGCTCGGGGTGATCGGGCCGGACGGGCACACCCTGTCGCAGTTCCTGACGGTGGGCCTGAGCGAGGAGGAGATCGCCGAGATCGGCCCGCCGCCGTCGGGCCGGGGCATCCTGGGCGAGCTGATCCGCGAGCCGCGGCCGCTGCGCTGCCCGGTGCTGTCCGACCACCCGGCCTCGGCCGGCTTCCCGGCGAACCACCCGCCGATGCACACCTTCCTGGGGGTGCCGGTGCGGGTGCACGGCGAGGTGTTCGGCAACCTCTACCTGACCGACAAGCGCGGCGGGCTGGACTTCGACGAGGACGACGAGGCGGTGATCTCGACCCTGGCGGTCGCGGCCGGGGTGGCGATCGACAACGCCCGGCTGTACGAGGAGGCGCAGCTGCGCCAGCGCTGGCTGCGGGCGAGCACCGAGATCACCCGCAGCCTGCTGTCGGGGGCGCCGCGGCTGGAGGTGGTCGAGCTGATCGCCCGCCGGGCCCGGGAGATCTCCGGCGCCGAGCTGGCGGACGTCTCGGTGGCGCTGGCCGGCCCGGAGGAGCGGGCCGAGGAGCTGACGGTGGAGGTCGCGCTCGGCGCCGATCCCTCCGCGCGGCTGGGCGTGACGGTGCCGGTGGACGGCACGCTGTCCGGCGCCGCGTACGCCTCCGGTTCGCCGGCCACCAGTGACGAGCTGGCCTCCGACACCCGTTTCCCGGCCGGTCCGGCGGGCCGCTTCGACGGGCTGGGCGCGGCGGTGGCGGTGCCGCTGGGCACCGGTGCCGGGTACGGGCGGGGCGTGCTGCTGCTGGCCCGGGCGCAGGGGCAGCCGGCTTTCGGGCCGGAGGAGACGGGCCCGCTGCTGGGCTTCGCCGACCAGGCCGCGCTGGCCCTGGAGCTGGCCGAACGGCGTCGGGACGCCGAGCAGTTGAACCTGCTGGAGGACCGTGACCGGATCGCCCGGGACCTGCACGACCTGGCGATCCAGCGGCTGTTCGCGACCGGGATGACGCTGCAGAGCGCGGGCCGGCTGATCGAGAGCCAGGCCGCGGCGGACCGGGTGGCCCGGGCGGTCGCCGACCTGGACGAGACCATCAAGATCATCCGCTCGACCATCTTCGGCCTGCGCGCCCACAGCGAGCCGGACCGCGGCCTGCGCGCCCGGGCCACCCGGGTGGTCACCGAGGCCCAGGGGCCGCTCGGCTTCGCGCCCCGGCTGAGCATGGAGGGCCTGCTGGACACCGACGTGCCGCAGGAGCTGGCCGGGCACGTGGTCGCGGTCCTCGCCGAGGCGCTCAGCAACGCCGCCCGGCACGCCGGGGCGTCCCGGGTCGAGGTGACGCTGCGCGCGCTGGCCGGGCGGGTGGCGCTGACCGTGACGGACGACGGCGTCGGCGTGCCCGAGGGCGGGCGGCGCAGCGGGCTGCGCAACCTGGCCGAGCGCGCCGACCGGGTCGGCGGCTCGTTCACCGTCGACCCGGCCGAGGGCGGCGGCACCCGGCTGGCGTGGGAGGCCCCGGTCGGGTCCTGAGGTCTGCTCCCCGCGGGGCGGTCAGCCCCGCAGGGCGCCCAGGAAGGCGAGCAGGTGGGCGTTGAACTCCGCCGGCCGCTCCATGTTCGGGTAGTGCCCGGTGCCCTCGACGGTCACCGCGCGGCCGTCGACGACGGTGCGGACGACCCGTTCGGCCAGGTTGACGTGGTCCGCGGAGTCGATGCCGCCGTTGATCGCCAGCAGCGGGACGGTGATCCCGGTCAGCCGCTTCCAGGTGTCGGTGACCGGCACCAGGTACTGGGGGTCGTCGGGGGTGTGCTTGGAAATGGTGTTCCGGGTCATCTCCTTGAGCCTGCGCACCACCTCCGGGTCGACCTCGTCCAGGCGGCGGTGCGGCCCGGAGGCGAGCCGGGTGAAGGAGTCGATCCAGCCCTCGCCGTCGCCCTCGGCGAGGGCCGCGGTCTGGTCGGCGGCGAGTTCGCCGAGCCACGGGTCGGTGAACTCGGACTCGCTGGTGCCGTTGCCGCTGATCACCAACGCGCGGACCAGCTCCGGGTGTTCGAGCGCCAGGTCGAGGGCGATCGTCCCGCCCATGGACAGCCCGATCACCGTCAGCGGGCCGAGGCCGAGGTGGCGCAGCAGGTCCGCCAGGTCGTCGGCGGGCCGGAACGGCCGGCTCGCGTTGTCGGAGGCGCCGTGGCCGCGGGTGTCCAACGCGATCACCCGGTACGCGGGCAGCAGGGCGGGGAGCTGGTCCGCCCAGCTCCGGTGGTCCAGCAGGCCGCCGTGCAGCAGCACCAGCGGCTCGCCCGTACCGGCGTCGAGGTAGGCGAGGCGGCCGTGGCCGCTGTCGAAGAAGCACAGGTCATCGGTGGAACCGGTAACAGTGGATTCAGTCATGACGACAATTTTAGGTCGTGTGACCTATATTTGTCTCCATGAGCACCGAACCCGTTTCCGGCGGCATCCCCGTGCACCCCACCTTCCCCTCCGACCGCCTCCGTCACAACCCCGACGGCCCCGTCCTGCTGGTCGGCGGCTACGGCACCGTCGGCACCGAACTCGCCCGGCTCGCCTCCCCCGCCTGGCCGCTGCTGCTCACCGGCCGCTCCGAGCAGCGCGGCGGCACCCTCGCCGCCGAACTGGACGACGCCACCGCCCGCCGCTGGGACCTCGCCGGCCCCGAGCCGTTCACCGCCGCCGTACGGGCGGTGGTCGGGGTGGTCAACGACCCGGACGACCGGGTGCTGCGGGCCGCCGTCCGCGCGGGCGTCCCGTACGTGGACGTCACCCGCTGGACCGCCCGGCTCCAGCGGGCCGCCACGCTCGCCGCCCTGCTGCGCCCGACCGCCCCGGTGCTGCTCTCCTCGGCCTGGATGGGCGGGGTGACCAGCCTGGTCGCCGCCGCCCTGGCGGACCGGCTGGGCGGGGCCGAGCGGATCGAGACCGCCATCCGCTGGGACCTCGCGGACCGGGCCGGCGCCGACTCGGTCGAGTTCATGGACCGCCTGGGGCTCGACTACGAGGTGATGCAGGACGGCCGACGCCGCTCCGTCGTGCCGCTCAGCCGCCCGCGGACCGTCCGGATCGGCGACGCCCCGACGCTGGTCGCCGGGATCGACACCCCCGAGCAGTTCACCCTCCCGCTCACCCTGGGCACCACCACCGCCGCCACCCGGATCGGCTTCAGCTCGCGCTCCTCCACCACCGCCCTGCTCGCGGCCCGGCACGCCGGCTTCTTCCGCTGGGGCCGCGGCGACCGCTGGGAGCCGGCCCGGCGCGCGCTGCTCTACTCCCCCGGCGAGGGCGGCACCGCCCTGCTGCGCACCGACGTCACCTCCGGCGGACGCACCCTCACCGCCACCGTCGAGGACCGGGCCGGTCAGGCCAGACTCACCGCCGTCGGCGCCCTGCTGGCGCTGCGCCGGGCGCTCGGCACGGACGGCGCCCCGCCGCCCGCCGGGGTGGCCTTCCCGGAGCAGACCCCGCGCCCCGGGCGGGTGCTGGAGGACCTGGCGGCCCTCGGCGTCACCGTCACGGTCACCGCGGCGGACGGAGCGCGCGGCACGGAGGCGGCGGCATGAGCAGCGTCCGGGGCCTGAGCGGCAAGGGTGCTCAGAAGCGGGAGCAACTGCTGGACACGGCGGAGGAGTTGCTGGTCACGACGGGCAGCGGCGAGCTGTCCATGCGGGCGGTGGCCGCCGCCGCGGGCGTCCGCCTCGGGCACCTCCAGCACTACTTCCCGACCCACGCCGAGCTGGTGGCCGCCGTGCTGGAGCGCGTCCTCGCCCGCTCGGTGGAACGGCTCGCGCCGCTGCTCGACCCGGGCCGCGACGAGGACGCCCTGCTCCGCGAACTGCTCGCCGAGCAGCAGGACATGCGCCTGGTCCGCCTGTTCGCCGAACTGTGGGCGCTGGCCGCCCGCGACCCCTCGGTGGCCGCCGCCGTCCGGGCCTTCTACGACCGCTACCAGGAGCTGGTCGCCTGCTTCCTCGCCGAACGCCGCCCGGCCCTGACGGAGGAGGAACGGCGGTCCCGCGCCCGGGTGTTCGTGATGCTGATCGAGGGCGCCTCGCTCTTCCGCTCCGGCCTGGCCGGCACCGCGGACGCGGCGGCGGACGCCGAACTCCTGCGCACCGCCAGGGCGTTGCTGGGCCCGTAGGCCCTTTCAGGCCAGGCGGCGGCCGATGACGAGTTCCGGGCGGATGCGGATGCGGACCGTGCCGCCCGGGTCGGCCGCCCTGGTGGCCGGGCGGACCTGGGCGCGGCCGAGGACGGTGACGAACCAGCCGGAGCCGTCCCGGCCGTCCACCTCGTCGGCCTCGAAGGCGATCACGGCGCCGTCCACCGCCCGGGCCAGTTCGGAGCCGGCCGGGGCCGAGAGCAGCACGCCGCCGGGGGCCAGCCGGAACGGCACCGGCAGGACGGCCGGGAGGGCGTCGACGGTGTAGACCACCCGGCCGACCTCGGCCCGGGCCAGCAGCTCCAGCGACCGCTTCCGGTCGAGTTCGCGCAGTTCCGGAAGGTCGGGACGGTCGGCCGGGACGGGGCGGTCGTGCGGAACGGGCCGGGGAGACGGAACAGGCCGGGGAGACGGGACGTGGTCGCGGTTCATGCGAGCGATGCTCGCCCGGGCCCGGGCCGGGCCGCGAGGGCCGATGGTCCCGGCGGGGCCCGGCGAGGGCCCCACCCGGCGGGCCGTCGGCCCCGGGCCCCACGGCCCACGGCCCACGGCCCCGCCCGACAGGACCCGGAGGACCCGCCGGGCAGGGCCCGGGGTCAGTACCGGCCGGAGCGCAGCACGGAGGGCTGCGGGGCGGCGGAGGCCTGGCGCAGCTCGGTGGCGATCAGGGCGGCCTGCACCCGGCGCTCGACGCCGAGCTTGGCGAGCAGCCGCGACACGTGGTTCTTGACGGTCTTCTCGGCGAGGTAGAGCCGCTCGCCGATCTGCCGGTTGGTCAGGCCCTCGCCGATGAGTTCGAGGACCTCCTGCTCGCGCACGGTCAGGCCCGGTCCGGTGGTGACCGGCTGGGCGGGCTCGGCGTCGCTGCGCAGGCGGTTCAGCAGCCGGGTCGCGGCGCCGGGGTCGAGCATCGAGCGCCCGGAGGCGACGGTGCGGACGGCGGCGACCAGGTCGGTCCCGCTGATCTGCTTGAGCACGTACCCGGCGGCGCCCGCCATCACGGCGTCCAGCAGCGCCTCCTCGTCGTCGAAGGAGGTCAGCATCAGGCAGGCCAGCCCGGGCATCCGCGAGCGCAGCTCACGGCAGACCGAGACGCCGTCGCCGTCGCCCAGCCGGACGTCCAGCACGGCCACGTCGGGCCGCAGGGCCGGCACCCGGACGAGCGCCTGCTCGGCCGTCGCCGCCTCGCCGACCACCTCCAGGTCCGGCTCGCCGTCCAGCAGGTCGTGCACCCCGCGGCGCACCACCTCGTGGTCGTCCAGCAGGAACACCCGGACCGGTGCCGAGGCCTCGGCACCCTCCGTCTTGGTCGCCATCACGCGGCTCCACCTTCGTCACCCCCGCACACTCCCAGCGGGGCCCAGGGCATCATCCCCCCGCGACCGGCCGCGGGCCCAGGGCCCAACGGCCCCATTCGGACCGGGCCGCAGGACCCGTACGGGCCCCGACCTCGACTGGGCCGGCCGGGCGCCCTCAGCGCCCCTGCCGCCGGACGTTCCCCAGCCCCATCAGCAGGAAGGCGAGCGCGACGCCCGCGCCGCTGACCGCCGCGAGCACCACCCGGGGCACGACCTCGCCGCCGCCGGACAGCAGGATGGCCGCCGCTCCGAGCAAGGCGACGGCCGCACCGACCACCAACCAGCCCGCCAGGGCCAGCGCCGGCGGCCGGTTGGAGCGCGGGGCGGGCCCCGCGTCCAGGGCGGCCCAGCGGACCGCCGTCTCCCGTACCTCCCGGCGGCGGTCCACCAGGGCCCGCACCCGCAGCGCCGCGCCGCCCACCAGTCCGGCGAGCGCGATCTGGGCGGCGGGCCGCCAGTCCGACAGGACGAGCAGCAGCCCGCCCGCGAGCGCGAGCCCGGCCCACCAGAGCACGCAGGCCGCGGCGGCCGTACGGGTGGAGCGGGGCCGGTCGGCGCCGGCCTGGAGGTCGGCGATGGCGGGCAGGTACCAGACACAGCCGCTCGCGGTGAGGGCGGCGGTGCCGATGGCGAGAACGGTGTGGTTCACGACCCGGCCTTCCTGGTCACGAAGGGGTGAGGAGGGTGAGGAGCGGAGCGGACGGGGCCGTCCCCGCCCGCCCGGGGGCAGCGACGCGGGCGGGGACGGCGTTCGGGGGGAGCGGACTCAGCCGTCCGAGGAGGGCGAGTCGGTGGAGGCGGACGCCACCCGCGCGCGGTCGGCCCGGCTCAGCGGCCGGTCGTACTTCGCCGGCTCCACGTCGCCCAGGTGCGTGGCGGGCTTGCCGCTGTGCTCCAGGACGTCCCGGGCCGCGATGTCCGGGTGGTGGAGGTCGAAGGCCGGGGATTCGGAGCGGATCCGCGGCAGCTTGACGAAGTTGTGCCGCGGCGGCGGGCAGGAGGTCGCCCACTCCAGCGAGCGGCCCCAGCCCCACGGGTCGTCCTCGGTGACCTTCTCGCCGTACTTGGCGGTCTTCCAGACGTTGTAGAGGAACGGCAGGATCGACAGGCCGAGCAGGAACGAGCCGATGGTCGAGACGGTGTTCAGGGTGGTGAAGCCGTCCGAGGCCAGGTAGTCGGCGTAGCGGCGCGGCATGCCCTGGGCGCCCAGCCAGTGCTGGACCAGGAAGGTGGCGTGGAAGCCGACGGTCAGGGTCCAGAAGGTGATCCGGCCGAGCCGCTCGTCGAGCTTCTTGCCGGTCATCTTCGGCCACCAGAAGTGGAAGCCGGCGAACATCGCGTAGACCACGGTGCCGAACAGCGTGTAGTGGAAGTGCGCGACCACGAAGTACGAGTCGGAGACGTGGAAGTCGATCGGCGGGGCCGCGAGCAGCACGCCGGTCAGGCCGCCGAAGAGGAAGGTGACCAGGAAGCCGACCGTCCAGAGCATCGGGGTCTCGAAACTCAGTGAGCCCCTCCACATGGTGCCGACCCAGTTGAAGAACTTCACCCCGGTCGGCACGGCGATCAGGAAGGTCATGAACGAGAAGAACGGCAGCAGTACCTGCCCGGTGACGTACATGTGGTGCGCCCACACCGTCACCGACAGGCCGGCGATCGCGATGGTGGCCGCGATCAGGCCGGAGTAGCCGAACATCGGCTTGCGGCTGAACACCGGGATGACCTCCGACACGATGCCGAAGAACGGCAGCGCCAGGATGTACACCTCGGGATGGCCGAAGAACCAGAACAGGTGCTGCCAGAGCATCGCCCCGCCGTTGGCCGGGTCGAAGACGTGCGAGCCGAACTTGCGGTCGCACTCCAGCGCCAGCAGCGCGGCGGCCAGCACCGGGAAGACCAGCAGCACCAGCACCGAGGTCAGCAGCACGTTCCAGCAGAAGATGGACATCCGGAACATGGTCATTCCGGGCGCGCGCATGCAGATGATGGTGGTGATGAAGTTGACGGCGCCGAAGATGCTGCCGAAGCCGGACAGCGTCACGCCCATGATCCACATGTCGGCGCCGACGCCGGGCGAGTGGATCGCGTCGGACAGCGGCGCGTAGAGGAACCAGCCGAAGTCGGCGGCGCCCTGCGGGGTCGCGAAGCCGGCCGCGGCGATCAGCGAGCCGAACATGAACAGCCAGTAGGACAGCATGTTCAGCCGCGGGAAGGCGACGTCCGGCGCGCCGAGCTGGAGCGGCATGATCCAGTTGGCGAAGCCGGTGAACAGCGGCATCGCGAACAGCAGCAGCATCACCGAGCCGTGCATGGTGAACGCCTGGTTGAACTGCTCGTTGGAGAGGATCTGCGTTCCGGGCCGGGCGAGTTCGGCGCGCATGACCAGGGCGAGGATGCCGCCGATCAGGAAGAACGCGAACGAGGACACCAGGTACATGGTGCCGATCGTCTTGTGGTCGGTGGTGGTCAGCAGTCTGACCAGGGCCGAACCGGGCCTCCTGGCCCTGACCGCCCCTGCGGGGAGGGTCGTCGGCGGTGAGGTGGGGTCGCCCTGTGCCTGGGTGGCGCTCAAGGACGCACTCCTTCGGAACGTCGTGCGAATGGGTGGCGCTCCATGATCCGAACAGGCCGCCTCCGCACCCCAGGGCCCTTCGGCCCGCCCGTCCGGGGCCGCTGGGCCCGAGTTCCCGGCCCCCGACCGGGACCTCCCGACCGCGCGACCGGGACCTCCTGTCCGCTCGGCCACCGCCTGCCGTCCGCGCGGACGCCGCCTCCTGACCGGCCGTCGGGCCGCCGCCCGCGACCGCGCCGCCCGCTCGGGCCGCGCTCGCCGCGGCGCTGAGCCCCGGTCGAGAACCGCCGGAACGCGCCCCTCCCCACCGCCCCGCGCACCCGTCCGGCGGCGCCCCGCGCGCCCTCCGTCCGCCCGGCCCGGCCGGCCCCCGCCACCCGGCTCGACCTGCCGGAACGCCGTCCGCACAGTCGTACGAAACCCCCCGTCGATCCCACCTTCCGGCACCCCGGTTGTGCGGCCGATGTGACCGAAGCCGGTCGATTCCGTGGCCTTCAGCGCCGATCGGCCGTCAAGTAGCCTGCGCCCACCACCGCACGGCCCCACCACCTGCTACACCGCCGCACTGCCGCCGCCCACGCCCCGGAGGTACGCCGATGCCCCTGGCCCAGCCCGCCACCCCCACCCGGCTGCGCTTCGCCGTCCTCGGCCCGCTCACCGGCGAGGCCGGCGGCCGCCCGCTGGCCCTCGGCCCGCTGAAGCAGCGACTGGTCCTGGCCGTCCTGCTGAGCCGCGCCAACACCGCCGTCCCGGTCGACCTGCTCACCGACGCGGTCTGGCCCGAGGAGCCGCCGCGCACCGCCCGGAAGAACCTCCAGGTCTACATCTGCACCCTGCGCACCCTGCTCGGCCGCGAGGAGGGGCCCGACCGGCTGTCGCACTCGGCGGCCGGCTACCTGCTGCGGGTCGCCGAGCCCGAGCTGGACCTGCTCCGGTTCCGGGCCCTCGCCCGGGCCGGCCGGGCCGCCGCCGACGGCGGGGCGCTCGCCCCCGCCGCCCGGCTGCTGCGCCAGGCCCTCGACCTCTGGCAGGGCCCGCCGCTCGCCGACCTGCGCCGCTCCCCCGCCGTCGCGGCGGAGGCCGGCCGGCTGGAAGCCCGCTGCCTGGGCGTCCACGAGGACTGGGCGGAGACCGAGTTGGAGCTCGGCAACGCCGGCGCCGTCGCCGAGGACCTGGCCGAACTCGCCGAGCGCCACCCGCTGCGCGAGCGCCTCCAGGCCGCCCGGATGAACGCCCTCCACCTCTCCGGCCGGCAGGCCGAGGCGCTCGCCGTCTACGACACCCACCGCCAGCTGCTCGCCCGCGAGTTGGGCCTGGAGCCGAGCCCCGCACTGACCGCCCGCTACCGCGAACTGCTCGCCCGCGGCCGCTCCCTGCCCACCGCCGCCCGCCCGGACCGCGGCACCGGCCCGGGCGGCTCCCTGCTGCCCGCCGACACCGCCGACTTCACCGGGAGAACCGACGAACTACGCCAGCTCGTCGACGAGTTGGGCTCCGGCGGCGGACGCGTCGCGGTGCTCACCGGCCCGGCCGGCAGCGGCAAGACCGCGCTCGCCGTGCACGCCGGCCACCTGCTCGCCGACCGCTTCCCGGACGGCCGGGTACTGGTCCGGTTGCGCACCGAGGACGGCGCCGCCCGCCCGCTGCCCGAGGTGCTCGCCGAACTCGCCGCCCTCACCGGCCGCCCGGGCGCCGCACCGGCCGCGGCCGACCGGACCGCCCCCGGCCCCGCCGACCCGGCCCAGCCCGACACCGCCCGGGCCGACACCGCCCCGGCCGACATCGCCCGGGCCGCCGCGCTCTGGCGCGCCTCGCTCGCCGGCCGCCGCCTGCTGCTGGTCCTGGACGACGCCCCCGGCGAGGCCGTGGTCCGCGAGCTGCTGCCGGGCTTCGGCCCGAGCGCCGTCCTGGTCACCTCCCGCGGCCAGCTGGCCGGCCTCGCCTCGGTGCGCCGCATCGCCGTCCCGCCGCTCGCCCCCGCCGAGGCCCTGGACCTGCTCGGCCGCATCGTCGGCACCGGCCGGACCGGCGCCGACCGCGCCGCCGCCGCCCGGATCGCGGCCGCCTGCGGGCTGCTGCCGCTCGCCGTACGGGTCGCGGGCACCCGGCTGGCCGTGCTGCGCCACCTCCCGCTGGCCGAGTACGCGGCCCGGCTGGAGGACCCGGCGGGCGCCCTGGACGAGCTGGTCGCCGGGGACGTCACCGTCCGGGCCCGGCTGGACTCCGGCTGGCGCGACCTCACCGACCAGGGCCGGCTCGCCCTCGCCCGGCTCGCCGCCCTGCCGCTCGCCCTGCTCTTCACCCTCCCGGAGGCCGCCGCCGCCCTCGGCCGGCCCGAGCGGCTCGCCCTGCGCACCCTGGAGGCGCTCACCGACACCGGGGCGGTCACCTCCCCCACCGGCGAGGTCACCGCCCACGCCGCGCTGTACGCCCTGCCCCGGCTCACCCATCTGCACGCCCGGGAGCGGGCGGTGCGGACCGCCGTCGGGGCACCGGAGACCGTCGGGGCACCGCAGACCACCGTCGCGGCGCCCGCGCGGTCCCCGGAACCCGTGTGACAGCCCCAGGAGCCGCTCACCCCAGGGTCAGCAGGTCCAGCACGTCCGCCCGCTCCGCCCCGCGCCCCTCCGTCAGCCCGGACAGCGCCAGCAGCACCCCGGCCGCGCCCGTGTGCAGGTCCGCCGAGAAACGGCGCAGCCGCATCCCGGGCACCAGCAGCCCCTCCGGCCGGGCCACCAGGTGCCACTGGAGCCTGCCCACCTGGCCGAGCACCGCCTCCCGGGCCGGCGCCCCACTCAGCCGGTCCAGCGCCAGCGTCAGCCCGACCCGGCCCCGGAACAGCCCCGGCTCCCGGATGAACCCGGGCGCGCAGACCTTCCGCACGTCGGCCAGGAAGGCCTCCCCGCCCGGCAGTTCGCCGTGCTCCAGGTACTCCCGCAGCACCAGCGCGATCCCGCTGCTGCCCCGGTCCAGGTAGGCCAGCCTGCGCCCGGACTCCAGCACCTGCGCGGACCCGTCGGGCACCCGGACGCACCGCGCCACCGCCCGCTCCAGCGCCACCCGCCCGGAGTCCAGCAGCCACCGCTCCCCGGTCCGCCGGTACAGCCGCAGCTGGAGCAGCGCGACGCCGGCCAGCCCGTACAGCAGCCCGGCGGCCGTGGGCTCGTCCAGCCCGGGCACCGGCGCGCCGCCCAGCACCGCGGCCAACTCCCGTGCGTCGTCCAGCGCGTGGACCAGCTCCCGGGGGCTGTCCAGCGCGTCCGCCAGCCGCAGCCGGGCGAGCCCCGCGCCGGCCCGGCCGCCGAACAGGCCCGCCGCGCGCGCCGGGAGGGCCGTACGGGCGCGCCCGGCCAGCTCCTCGGCCGCCTCCGTCCGGCCGATCCGGGCCAGCGCCAGCGCGATGCCGAGCGGCCCGTCGTACAGCCCGCCGGCGGCCGGGCGGTCGGCCCGCCGGCGCACCGCCGCGACCAGCCAGTCCGCGTACTCCTGCGGCCAGTCGGCCCCGGCGCGGTGCAGCGCGTACAGCACCCCGGCCGCGCCGTGCGACACGCCCGTCCCGCCGTCGGCGAAGCCTGCCACGTCCCCGGGGAAGAGCCGGTCCGGGCGGTCCGGGGTGGCGCCCGCGTGGATGCCCGCGACCAGCTCCCGGCACACCGGGTCGAGCGAGGGCCCGGCCAGCAGCTCCCGGCCGCGCCGCTCGCTCGCCGACTCCACCCGCGCCACCGCCGCGGGCCGCACCGGCCCCTCCTCCGGTCCCAGTCCGAACCACTCCCGCGCCCGCCGTTCCAGCGCCGGGAGCTTGCCCGGGTCGCAGTCGGCGAGCTCCATCACCGGCATCAGCAGCATCAGCCAGGTGGCCCACAGCAGGTAGCGGTCGGCCTCGGCGCCGCCCAGCCCCGGCGGGACGTGCTGCCCGGCGGCGCCGGCCGTCGGCACCCGCCGGTCGTCCAGCTCGGCCGCGTACTCGAAGTCCACCAGCACCACCGACCCGTCCGGCCGGAGCACCACGTTGGCCGGGTGGAGGTCCCCGAACCGCACGCCCCGCGCGTGCAGGGCGTCGAGCGCCTCCGCCAGCCCGTCCACCACCCCGCCCACCCACCGCGCGTACGCGGCGCGCTGCTCGGCGGTGCAGTTCTGGTGCACCAGCGGGTAGCGCCGGATCGCCTCGGCGAACAGCTGGACGCCCTCGATGTGCTCCTGCACCAGGAAGGTGTGCTCCCACACCGTGCGCACCTCGTGCAGCCGGGGCACGCACGCCAGCCCGGCCAGCCGCTCCAGCGCCCACCGCTCGCGCCGCAGCCGGGTCAGGGCGTCCGCCCCGGTGCCGTCCAGCCCGGCGTACGGGCGGGCCTCGCGCAGCACCACCCGCTCGCCCGTGCCGTGCTTCTCGGCCAGGTAGATCCCGCCCGCGTTGGAGACCTGGAGCACCTCGACGATCCGGTACGGCAGCTCCCCGCCGGCCGCCTCCCGGGCGGCCAGGTGCGGGCGCAGCGCCGCCGGCGGCTCGACCCAGGCGGGCAGCCGGAAGGCCGGCTCGCGCGGGTCCGGCACCAGCGCGCCGGACGGGTCCCGCAGGGCCGGGACGGTCCTGCCCCGCGCGTCCCGGCACCACAGCTCGACGAAGGCCCCGTAGCGGGCGTACACCGGGGCGTCGCCGATCCGCAGGTCGGTGAGCACGTACGGCCCGGGGAAGCCCGCCAGCGCCTCGGCCAACTCCTCCGCCAGGGAGAGGAACTCACCGTCCGAGGCCGGGTAGACGGTGACGAACTTGCCGCTGCCGCCGCGCCCCGCGTACTTGCCGTTGGCCACCCGCAGCGCCGCCGGGCTGCGCAGGAACTTGAACGCCACCCGGCGGGCGGTGCAGATCCCCGCGGCGACGGCCAGCGTCCGCTCGGCGCCGTCCTGCGCCGCCGACACGTGCAGCTTCCAGCCCTGCTCGGGCAGGCGGCCGCCGTCGGGCCGCAGCACCGTCCACAGCCCGCGCTGCTCCCGCCGCCAGCCCTCGGGCGGCTCGCCGAGGCCCAGCGGGTAGCGGCTGTCCCCGTCCCGCAGCCGTCCGGGGGTGTCGTAGTACGTCGGGTCGGCGAGGCAGTAGAGCTGGGTCTCGTGGACGTCGGCCATCGTGGGCCTCCTGTTCCGAAGTCTTCCGGGGTCGTCCGGGAGCGGGCGGTGCGGCGGCGGGCGGTGCGTCAGACGGCGGGGCTGAGCACCGGTCCGCGCCGCACCGGCGGCGCCCAGGTGACCACGGCCGCGCAGAGCGCGATGGCGAGGGCCAGCAGGGCGAAGGTCCGGGTGCCGCCGAGCGAGCCGAGCAGGACGCCGCCGACCAGCGGGCCGAACGGCTGGACCAGGGTGGACAGGAAGCCGGCCGCGCTCTGCACCCGGCCGATCCGATCGGGCGGCGCGGCGGTCAGCATGCCGGAGACGAAGCCGATGCTGGCGACGGTGGACAGGCACATGCAGACGGCGCAGAGCAGCCCGATCACCAGCGGGGCCCTGGTCAGCACCAGCACCCCGGCGGTGAGCGCGCAGGCCCAGCAGGCGAGCGCGACCAGGCTGCCGTCGCGGGCCCGGGCGGCGAGCCTCGGGGCGAGCAGCGCCCCGGCCAGGGCGCCGGCCGCGGTGCAGGAGACGACGGTGCCACCGCCGAGGCCGGAGCGGCCGCCGTCGGAGGCGACGGCCAGGGTGGTGAACATCAGCGCGCTGAACGCGAAGTTCATCCCGAGGCCGAAGACCAGCAGCAGGGTGCGCAGGTAGGGCCGGTGCCAGACGAAGGCCAGTCCGGCGGTCAGTTCGGCCCGGCTGAACGCCGGTCCGCCCGTCGTGGCGGGCTTCGCGCGGGTCCGGATCAGCGCCACGCAGACGGTGGACAGCAGCAGGCCGACGCCCTCGGCGAGGAACGGCAGCACCGGGTGCCAGGCGAACAGCGCCCCGCCGCCGAGCGGTCCGGCCAGCCGGGCGGCGGCGCCGCGCGCCTGCATCCGGGAGGAGGCCTCGCGGGCCTGCCCGGTGGGCACCACCGCGCGCAGCAGGGCGCCGGCGGCCGGCCCGTAGACGCTGGAGATCAGCGCCCCGGCGGCGGCGACCAGCAGGACCAGCGGCAGCGGGGTGTGCCCGCGCAGCACCGCGACGACCAGGGCGGCGACCGCGAGCAGGCTGAGGACGTCGCAGATCCGCATCAGCCGGCGCCGCTCGATCCGGTCGGCGAGCACCCCGCCGGGCAGCGTGGTGATCAGCAGCGCGCCGACCGAGACGGTGCCGATGGCGCCCGCCCGGGCCGCCGACCCGGTCTCCCGCAGGACCAGCAACGGCAGGGCGATCGAGGCGAGTTGGGAGCCGAGGGAGGCCAGCAGGCCGCCGGCCCAGAGCAGTCGGAAGTCCCGGTTGCGGGAGAGCGGGGTGGGGTCCATGGCCGTCCTCCGTGGTCGGCGGGGCACCCGGGGGTGCGGATCGGGCCGGGGCGGCCCCGTCTCGGCGGGACCGCCCCGGAAGCCTTGCGGTGACCGGTGACCGGTGACCGGTGAACCAGTGACCGGGAACCGGCGGCCGGCGACCGGGTGTCGGCGGCCGGGGGCGGCGGTGCGTCCGCCCCCGCGCACGGCCCGGCGTCCGGACTCCGGTCAGACCGTGGTCTCGGCGCCGTGGACGTAGCTGATCAGGCTGAAGCAGAGGCCGTCCGAGGACTCGCTCAGGACCTTCATCGCCTGGAGGTCCAGGATGTTGGCGACGTGCGCCTCGACCTCCGGGGTCTCCTCGCCGCTCTCGCCGACGTTCTGCTGCTCCATGTTCTCGGCCATGGTCGAACTCCCTTCCGCACGGGGGTGGTTACGGCTCCGGCGGGCGGCTGCCCGCCGTTGCCGACCACCGTGGCCCGAGCCGCCTGCGCCCGGCTTCGGGGCCGGCTGGAAACCGGTATGGCCGCAGGTCGGAGCGGCCGCGCCGGCCCGCCGAGGGCCCGGCGGGCCCGCCCGGGAGGCGCCCGCACCCCGTCCCACCTGCGGCCATACCGCCTACCAGGCGTTCCCGAACCGGGCCCGAAGCCGCGCCCGCGACCCTGGCCCGGAACGCTCGCGCCCCCGTACCACCGCCCCGCCGCGCACGCCCCGCACCACCGGCCGGCCCGCACCACCGGGCCGCGCCAACCGCCCCGCCGCGCACACCCGTTCCGCTTCGCCGCGCACGCCCCGCACCGCGAAGGACGACCGAAGGACGGCCACCATGCCCTGCCCACTCTGCGCCCAACTCGTCGGCACCAACGACCAGTTCTGCCCCTCCTGCGGCACCCCCCGGGCCGCCGCCCTCGACCTGGCCGCCGAGGAGCGCAAGCTGGTCACGGTGGTCTTCTGCGACCTGGTCGACTCCACCGCCCTGTCCGGCGCGCTCGACCCGGAGACCCTGCGCGAGGTGGTCCTGCGCTACTTCGAGCGGATGCACCACCGGATCGAGGCGCACGGCGGCACCCTGGAGAAGTTCATCGGGGACGCCGTGATGGCCGTCTTCGGCGTCCCGGTGATCCGCGAGGACGACGCCCACCGGGCGCTGGCCGCCGCGCTCGCCATGCTGGAGGACGTGGAGGACCTCAACACCGAGCTGGACGCCACCCTCGGCGTCCGCCTGGACGTCCGGATCGGTGTCAACACCGGCCAGGTGGTGGCGGGTTCGGACGCCTCGGCGCGCCAGGCGCTGATCTCCGGCGAGACCGTGAACATCGCCGCCCGGCTGCAGACCCGGGCCGCCCCCGGCCAGGTGCTGATCGGCCCGCAGACGCTGCGCGCGGCCGGCCCGGCCGCCCAGGTGGACGAGGTCGGCCCGCTGCACCTCAAGGGCAAGGCCGAGCCGGTCACCGCCTACCGCCTGGTCGGCCTGGACGAGGACGACCCGGAGCTGCTGCGCCGCTTCGACGTCCCGCTGGTCGGCCGGGAGCGCGAACTGGCCCTGCTGGACGCCGCGTTGGCCCGGGTGGCGGGCGGCCAGGGGGCCGAGCTGCTGCTGGTGGCCGGCGAGGCGGGCATCGGCAAGACCCGGCTGGTGCGGGACTGGCGCGAGCGGGTGGGCCGGCGCACCGCGCGCTGCGGCACCGCCCGCTGCCGCAGCTTCGGCGGGCAGGGCGTGCTGGCGCCGCTCGCCGAGGCGGTCCGGACCCTGCTGGACGAGCCCGAGGGCGCCGCCCCCGCCGAGGCGCTGGCCCGGCTGGACGAGGCGACGGCGCCGGGCATCGACGCCGGCCGCTCGCTGGAGCTGCTGGCCGCGATCCTGCGCGGCCGCACCGTCGAGCGCCCGGCCGTCCTGGTCCTGGACGACTGCCAGTGGGCCGGCCCGGTGCTGCTGGACGCCGTCGAGCGGCTGGCCGCCGAACTCGGCGCGGCCCCCGTGCTGCTGCTCTGCCTGACCCGCCCCGATCTCCCGGCCGCCCGCCCGGAGCTGCCGACGCTGCCGGTCGGCGGCCTGTCCTGGGACGAATCCGCCCTGCTGGCCGCCCAGTTGACCGAGCTGAGCGCCCACCAGGACGCGGTGCCCACCAGGCTGCTGGAGCGCGCCGAGGGCAACCCGCTGCACCTGGAGGAGCTGCTGGCCGCCCTCACCGAGACCGAGGGCCCCGCGCTGACGGACGAACTGCCGCCCACCGGGCGGGCGTTGCTCAGCGCCCAGATCGACGGGCTGGAGCGCGACGAGCGCGCCACCCTCGACCTCGCCGCCGTCCTCGGCCGCGCCTTCACCGCCGCCGAACTCGCCGAACTCGCCCACGGCGGCAGCGACCAGGACGCCTTCGCCGACCCGCAGGACGACGTCTTCACCGGCCCGATCGACGGCCTGCCGGCCGGCCCGTCCGCCTGGGTCGACGACACCCCGCCGCGGCTGCACGCGGCGCTGGCCCGGCTGGCCGAGCTGCGGCTGGTCGAACCGACCGGCACCGGCTACCGGTTCAGCAGCGGCCTGGTCCAGGAGTCGGTCTACCAGTCCATGTCCAAGCGGGCCCGCGCCGAGCGCCACGAGCGCGCCGCCGACCTGCCGGCCGTCCGCTCCACCGGGGACGCCGCCGTCGGCGGCCACCTGGAGCGCGCCCACCGCTACCGGCTGGAACTCGGCCTGCTGGACACCCGCACCGACGTGCTGCGCACCCGCGCGGCCACCGCCCTCGGCACCGCCGGGGCCGGTGCGCTGGCCCGCGCCGACCTGCCCGCCGCCACCGACCTGCTGGAGCGCGCGGTGCGGCTGCACTACCCGGGCGAGCGCGCCACCGGCCCGGTGCTGCGCCGCCTCGGCGAGGCCCGGCTGGCGCTCGGCCGCGCCGAGGAGGCGCTGCCCGTCCTCGCCCAGGTGCGGGACGCGGCCGCCGACCCGCTGGACGCCGCGCACGCCCGGCTCGCGCTGGCCGCCCGCGGCCTGCCGCCCGGCCAGGACCAGCCCGCCGCGACCGCCCGCGCCGTGCTGCCGCTGTTCACCGACACCGGGGACGACCTCGGCCAGGCCCGGGCCGGGCTGCGGCTGGCCGAGGAGCACCTGCTGGCCGGCCGCCACACCGAGGCCGAGCAGCTGCTGGACCGGGCGCTCGGCCAGGTCTCCCGCACCGACGCCGAGCTGGACCGGGCCGCCGTGCTGGCCGCGCTGGCCGCCTCTCTGCTGGCCGGCCCCGAGCCCGTCCCGAACGCGACCTTCCGGCTGCGCGCCCTGCTCGCCGAGCACGGCACCGGCCGGCGGACCGTCCGGGTCGCGCTGAACGGCCCGCTGGCCGTCCTGCTGGCGCTGCGCGACCGCCCCGAGGAGGCCGAGCTGCTGCTCGCCGAGGCCAACGGCCTGGCCGGGGAGCTGTCGCTGGCCGAGGCGATGATCGCGCTGCCCGCGCTGACCGCCCAGGCGGCGGCCGCGCTCGGGCAGGGCGGCCAGGCGCTGGACCTGCTCGCCGACGCCGCCGAGATCGCCCGCCACCAGGGCAGCGCCGCCCCGCTGCCGCGCCTCGCCCTGACCACCGCCCGGGTCCTGCTGGACACCGACCGCCCGGCCCAGGCCGCCCGGCACCTGGACGGCGCGGACGCCGTCGCCGCGCTACCGCCGGTGCTCGCGATCGAGCTGGACGCGCTGCGCGGCCGGCTCGCCGCCGCCCGGGGCGAGGCCGCGCCGGCGCTGGACCTGACCGCCGCCGCCCTGTCCGCCGCCGAGGCCACCGAGTCGCTGCTGCTCCAGGCGCTGACCGCGCTCGACCGGGCGCACGCCCTGCTGCTGCTCGACCGCCCCGCCGAGGCCGCGGCGGCCGCCGCCACCGCCCGGGACCGGTTCGCCGCCAAGGGCCACCTGCCGGGCGTTCGGCGCGCCGAGCGGCTCGGGGGCACCCGGTGAGCGGCCCGGCCGGCCTCACCTGGAGCCTGCGCGACCGCACCCCCGCCGACCTCCCGGTGCTCGCCGACGCCGTCGCCACCGACGCCGGGGCATCCGACGCCGGGGGCACCGGCAAGGGCGTCCGGGTCTGCGTGGTCGACTCCGGGATCGAGCCCGACCACCCGCTGGTCGGGCCGGTGCAGGGCTCCTGGGCGGTGGTCAAGGACCCGGTCACCCGGGAGCTGACCGTCCGCCCCGACAGCGCCGGCGACACCTGCGGGCACGGCACCGCCTGCGCGGGCATCATCCGCCGCACCGCCCCGGACTGCGAGCTCTACAGCGTCCGGGTCCTCGGCGAGCGCTTCACCGGCACCGGCGACATGCTGATCGCCGGGCTGCGCTGGGCCGTCGGGCAGGGCTTCGACGTGGTCAACCTCAGCCTCTCCACCACCCGGACCCGCTTCCTGGAGCAGCTGCACGCGATCGCCGACGACGCCTTCTTCGCCCGCACCGCGATCGTCGCCTCCGCCCACAACACCCCGGTGGAGAGCTACCCGTGGCGCTTCTCCTCGGTCATCTCGGTGGGCAGCCACCAGGAGGAGGACCCGGAGCTGCACCTGTACAACCCGGCGCCGCCGGTGGAGTTCTTCGCCCCCGGCCAGAACGTCCGGGTGCCCTGGCTCGGCGGCGCCACCATCCGCACCACCGGCAACAGCTTCGCGACCCCGTACGTGGCCGGGCTCTGCGCCCGCATCCTGTCCCGGCGGCCGAGGCTGACCACCTTCCAGCTGAAGAGCGCGCTCTACCTCACCGCGGCCAACGTCCAGGTCCCTTCCACCCCCACCCCGGAGGCGCCCGATGACCCTCAGCACTGACCCCGCCGTCGACCCGCTGGCCCGCGAGCTGCTCCAGTCCGTGGTGGACGTCGCCCGGGCGATCTTCGGCGCCCAGGCCGGCTCGGTGTGCCTGCTCGACGAGGCGGCCGGGGAGCTGGTCTTCCAGGCCGTCTCCGGCCGGGGCGAGGAGTCGCTGGTGGGCCGCCGCTTCCCGGCCGGCCGGGGGATCGCCGGCTGGGTGGCCGCCTCGGGCGAGCCGATGGTGGTGGACGACCTGGGCGCCAACCGCACCTTCGACCGGGACTTCGCCGAGTCCACCGCGTACGTCCCGACCGCCCTGATGGCCGCCCCGCTCACCCACGGCAGCCGGGTGCTCGGCGTCCTGGAGGTGCTGGACCCGGCCCCGCAGGCCCGCGCCAGCCTGCCCGAGCTGGACCTGCTGGCCATGTTCGCCCGCCAGGCGGCCGCCGCCCTGCGGGTGATCGCCGAGCGCTCCCCCGCCCCGGAGCCGGCCCCCGACCGGGCCGCCGCCCTCGGCCTGCTCGCCGACCTGGAGGAGCTGCTGCGCCGTCAGCCCTGACCGGGCGCGCCGTCCAGCCGGGCGAGCTGCCCGCGCTCCAGCGCCGCGTACACCGTGCCGTCCGGGGCGACGGCGATGCCGTGCGGCTCGGCACCCCCGCCCGGGAGGGGGTGGCCGTCGAGCCGCCCGTCCGGGCCGAGCACCCCGATCCGGCCGGCGCCCCACTCGGTGAACCAGAGCCGGCCGTCCGGCCCGGCCGCGATCGCGTGCGGGCGGGCCGCGCGGTCGGCCAGCGGGTACTCGGTCACCTCGCCGTCCACGGTGATCCGCCCGACCAGCCCGCCGCCGATGCCGACGTACCAGAGCGCGCCGTCCGTCCCGGCGGTGATGCCGACCGGCGCGGTGCCCCCGGTGGGCAGCCCGTGGACGGTCACCCGGCCGTCCACGGTGATCCGGGCGACGGCGTCGGCCTGGTTGAGCGTGCACCACAGCGCCCCGTCCGGCCCGGCCGTGATCAGCGACGGGAAGGCCCCGGCGAGCGGCAGCGGGAACTCCGTGACCTCACCGGCCACGGTGATCCGCCCGATCCGGCCGACGTTCAGCTCGGTGAACCAGAGCGCCCCGTCGGGCCCGGCGGCGATCCCGTACGGCCCGGCCTCCTCCGTCGGCAGCGCGTAGGACGTCGCCGTCCCGTCCACCGTGATCCGACCGATCCGGTGGTCCCGCATCCGGCTGAACCAGAGCGCCCCGTCCGGCCCCGCCGTGATCACCGCGGGCCCGCACTCCGGCGCGCCGAGGCCGAAGCGCTCGACCGTCCCGTCCGCGGCCAGCCGCCCGATCTCCCCGGTGTGCACCAGGGTGAACCACACGCCCCCGTCGGGCCCCACGGCCACCCCGTACGGCCCGGCCCCCGCCTCGGCCACCTCGAACAGTTCCACGCAACCCCTCCGCCTCACTATCGCGACTCAAATCGCATTAGTGATGCTCGCACAACGGGTCACGCCCCGGCAACCGACTTCTCCCGCGCGTCCGGGTCCCCCCGCAGCACCGAGATGACGCCCATCACGGCGGCGCAGACCGGCACGGCGAGCAGGGCGCCGATGATCCCGGCGATGCCCGAGCCGGCCACCACGGCGACCATGATGGTGGCCGGATGCAGCTCCACCGTCCGGCTCTGGATGACCGGCTGGAGGACGTTGCCCTCGATCATCTGCACCGCGAGCACCACGCCCAGCGCCCAGAGCGCCGTACCGAGCCCGCCGTCGGCGAGCGCCACCAGCACGGCCACCGTGCCGGACAGGAAGGCCCCGACGAAGGGGATGTAGGCGCCCATGAAGACCAGCGCGCCGAGCCCGGGCGCGCCCGGCACCCCGAGGGCGATCAGGCCGATGGTGATGAAGCCCGCGTCGATCAGCGCGATCAGGGTGGTGCCCCGCATGAACCCGGCCATCGCGTCGAAGGCCCGCTCCGCGCAGGCGATCACCGTCGTGGCGCTGCGCTCGGGCAGGTAGGAGCGGATGGCGTCGCCGGTGCGGTGGCCGTCCCGGAGGAAGAAGAACACCAGGGCCAGCGCCAGCACCCCGCCGGTGATCAGCTGGGTGAGCAGGCCGAGCCCGGAGAGCACGCCGTTGGTGAGGGTGGAGACCAGCGAGTTGGTCTCGCCCTTGGCGTTGTCCAGGCCGTGCCGGATCTTCGCCCCCAGCGGGCCCAGCCAGTCGGCCAGCCGCTGCCCGGCCTCCTGGAGCGAGGAGGCGATCTGCGGGGCGCTGTGCACCAGCGAGTTGACCAGCAGCGCGATCACCCCGCTGACCGCGACCACCAGCACCACGCAGGTCAGCCCGGCCGCCAGGCTCCGGCTCACGCCCCGGCCCACCAGCCACGGCACCACCGGGTAGAGCAGCGAGGCCCCGAGCAGCGCCAGGACGAACGGCACGGTCGCGGCCCGCAGTTCGACCAGCGCGAAGACCACCAGCGAGGCGACGGCGATCAGCAGGATCACCGCCACCGACCAGGCCGCCGCCTGCCGCAGCCCGGGCGGCAGCATCAGGTACGGCCTGCGGTCGTCCGGCTGCCGCTGCTCGCCGGGCGGGCGCTCCACGGACACGGCCACCTCCGCCGGGGGTCGTCGACGATTCCGAACCGCCCCAGCTCAGCAGAGGTTCCGACGGGCCGCGCGGCGGATCGGCCGGGAGCACCCGAACGGGCGACCCGGGCGCCCTCCGGCCGAGCACCGCTCCGGTCAGCGGCGGCCGTCCAGCACCGAGCGCAGGACGCCGATCCGGTTGGAGGTGATGGACGCGACCCCGGTGTCGCGCAGCCGGCGCATGGTGCGGCGCAGGTCGGCGGTCCAGGTGGAGACGGCGAGCCCCCGCTCCGCCGCGGCGGCCGTGAACTCGGGGGTGACCAGGCCGAACGGCGGGTTGAGGTAGCGCGGGCGCAGGTCGTCCAGCAGGGCGCGCACCGGCATCCGGGGCTGCTTCCAGGTGAGCGCGATCTCGGCGTCCGGGCTCAGTTCGCGCACCGCGAGCATGGCGGCGGTGGGGCCGCAGAAGGCGACCGCCGCCTCGGCGCCGAGCCCGGTGACGACCGACCAGGCGGCGGCGGCCGGGCCCGCGTCGTCCAGGTCGATCAGCAGCCGGCGGCCCTCGACGGCCGTCACCGCCTTGACCGCCTCGGCCAGGGTGGGGACGGCGAGCGGCCCCTGCCGCAGCTCCTCCAGCTGGTCGGCGGTGACCCGGTCGATCGACCGCGCGTCGCCCCAGAGCCGCTCCAGGGTGCGGTCGTGCAGCAGGACGGGCACCCGGTCGCGGGTGAGCTGGACGTCCACCTCGACGGCGTCGGCCCCGGCGGCGAGCGCGGACTCGACGGAGGGCAGGGTGTTCTCGCGGAAGCGGTACGGGTCGCCCCGATGGGCGACGGCCAGCGGCTTGGCGGCGAGCGGCTTGGCGGCGGCGTTCATCGGATCCTTCCGGCGAGCCAGGGGGTGAGGCTGTGGACGCCGATGTCCTCGCGGTGGCTCGGCTCCCCGGGGACGGTGACGATCAGCGTGGTGGACGGCGGGAAGGTGCGCGCCTTGACGTGCACCAGGTCGGACCAGACGGCGTTCAGGAAGCCGGGGACGCGGTCGCGGTCGACGTCGAAGGCGATGCCCTCGACGGTCACGGCGACCTCGTCGTGGGTGAACAGCCGGACGGTGACGGCGGGGCGGCCGTCGAACTCCAGCAGCGCCTCGTGCGGGATGGCGTCCAGTTCCCCGAGCGAGCCGCCCGAGCCGCCCGAGCCGCCCGGACCGTCCGGGCCGACCAGCCCGGCGAAGGTCCGGTCGCGGCCGATGTCGTGCTGGGCGCGGACGGTGCGGCCGTGCCGGGCGGCCACGGCCTCGATCGCGAGCACGGCGCTCTGGGTGGTCGGCAGGTGCGGGGGTGGCATCCGGGCGCCTCTCGGTTCGTTCCGGGACTCGTACGAAGGGGGTTGCAGGGGGCTGCGGAGGGATCCGCGGGGATCCACCGGGCCGGCTAGCGGCGTTCGATCATCACATTGGTGGACTTGATGACCGCCGTGGCGGGCGCACCGGGGACCAGGTTGAGCTCCACCGCCGAGTCCCGGCTGATCAGGGACACCACCCGGAACGGCCCGGCCTGGATCTCCACCTGCGCGGCCACGTCGCCCAGCACCACGTCGGTGACGATCCCCGGGAAGCGGTTGCGCGCCGAGGACGGCCGGCCCTCCGCCTCGGCGTTCTCCGGCCGGGCCAACTCCCGGGCGAAGGCGGCGAGTTCGGCACCCGGGATGATCCGGTGCCCGTGCTCGTCCCGCGCGGCGGCGACCCGCCCGGCGTCCACCCAGCGCCGCATGGTGTCGGCGCTGACGCCGAGCAGCGCCGCGGCCTCGCCGATGCGGTACGGGTTGGCCGGCACCTCGGGCTGGCCCATGTGCGTCTCCTGACGGTGGTTCGGGTTCTCGGGGCGGGCGCCCCCGCGCCATCCTGCCGTACCGGCGGTACGGACGATCATGTGAGGGCCGCCCCATGGCATACCTTATGGCTCGCCGAAGAGGTCGCGCCGTGCCGCGTCCCCGGCGGTGAGCACCGCCCCGGCGAGCACCGCGCCGCCGCCCGCCGCACCGGCCCGCACCTCGGTGCTCAGCGGGGAGAGCAGCGCCAGCCGCCGCTCGACCCGGCCGGCCAGCTCCGGCCCGCCGGCCCGGCCTATCTCGCCGCCGAGCACCACGCAGCCGGGGTCCAGCACCACGCAGACGCCCGCCGCGCCGATCGCGATCCGCTCGGCCAGCTCGTCCAGGAAGCCCCCGCCCGCCTCGCCGGCCGCGAGGGCGGCCCGGACGGCGGCCTCGGCGGCGGGGGCGTCCCCGGCCGGGTCGGCGGGCAGCCCGTGGGCTCGGGCCAGCGCGCAGATCGCGGCGCTGCCGACCAGGCCGTGGAAGCCGCCCTCGCAGCTGTCGGCGCTGGGCAGGCCGACGGTGCCGGGGACGGGCAGGAAGCAGATCTCGCCGGTGCCGCCGGAGAAGCCCCGGCGCAGCCGCCCGTCCAGGATCACGGCGGCGCCGACGCTGTGGCCCAGCCAGAGCAGGACGAAGGTGTCGCGGTCGCGCGCGGCGCCGACCCGGTACTCGGCCCGCCCGGCGAGGTTGACCTCGTTCTCCAGGATCACCTCGGTACCGGGCAGCTCCCGCAGCGCGGCGAGGAGTTCGGCGTGCCAGGCGGGGAGCTTGCCGGTGCTCTGCAGCCGCCCGGTGGCCGGGTCGACCAGCCCGGGGGCGCCGACCGCGACGGTGTGCAGCCGGTCGACGCCGGCGCCGCGCGCGGTCTCCAGCAGGGTGGCGACGATCTCCCCGGCGGTGTCCGGCCCGCCGTCGCCCTCGACCGGGACCTCGGCGGTGGCCAGGCTGCGCCCGGCCAGGTCGGCGACGACCAGGCTGACGCCGCCGGAGCGGACGTCGAAGGCGGCGAGGTGGGCCCGGGAGGCGACCAGCGCGTAGAGCCGGGCGTTGGGGCCGCGCCGCTGTTCCCCGCGCTCGCCGACGACGGCCACCAGGCCGGTGCGCTGGAGCCGTTCGAGCAGGTCGGCGACGGTCGGCCGGGACAGGCCGGTGAGGCCGCGCAGCTCGGTCGCGGTCAGCGGACCCTGTTCGAGCAGGAGGTTGAGTGCCAGCCGGTCGTTGATCGCCCGGGCGGTGCTCGGCGTAGCCGTACGCGCGATGGTCATGGCGGATCATCCTTCCAGAGTGTTTCTATCAGGGTCCCTTCCTGATAGTTTATCGACCGTCACAGGGCACTGTCGCGCCCCACACCGCGCGACCGGGAGGGAACACCCCATGAACGGGACCACCGCGCCACCACCGCCACCACCGGAACCGCTGAGCGCACCCCGCCGGGCCCGGGCCAGCATCGCCCTGGTCTTCTGCGTGCACGGGGCCGTCAGCGGCAGCTTCGTCACCCGCATCCCGTGGCTCCAGGACCGCCTCGACCTCTCCACCGGCCAGCTCGGCCTGGCCCTGGTCATGCCCGCCATCGGCTCCTCCCTCGCCATGCCGCTGGCCGGCCGCTTCGTGCACCGCTACGGCGGCCGGGCCGCGGTGCGCGGGCTGATCTCGCTCTGGTGCCTGGCCCTCGCCCTGCCCGCGCTCGCCCCCTCGCTGCCGGTGCTGTGCGCGGCCCTGCTGGTGTACGGCGCCGCGGCCGGGATGGCGGACGTCGCGATGAACGCCCAGGGCGTGGAGATCGAGGAGCGGCTCGGCCGCTCGATCATGTCCGGACTGCACGGGATGTGGAGCGCGGGCGGCCTGCTGGCCTCCGCCTTCGGCATCCTCGCCGCCCACCTGGACCTCGACGCCCGGCTCCAACTGGCCGTCACCGCGCTGGTCCTGCTCGCCCTCGCCCAGCCGGTCTGCCGCGGCCTGCCCGACATCCGGGCGCACGAGGGCGCGGAGGAGCCGCCGCGGTTCGCGCTGCCGCCGCGCAGCTCGCTGGTGATCGGGCTGGTCGGCTTCTGCGCGGTCTTCGCCGAAGGCGCCTCGATGGACTGGAGCGGCGTCTACCTGCGGGACGTCACCGGCGCCTCGGCCACCGTCGCCGCCGCCTCGTACACCGCCTTCTCGCTCACCATGGCGGTCAGCCGGCTCGCCGGGGACGCGGCGATCCGCCGGCTCGGCGCCGTCCGCACCACCCGCGTCGGCGGCGCCGTGGCCACCGTCGGCGGCCTGCTGGTGGTCGCCGCCGACAGCCCGGCGCTGGCCATCCCCGGGTTCGCCCTCCTCGGCATCGGCATCGCGGTGATCGTCCCGCTCGCCTTCGCCGCGGCCGGCCGGATCGGCAGCAACCCCAGCCAGGCCATCGCGGGCGTCGCCACCGTCACCTACACCTCCGGCCTGATCGCTCCCGCGGTCATCGGCGCCCTCGCCCAGGCCACCTCGCTGACCGTCTCCTTCGGACTGGTCACCGCGCTCGCCTTCGCCCTGCTGCTGAGCGCCGGGGCGCTGCGGCTGGCCGAACGGAATTCCGGCGGCGAGAACGTGACCGCAACGTCACCGGAAAAGCCTTCCGGAAAAGATCTCTCCACGATATGATGATGAATTCCTGAGGGAATTCCCCGCTAAAGTCTCGAACCGCCGGGCGCGCCGCGTCCGGCGGTTTTCGTGCTCCGCGAGAGGGATTCCCCGTGTGCTACGACCCGGACGCCGCCCCGCCCGCCCCCGGTCCCGCCCCGTGGCCGCTGGCCGAGGCCGCCCCACTGACCCTGACCTCGGCCGACGGCACCCGGTTCGGCGCCTTCCTGGCCCGCCCGGAAGTCGCCACCGGAGTCGGCGTACTCGTCCTGCCGGACAACAGGGGCCTTTCCCCGTTCTACCGGCAGACCGCCGCCCGGCTCGCCGAACAGGGCCACCCGGCGCTCGTCCTCGACTATTACGGCCGCACCGCCGGAGCCTTCCCAGAAAAGCGCCCGGCGGAATTCGGCGAACTGCCGGACCTGCTCCCCCACCTGCTCGCGCTCACCCCCGAGGGATTGGACGCCGACATCACCGCAGCGCTGGAACGGCTGCGCGCCGCCGGGCCCGCCGAGGTGGTCGCGCTCGGCTTCTGTTTCGGCGGCCGGCAGGCCTTCCGGACCGCCGCGCCGCGCTTCGGCCTGGCCGGCGCGGTCGGCTTCTACGGCTACCCGGACACCCTCCACGGCGCCCCGGGGCCGACCCAGCTCGCGGCGGAGCTGACCGCCCCGGTCCTCGCCCTCTGGGGCGGCGCGGACGAGCACATCCCGGCCGCCGCCGTCGAGGCCTTCGACGCCGCGCTCACCGCGGCCGGCTGCCCGCACACCTTCGTCACCTATCCGGGGGCGCCGCACAACTTCTTCGAGCTCGCCGCGGTCGACCACGCCGACGCGGCCCGGGACGCTTGGCAGCGCCTGCTGGGCTTCCTCGCCCGGCCGCGCTGAACCCTGATCCCGGCCCCCGCCCCAGGCCTTGGACCGGGGCGTGGACGGCGGCGGGGCCGGGGCCCGGGACCGGTTAGGCTCGGGCGGTGTTCGAGCCCGATGCCGTTCCCGTCCCGCCCCTCGCACCGCAGGTGCCCGCCGTCGCGCCGCGTTCCCCGTGGTGGCGGTTCGCCCTGCTGGTCGCGGTGCTCGCGGCGGCGGCCGGCTCGCTCCTGCTGTGGAGCCCGACGGAGCTGCTGTCCGGCGGGCTGGCGGACCGGATGCCGGGCTACTGGTTCGGCCCGCTGTTCGCCCTGGTCTACGCGGTGGGGACGCTCGCCTTCGTGCCCCGGCCGGCCCTGAACGCCGCGGCCGGGCTGCTGCTCGGCATCCAGCAGGGCGTGCTGCTGGCGGTGCTCGGCACCACGGTCGGCGCCGCCCTGGCCTTCGTGCTCGGCCGGGGCCTCGGCCGCGAGGCGCTCCGCCCGTACCTGCGCGGGAAGGTGCTCGGGGCGCTGGACCGGCGGTTCACCGAACAGGGCTTCCGCAGCGTGCTGGTGCTGCGGCTGCTGCCCGGCATGCCGTTCCAGGCGGCCAACTACGGCGCGGCCTTCTCCGGGGTCCGCTTCCTGCCCTTCGTGCTCGCCACCGCGATCGGCGTGGTGCCGACCACGGCGGTGTACGTCACGGCGGCGGCCAGCGCGGGCCGGCCGGGCTCGGCGGCCTTCCTGCTGTCGGCGGGGGTGATCGCGCTGCTGGTGCTGGGCAGCGTGGTGGGCCTGTGGCGGGCGGCCCGGACCCGCCGCCGGGCGACGGCCGGCTGAACCCGGCCCGTCCGTCCGATCCGACTCCCCCAGCCCGGCCCACCAGGACAAAATCGTTCGCGCCGGTGCGCCGCCGGAGGCCAGGATGGCGCGCATGACTGCACCGGACCCGCGGGTGGACCCGCCGATGACGGCCGACGAGGCCGCCACCCTGCACGCCTTCCTCGACTACCACCGCCACACCCTCGCGCTGAAGACCGAGGGCCTGACGGACGACCAGCTGCGGCTGCGCTCCGTCCCGCCGTCCAACCTCTCGCTGCTGGGCCTGGTCCGGCACATGGCCGAGGTGGAGCAGTACTGGTTCCAGTCCGTCCTGCTCGGCCAGGAGAACGCCGAGGGGCACTTCTGGACCAAGGAGAACGAGGACGGCGACTTCGACGACGTCGACACCGCCGACGTCGCGGCCGACTTCGCCGTCTGGCGCGCCGAGGTCGAGGCCGCCCGCAGCGCCGCCGCCGGCCTGCCGCTGGAGACCGTCGGCAAGAAGCCGCGCCGCGGTCAGCCCGTGACGCTGCGCTGGATCCTCACCCACATGATCGAGGAGTACGCCCGACACAACGGCCACGCGGATCTTCTGCGCGAATTGATCGACGGATCGACCGGCGAGTGACCCTGCGGGTGACACCGCGGGTGAAATCGTTTCCGCATTGTTGACAGAAGGTCAATTACGCCGTGACCGCGACCGATAAGGTCAACGCGCGCAACCGTACGGCGCTGCGCCGCGTCAGTGGGAGTGCCCGGGTTCGCCCGGGTTTCCGGCGCGGCACGACTCGTACGGGGGTTGCGAGCGGGCACGGGACCGGTGAACAGTGCGATACTCGGACAGTTCCGACGAGTGGATGACGTGTCAAGAACGGCACGCACCCCCGGGGGACCAGGACGGGACGAGGCAGGGAGGCGCGGCATGGGAGCACTTCGCGACGAGCACCACAACGGGTGGCTGATGCCCTCGGGGAACTACCCGGCCGCGGTGTACGACGACGAGTGGGTCGATCAGGAGACGGTTCCGGCCGCCCCCGCGCCCACGAAGATCGTCTCCCTGCGGCCGACGGGCTTCGAGGCGGCCCGGACGGTCGGTGAGCACATCCGGGCGAGCATCCCGGTGGTCATGGACCTCACCGAGATGTCGGAGGCCGAGGCCAAGCGCATGGTCGACTTCGCCTCCGGGCTGATCTTCGGCACCCGGGGCGGCATCGAGCGGATCGCCCGGAGGGTCTTCCTGCTCACCCCGGCCGACGTCGAGGTCATGGTGATCGACCGCCCGATGGACGACACCGGCTTCTACAACCAGAGCTGAGCCGCCGCCCCGCGAGGGCTCACAGGCACCCCGGAACCGGGGACGGTACACCCACCGTCCCCGGTTTTTTGCTGCCCGAGCACCGAGAGCCCGCGCATCACCTGAGAGCTCGAACAAAAGAATGAGACATCGGTGTCTCATATGAACTAGACTCGGTCCATGGCCACCGACCGCGACACCGTCCTCGAAGCCGCCGTCGGCGTGCTCTCCCGCCGCCCGACCGCCCACCTGGACGAGATCGCGCGCGCCGCCGGCATCAGCCGCGCCACGCTGCACCGGCTCTTCCCGGGGCGCGACGCGCTGATCCGCGAGGTCGGCCTGCTCGGGCTGCGCCGGTTCGCCGCCGCGCTGGACACCGCCGAGGTCGAAGAGGGCGACGCCGAGGCCGCGCTGCGCCGCCTGGTGGACGCCTCCGTCCCGGACGCCATGCTCTGCGCCTTCCTGGCCGGCGAGAACCAGCTCTACGAGAACGACGACATCAACGACCTCTGGGAGGTCCAAATCGCCCGGCTGCACGCGCTCTTCCTGCGCGGCCAGCAGCAGGGCGTGTTCCGCATCGAGCTGAGCGCCGCCTGGCTGAGCGAGGCCTTCTTCGACCTGGTGGCCGGCGTCGGCTGGTCCATCCAGGACGGCCGGCTCGCCCCGCGCGACGCCGCCTTCTCGCTCGCCGAGCTGTTCCTCGGCGGCGCGCTGCGCAGACCGGACGCGCGGACGCCCGTCCCTGCCGCCCAAAGCGCCACCCCCAGCACCGTCGACCGCAGCACCGCTGCCGTCACCACCCCCATCCACAGCACCGCCGACCACAGGCCGGACACCGATACACCATGAACACCCTGACCGCCCGCCAGCGCTGGACCGGCCTCGCCGTCCTCGTCCTGGCCGTGACCGTGGTCGCCCTGGACGCGACCGTCCTCTCCCTCGCCATCCCGTCCATCAGCGAGACGCTGCGCCCCAGCGGCACCCAGCTGCTCTGGATCGGCGACTCCTACTCCTTCGTGCTGGCCGGCCTGCTGGTCAGCATGGGCGCCCTGAGCGACCGGATCGGCCGCAAGAAGCTGCTGCTGGCCGGCTCCGCCGCGTTCGGCGCCGCCTCGCTGCTGGCCGCCTACGCGCCGAGCGCCGGCTGGCTGATCGTGGCCCGCGCCCTGCTCGGCGTGGCCGGGGCGACGATCATGCCCTCCACGCTCTCGCTGATCCGCGGCCTCTTCCCGGACGACCGGGAGCGGGCCACCGCGATCGGCATCTGGGGCGCGGCCGCCACCGCCGGGGCCGCCCTCGGGCCGGTGGTCGGCGGGGTGCTGCTGGAGCACTTCTGGTGGGGTTCGGTGTTCCTGCTGAACATCCCGGTGCTGATCCTGCTGCTGGTGTTCGGCGCCTGGCTGCTGCCGGAGTCCAAGGACCCGAAGCCGGGCCGCTGGGACGTGCTGAGCGTCGTCCTGTCGATGGCCGGCGTGATCGGCGCGGTGTACGCGGTCAAGGAGGCCGCCGCGCACGGCGTGGACCGCTGGGACGTGCCGGTCGCCTTCGTCCTGGGCACCGCCGCGCTGTTCGTGTTCGTCCGCCGCCAGCTGCGGCTGGAGACCCCGCTGCTCGACGTCCGGCTGTTCCGCGACCGCCGGTTCACCGCGGCCGTGTCGGCCTCGCTGATCTCCCTGATCGGGCTCTCCGGCGTGATCTTCGTGGTCTCGCAGTACCTCCAGCTGGTCCGCGGCTACCAGCCGCTCCAGGCGGGCCTGGCCGAACTGCCGGCCTTCGCGGGATCGGTGGTCGGCGGCCTGCTGACCGCCCTGATCGCCCGCCGCTACGGTGCCCGCAAGGCGCTGACGGCCTGTCTGCTGGCGATGGGTCTGGGCGTGGGCGCGCTCGGCTGGCTGGAGCAGGACACCACCTACCTGCTGCTGGCCGCCTCCTTCCTGCTGGTCGGGACGGCCGAGGGCGTGGTCTACACGCTCGGCGCCGACCTGGTGCTGAACGCCGCGCCCGCCGACAAGGCCGGCGCCGCCTCGGCGGTCTCGGAGACGGCGTACGAGCTGGGCACCGCGCTCGGCATCGCGCTGGTGGGCTCGGTGGTCGGCTCGATCTACGCGAACGGGCTGGCGGTCCCGGCCGGGACGGACCCGGCGGCCGCCGCCCGGGCCGGCGAATCGCTGGGCTCGGCCGTCGAGACGGCGCAGGGCCTGTCCCCGGAGCTCGCCCAGCCGCTGCTGGCGAGCGCCCGGGAGTCCTTCGTCCACGGCATGAACAGCGCCGGGCTGCTGGCCGCCGCGCTGCTGGTCGGCGCGGCCGTGATGGCCTGGCGGCTGCTGCGCGGGCTGTCCGAGCCGACGGCCGGGGCGGAGACGGGCGCCGGGACCGGCCCGGAGGGCGCCGTCGACGTGTCGGCCGCGCAGCCGAGCGTCAAGGCGTAACAGCGCACCGAGAACGGCCGTTCCCCCCGGGGGAACGGCCGTTCTCGTGTACGGAACCACCGTTCCTTACGGGACCTACGAGACCCCGAACGGCAGCTCCAGCTCGGCCCAGACCACCTTGCCGTCCCGGGTGAGCCGGCTGCCCCAGCGCTGGGCCAGCTCGCTGACCAGGAACATCCCGCGCCCGCCCTCGTCCTGCTCGGCGAACGGGCGCAGCTGCGGGGTCTGGCCGCCGGCGTCGGCGACCTCCAGGGTGAGCACCCGGTCGCGGAACAGCCGCAGCCGGCGCGGGGCGTCGGCGTGCAGCAGGGCGTTCGTGACCAGCTCGCTGACCAGCAGCTCGGCGTAGTCGGTGAGCGCGGCCAGGCCCCAGGCCTCCAGGGTGGCGCGGGTGAAGCGGCGGGCCCTGCCGGGCAGCCGGCCGCCGCCGGACAGCGGCAGGGTGGCGACCCGGTCGGCGGGCAGCGGCAGCACCCGGGCCATGATCATCGCGATGTCGTCCTCGGTGCCGTCGGTGACCAGCGCCGCGAGGACGGCGTCGCAGTTCTCCTCCAGGGTCCGGCCGGGGCCGGAGAGGGTGCTGGCGAGCCGGTCGATCCCGGCGTCCAGGTCCTCGCCGCGCCGCTCGACCAGGCCGTCGGTGTAGAGCGTGACCATGCCGCCCTCGGGGATGGTGAACTCGATCGACTCGAAGGCCACCCCGCCGACGCCCAGCGGCACCCCGGGCGGCACGTCCACCCGGGCGGCGGTGCCGTCGGGGGCGACCCGGACCGGCGGCAGGTGCCCGGCCGAGGCGACCTGGACGGTGCGCTCCAGCGGGTCGTACACCGCGCAGATGCAGGTGGCGAACTGGCCCTCGCCGATTCCCGAGGCGGTCTCGTCCAGCCGGGTGAGGACCTGCTCGGGCGGCATGTCGAGGGTGGCGAGGGTCCGGGCGACGGTGCGCAGCTGGCCCATCGTGGCGGCGGCCCGGATGCCGTGGCCCATCACGTCGCCGACCACCAGGGCGACTCTCCCGCAGGACAGCGGCACCACGTCGAACCAGTCGCCGCCGACCTCGCTGACCACGCTGCTGGGCAGGTAGCGGTAGGCGATCTCCAGGCCGAGGGTGCGGTGCACCTCCTGCGGCAGCAGGCTGCGCTGGAGGGTGAGGGCGGTCTCCCGCTCGCGGCGGTAGAGCCGGGCGTTGTCGAGGGCCAGCGCGGTGCGGGCGACCAGTTCCTCGGCGAGGGCGACGTCGGCGGCGGTGAACGGCTCGGGGTTGCGCATCCGAATGAACTCGGAGCCGCCGAGCACCATGCCCCGGGCGGTGATCGGCACCATCAGGTACGAGTGGATGCCCGCCGCCATCCCGGGGGCCACCCGCTCCTCGCTGGAGACCAGCCCGCGCAGCACGTCCTCGTCCACGTGGGTGCGCAGCAGCGGCTTCCCGGCGCGCAGGCACTGGGTGTAGCTGCGGTCGGGGGCGTACTCGGAGGTCTCGCCGACCACGTCCACGGCGTGCGCGAGGCCGCTCTCGTAGGACTCCCCGACGGCGACGGCGCGGAGCGTGACGTTCCGGTCGGAGGGGATCGCGGTGGGCTCGGCGCCGCGCAGCACCGGCTCCAGCAGGTCGACGGTGGCGAAGTCGGCGAACCGGGGGACGACGGCCTCGATCAGTTCCTCGGCGGTGCGCTGGAGGTCGAGGGTGGTGCCGATCCGGGCGGTCGCCTCGGCGATGGTGGCGAGCCGTTCCTGGGCCCGGGCGGCGCGGGCCTCGGCCTGGAAGCGCTCGGTGACGTCGATGATCGAGGAACAGACCCCGAAGATCCGGCCGGTGGAGTCCTCGAGCCGGAAGTAGGAGGCGGACCAGGCGCGGTCCCGGCGGGGGTCGCCGGGGACCCGGCCGTGCGAGCGGGCGTCGACGACGGGCTTGCCGGTCTTGAGCACCTGGCGCATGATCTGCTCGATCTCGGCGCTGTTGATGCCGGGCAGGACGGCGGATATCCGGCGGCCGAGGTGGGCGGCGACGGGCACCCCGTTCATCCGGGCGAGTGCCTCGTTGATCCGGATGTAGCGCAGTCCGGTGTCGTAGACGGCCATGCCGATCGGCGAGCGGCCGAAGATGCCGTCCAGGACCGCGAGGTCGGCCTCGACGGCGTGCAGGGCGCGGGTGTCGGAGGCGGTGGCGAGCAGCAGCAGGGTGCCGGCCGGGCCGGCTATCGGGTAGGTGCGGAACTCCAGCTCGACCTTGTGGCCGTCGCGGTGGCGCACCGGGAAGACGCCGGACCAGCCGCTGCCGGTCATGATCCGCTGGAAGAGGCCGAGCACCTCGGAGCGGTCGGAGCCGTCGGTGAGCAGCTGGGCGGCGTAGCTGCCGACGGCCTCCTCGGCGGAGTAGCCGAGCAGGGCCTCGGCGTCCTCGCTCCAGTGCAGGATCAGTCCGTCGTCCTGGAGCAGCGCCGTCGCGAGCGGGACGAGCCGGTGGCCTTCGGGGTTCGCGCCCTCGGGACGTACCGGGGCACGGCCCGGTGCCGGGTCGGCGGCGGTCGCGTCCCACTCGTGTCCGTGCATGATCAGGCAGCACCCCGGTTCGGCTCGTGCCCGGCCGGGTGGGCCTCGCGGTCGGTGCCGGCCGGGATTCTTCTCCAGACTGCACGGACATCGGCCGCCCGGCGACCCCTTTGGTCAGGGGGCGTCCGGTCGCTCCGGGTGTACGGGCGTCATGGGCGTACCGGCCGCAGCGTACTCTCCAGAACGCCCGCCCACTGCCGGATCACGCCGGAACGTCGGTGGCTGTCGTCGGTGAGCAGGTTGGCGAGGCCCAGTCCGCGGGCGAGGTCCAGCGTGGCCTGCACGGATTCGCGCACCCCGGGGCGGCTCTCGTCGGCGTCCAGGAACTCGACGGCGGCCCGGTGGGCCTCCCGGCCGACGTGGCCCTCCAGGGCGATGATCCGCTCGCGCAGCGCCTCCTCGGTGGCGGCGGCGGTCCACAGGTGCAGGGCGGCGCGGAACAGCGGGCCGGTGTAGAGCCGCACGATCATGTCGACCACGGCCCCGGTGCGGTCGGGGCCGGCGGTCGGCAGCTCGTCCGCGTGGGCGCGGACGGCTGCCAGCCGCTCGGCGGTGACGTGCTCGACGGCCGCGGTGAAGAGGTCCTCGCGGGTCGGGAAGTGGTGCTGGGCCGCGCCCCGGGAGACCCCGGCCCGTTCGGCGACGACGGTGACGGTGGAGCCGTGCCAGCCGAGCTCGGCCAGGCAGTCCACGGCCGCCGCGAGCAGCCGGGCCCTGGTCGCTCGGCTGCGGTCCTGCTGCGGGGTGCGGGCGGCGGGGTGGCTGGTCATGGCGGCGGGCGGTTCCTGTTCCGGTCGGGGCGCGGCGGGTGCCGGTCGGGGCGCGGCGGGACGATCCTCACAGACGCGCCCCGGTCCCCGGCCGCCGGGGCTGCCCCGGCCGGTCAGCGGGCGGCGGCGCGCCCGGCCTCGCGGGCGCGCAGTTCGCGGCGCAGGATCTTGCCGGCCGCGGACTTGGGGACGGTGTCGACGAACTCCACCAGGCGGACCTTCTTGTACGGGGCGACCTGTCCGGCGACGTACCCGGTGACCTCCTCGGCGGTCAGGGTGCTGCCCGGGGCGCGGACCACGAAGGCCTTGGGGCACTCGGTGCCCTCGGCGTCCGGGACGCCGATCACGGCGGCGTCGGTGATCTGCGGGTGGCCGAGCAGGACGGCCTCCAGTTCGGCGGGGGCGACCTGGTAGCCCTTGTACTTGATCAGCTCCTTGACCCGGTCGACGATGTACAGGTAGCCGCGCTCGTCCACGAAGCCGACGTCGCCGGTGTGCAGCCAGCCCTCGGCGTCGACCACCGCGGCGGTCTCGGAGGGGCGGCCGAAGTAGCCCTTCATCACCTGCGGGCCGCGGATCAGCAGCTCGCCGGGCTCGCCGGGCCCGAGGTCGCCGTCGGAGCCGTCCAGGGCGGTGATCCGCAGCTCGGTGGAGGGGACCATCCGGCCGACCGAGCCGGGCGAGGGGTCGCCCTCGCGCGGGGAGACGACGTGGGTGACCGGGGAGAGCTCGGTCATGCCGTAGCCCTGGAGCAGGTGCGGCAGGCCCAGGCGCCGGGCGCAGGCGTCGGCGAGTTCGTGGTCGAGCGGGGCGGCGGCGCACAGCAGGTACTCGACCGAGGAGAGGTCGTACTGCTCGACGACGGGGTGCCGGGCCAGCGCGAGGGCGATCGGCGGGGCCACCACCAGGGCCTGCACCCGGTGCTCCTGGACGGTGCGGCAGAACTGCTCCAGGTCGAAGCGGGGCAGCACGACCACGGTGGCGCCGCAGCGCAGCGGCTGGTTGAGCAGCGCGGCCAGTCCGTAGATGTGGAAGAACGGCAGGACGGCGAGCACCCGTTCGCCCTCGGCGGGGCGGTAGAGGGCGTCGCACTGGGAGAGGTTGGTGGCGATCGAGCGGTGGGTGAGCATCACGCCCTTGGGCAGGCCGGTGGTGCCGCTGGAGTACGGCAGTACGGCGATGTCCTCGCCCGGGTCGATGGCGACCTCGGGGGCGGGGCCGGTGGCGGCCAGCAGGTCGGCGAGCGAGCGGTGGCCCTCGGCGCCGTCCAGGACGACGGTCTCGGCCAGCGGGCGGCCCTGTTCGGCGAGGAGTTCGGCGGCCGCACGGGCGGTCGGCAGGAAGCGGGAGACGGTGACGAGCCAGCGGGCGCCGCTGTCGCGCAGCTGGCCGGCGAGGTCGGCGGGGGTGGCGAAGGACGAGACGGTGGTGACGGTGGCGCCGGCCCTGGTCGCGCCGTAGTAGGCCATCGGGTAGGCGGTCGAGTTGGGGCTGAAGAGGGCGACGACGTCGCCGCGGCGGACGCCTGTCTCGGCCAGTCCGGCGGCCACCCGCTCGACGGCGTCGGCGAGTTGGGCGTAGCTGGTGGTCTCGCCGGTGACGCCGTCGATCAGGGCCGGGCGGTCGCCGTACTTCGCCGCGGCGCCGAGCACCGCCTCGTGGATCGGCAGGTCGACCACGGCAACGTCGGGGAACTCGCTTCGGAACACCAAGGTGGGCCTCCAGTATGGAAGTTGACGTAGCAACAAAACCGGCTAGCAGTTCCGTGCGGGGCGCGTTCAGGAGCATACGGACAGTAGGGGGCCTGGCTCGGCCATTGTGGGGAACCCGTAATGGACCATCCGTGGCACGGTCGCTCCCGGGGGGCGCCCGACCGGAGGGCGCGCACCACGGCCGCCCGCCTCCGGGAGCGGCCCCGCCCGCGGAACTCCCCGCTGTGGGGCCCCTGTCCGGCCCCGTCCCGCTCCTGCCGCGCCCGGTGGCGACGGCTACGTCAAGGCCTGCGCCGGCACCACCCTGGCGGGCGACACCGAACGGGTGGCCGACCGGGGTGGCGTGTGCGGCGGCGGCTGCTCAGGACCACCGGCGGCGGCCGCTCAGTACGACTTCGGCAGCCCGAGGGTGTGCTGGGCGACGTAGTTGAGCACCATCTCGCGGCTGACCGGGGCGACCCGGCCGACCCGGGTGGCGGTCAGCAGCGCGCCCAGCCCGTACTCCTGGGTCAGGCCGTTGCCGCCGAGGGTCTGCACCGCCTGGTCCACCGTCCGGGCGGCGGCCTCCCCCGCCGCGTACTTGGCCATGTTGGCGGCCTCCCCGGCGGCGAGGTCCTCGCCCGCGTCGTAGAGCAGCCCGGCCTTCTGGGTCATCAGCCGGGCCAGTTCGATCTCCACCGCGCACTGGGCCAGCGGGTGGGCCAGGCCCTGGTGGGCACCGATCGGGGTGGACCAGACGGTGCGGGTCTTCGCGTACTCGACGGCCTTGCCGAGGGCCTGGCGGGCGAGGCCGAGCGAGAAGGCGGCGGTGAGGACGCGCTCGGGGTTGAGACCGGCGAACAGCTGGAGCAGGCCCGCGTTCTCGTCGCCGACCAGGGCGTCGGCGGGCAGCCGGACGTCGTCCAGGAAGACCTGGAACTGCTTCTCCGGGGCGACGAGTTCCATCGGGATCGCCCGGTACTCGAAGCCGGGGGTGTCGCGCGGGACGACGAACAGGCAGGGCTTCAGCTTCCCCGTCCGTGCGTCCTCGGTGCGGGCCACGAACAGCACCGCGTCGGAGTGGTCGATGCCGGAGACGAAGACCTTGCGGCCGGTCAGCAGCCAGTCCTCGCCGTCCCGGCGGGCGACGGTGGATATCCGGTGCGAGTTCGAGCCGGCGTCCGGTTCGGTGATGCCGAAGGCCATCCTGCGGCTGCCGTCGGCCAGGCCGGGCAGCCAGCGCCGCTGCTGCTCCGGGGTGCCGTAGCGGGCGATCACGGTGCCGCAGATCGCCGGGGAGACGATCAGCATCAGCAGCGGGCAGCCGGCGGCGCCGAGCTCCTCCAGGACGATGGCGAGGTCGGTGATGCCGCCGCCCCCGCCGCCGTACTCGGCGGGCAGGTTGACGCCGAGGTAGCCGGCCTTGCCGGCCTCCGCCCACAGTTCGTCGGCGGGCTCGCCGGCCCGGGCCTTGGCGAGGTAGTAGGCGGAGCCGTAGCGGCGGCCGAGGTCGCCGACGGCCCGGCGCAGGGTCTGGCGTTCGGGGGTCTCCAGGAGCTGACTGCCGATGGACATGCGGGGTCCTTCCTCAGGCTTCGGTGGGCCGGACGACGGCCAGCAGGGTGCCGGTTTCGACCTGCCGGCCGGGGGTGGCGCGCAGTTCGACGAGGGTGCCGTCGACCGGGGCGACGACGCGGTGCTCCATCTTCATCGCCTCCAGCACCAGCAGCGGCCGGCCGGCGGTGACGGTGTCCCCGACGGCGGCGGCGACCCGGACGACGGTGCCGGGCATCGGGGCGAGCAGCGCGCCGGGGTCGGTGCGGACGACGGGTTCGGGGAAGCGCGGCAGGGCGGTGAGCGCGGTGCCGCCGGCCGGGGTGTCGACGTGCACCCGGTCGCCGTACCGGGCGACGCGGTAGGTGCGGCGCAGCCCGCCCTCTGACAGCACGACCCGGTCCGGCGCGGCCTCGACGAGCTCGACGTCCGGGTGGTCCTCGGCCAGCAGGCCGGTGCGGGTGAGCCGGTAGCGGACGGCCGCCTCGGTGCCGTCCTCGGCCCGGTAGCGCTTGAGCTGCGGCTGGGAGGGCAGGTTGCGCCAGCCGGAGGGCAGCGCGCCGCGGCGGCCGGCGGCGTCGGCGAGGGCGGCGGCCAGCGCGGCGCGGTCGACGCCCTTGGTGTCCGGGGCGGTGAGGTCGGCGGCGTGCTCGGCCAGGAAGCCGGTGTGCAGGTCCGCGGCCAGGAAGGCCGGGTGGCGCAGCGCCCGGACCAGCAGCTCCCGGTTGGTGGCCGGGCCGTGGACGCGGGCGCGGGCGAGCGCGTCGGCGAGCCGGCGGGCGGCGGCCGCGCGGGTGGGCCCCCAGGCGATCACCTTGGCGAGCATCGCGTCGTAGTGCGGGGTGATCTCGCTGCCGGACTCCACGCCGGAGTCCAGCCGGAGGCCGGTGCCGGAGCCCGCTCCGGCACACGTGAACTCCTGGTACGGGAGCGTCAGTTCGAACCGGTGGAGGGTGCCGGTGGCCGGCTGCCAGTCCTTGGCCGGGTCCTCGGCGTAGAGCCGGGCCTCGATCGCGTGGCCGGCGGGGGCCGGGGGGTCGGGCGGCAGCTCGGCGCCCTCGGCGACGGCGAGTTGCAGGGCCACCAGGTCCAGGCCGGTGACGGCCTCGGTGACCGGGTGTTCGACCTGGAGGCGGGTGTTCATCTCCAGGAAGAAGAACCGGCCGTCCCCGGCGAGCAGGAACTCGGCGGTGCCGGCGCCCGTGTAGCCGATCGCCCGGGCCGCGGCGCGGGCCGCCGCGTGCAGTTCGGCGCGGACCTCCGGCGGCAGGCCGGGGGCCGGGGCCTCCTCGATCACCTTCTGGTGCCGCCGCTGAAGCGAGCAGTCCCGGTCGCCGACCGCCCAGACGGTGCCGTGGGCGTCGGCCAGCAGCTGGACCTCGACGTGCCGCCCGGCGGGCAGGTAGCGCTCGCAGAACACCTCGTCCGAGCCGAAGGCCTTGGCCGCCTCCGCGCGGGCGGCGGCCAGTTCGCCGGGGAGCTCGGCCAGGCTCCGGACGACCCGCATGCCGCGCCCGCCGCCGCCGGCCGCGGCCTTGACCAGCAGCGGCAGGTCGGCCTCGGCGGGCTCGGTGAGCGCGCCCAGCACCGGCACCCCGGCCTGGGCCATCAGCCGTTTGGCGGCGGTCTTGGAGCCCATCGCGGCGATCGCGGCGGGCGGCGGGCCGACCCAGACCAGGCCCGCGTCCAGCACGGCCCGCGCGAAGTCGGCGTTCTCGGAGAGGAATCCGTACCCGGGGTGGACGGCGTCGGCCCCGGCGGCGAGCGCGGCGCGGACGAGCAGGTCGGCGCGGAGGTAGGTGTCGGCGGGCGCGGCGCCGGGCAGCCGGACGGCGGCGTCGGCCTCGCGCACGTGCGGGGCGCCGGCGTCCGGGTCGGAGTGGACGGCGGTGGTCGCGATGCCGAGTTCCCGGCAGGTCCGGAAGACCCGGCGGGCGATCTCGCCCCGGTTGGCGACCAGCAGGTTGGTGATCATCGTCTGGGGTCCCTCACATCCGGAAGACGCCGTAGCCACGGGCGCCCTCGACCGGGGCGTTGTGGATCGCGGACAGGCAGAGGCCGAGCACCGTACGGGTGTCACGCGGGTCGATGACGCCGTCGTCGTAGAGCCGGCCGGACAGGAACACCGGCAGGGACTCGGCCTCGATCTGCTGCTCGACCATCGCCCGGATCGCCGCGTCCGCGTCCTCGTCGTACGGCCGGCCCTTCGCCGCGGCCGACTGCCGGGCGACGATCGACAGCACCCCGGCGAGCTGCTGCGGGCCCATCACGGCGGACTTGGCGCTCGGCCAGGAGAAGAGGAAGCGCGGTTCGTACGCCCGGCCGCACATGCCGTAGTGGCCGGCCCCGTAGGAGGCGCCCATCAGCACGGACAGGTGCGGGACGGTGGAGTTGGCCACGGCGTTGATCATCATCGCGCCGTGCTTGATGATGCCGCCCTGCTCGTAGTCCTTGCCGACCATGTAGCCGGTGGTGTTGTGCAGGAACAGCAGCGGGGTGTTCCGCCGGTTCGCCAGCTGGATGAACTGGGCGGCCTTCTGGGACTCCTGGCTGAACAGCACGCCCTGGGCGTTGGCCAGGACGCCGACCGGGTAGCCGTGCAGGCGGGCCCAGCCGGTGGCCAGGCTGGTGCCGTAGAGCGGCTTGAACTCGTCGAAGTCGGAGCCGTCGACGATCCGGGCGATCACCTCGCGCGGGTCGAAGGGCACCTTGAGGTCGCCCGGGACGATGCCCAGCAGCTCCTCCTCGTCGTACCTGGGCGGCTCGGCGCCCCGGTCCGGGCCGGGGCCGGGCTTGCGGTGGTCGAGCCGGGCGACGATCCGGCGGGCGATCCGCAGCGCGTCCGCCTCGTCCGCCGCGACGTGGTCGGCCAGCCCGGAGATCCGGGCGTGCATCTCGGCGCCGCCGAGCGACTCGTCGTCGGCCTCCTCGCCGGTGGCCATCCGCACCAGCGGCGGGCCGCCGAGGAAGACCTTGGCGCGCTCCTTGACCAGCACGGTGTGGTCGGACATGCCGGGCACGTAGGCGCCGCCGGCCGTCGAGTTGCCGAACACCACGGCCACGGTGGGGATTCCGGCGGCGGAGAGTCGGGTGAGGTCGCGGAACAGGGCGCCGCCGGGGATGAAGATCTCCTTCTGGCTGGGCAGGTCGGCGCCGCCGGACTCGACCAGGTTGACCAGCGGGAGGCGGTTCTCCAGCGCGATCTCGTTGGCCCGCAGGGCCTTGCGCAGGGTCCAGGGGTTGCTGGCGCCGCCGCGCACCGTCGGGTCGTTGGCGGTGATCACGCACTCGACGCCCTCGACCACCCCGATGCCGGTGACCAGGGCCGCGCCCACCGGGTAGTCGCTCCCCCAGGCGGCCAGCGGGGACAGCTCCAGGAACGGGGAGTCCGGGTCGACCAGCAGCTCGATCCGCTCGCGGGCCAGCAGCTTGCCGCGCCCGCGGTGGCGCTCCACGTACCGGGGGCCGCCGCCCGCCAGCGCCTTGGCGTGCTCGGCGTCGAGCTCGGCGAGCTTGGCGACCATCGCGGCGCGGTGCCCGGCGTACTCGGGCCCGGCCGGGTCGACGCGGGTGGGCAGCACGGTCACAGCAGGACCTCCGGGATGTCGAGGTGGCGGGCGCGCAGCCACTCCCCGAGGGCCTTGGCCTGCGGGTCGAAGCGGTGCCGGGCGGCGACGCCCTCGCCGAGCAGGCCGGTGAGGGTGAAGTTGACCGCCCGCAGGTTCGGCAGCAGGTGCCGGGTGACGGGCAACTCCTCGGTCTCGGGCAGCAGTTCGCGCAGCTTCTCCACGGTGAGGACGTGCGCCAGCCAGCGCCAGCCGTCCTCGGAGCGGGCCCAGACGCCGAGGTTGGCGTCCCCGCCCTTGTCGCCGCTGCGGGCGCCGACCACCAGGCCGAGCGGGGCCCGCCGGGTCGGGCCCTCGGGGAGCGGTTCGGGCAACTCGGCTTCGGGCCGGTCGGGTTGGGCCGTGTGGCCGGTGACGGGCGCCGGCGGTACGGCGATCCGGCGGCCGTCCGGCAGGACGGCGGTGTGCTCGACGGCCTTCGGGTCGACGGACACGGCGCTGAACACCCCGTACGGCGTGCCCGGTCCGGGCGGGGCGGTGAGGTGGAAGCCCGGGTACCCGGACAGCCCCGATTCGACGGCGGCCTTGCCTAGTTGGCGCCCGACCTTGACCGGGTCCTGGTCCCGGGCGGTCAGCCGCAGCAGCGCGGAGGCGGTCTCCTCGGTGGCGGCGTCCGGGTGGTCGGTGCGGACGAGGGTCCAGCGCAGCTCGGCGGGACGGGCGGCGGGCGGCAGCGCGTCGGCGAACTGCCGCCGCACCAGGGCGGCCTTGGCCTCGATGTCCAGGCCGGTGAGGACGTACACCACCTCGTTGAGGTGGCCGCCGAGCCGGTTGAGGCCCGCCTTCAGGGTGGGCGGCGGGGCCTCGCCGCGCACGCCGTCAATCCGGACCCGGTCCGGCCCCTCCTCGGTGAGCCGCACGGTGTCCAGCCGGGCCGTGACGTCCGGGCCGAGGTAGCGCGGTCCGCCGGTCTCGTACAGGAGTTGGGCGGTGACGGTGCCGGTGGTGACGGCGCCGCCGGTTCCCGGGTGCTTGGTGATCACGCTGGAGCCGTCGGCGCGCAGTTCGGCCAGCGGGAAGCCGGGGCGGGTCACGTCGTGCTCGTGGAAGAAGGCGTAGTTGCCGCCGGTCGCCTGGGCGCCGCACTCCAGGACGTGCCCGGCCACCACGGCGCCGGCCAGGGCGTCCAGGTCCTCCGGGGTCCAGCCGAAGCGGGCGATCCCGGGGCCGACGACCAGCGCCGCGTCCGTCACCCGGCCGGTCACCACCACGTCGGCGCCGCCGCTCAGGCAGGCGGCGATGCCGAACCCGCCGAGGTAGGCGTTGGCGGCCAACAGGCCTTCCGGCAGGCCGAGTTCGTCCCGGCGCGGGAGCAGGTCGTCGCCCTCGACATGGGCGACGGCCACCTCGACGCCGAGCCGCCGGGCCAGCGCGCGCAGCTCCTCGGCGAGCCGGGCCGGGTTGAGGCCGCCCGCGTTGACCACGATCTTCACGTCGCGCTCGCGGGCCAGGCCGAGGCACTCCTCCATCTGGCGCAGGAAGGTCCGGGCGTAGCCCAGCGACGGGTCCTTCAGCCGGTCCCGGGCGAGGATCAGCATGGTCAGCTCGGCCAGGTAGTCCCCGGTGAGCACGTCCAGCGGCCCGCCGGTGAGCATCTCCCGCACCGCGGCGAAGCGGTCCCCGTAGAACCCCGAGGCGTTGCCGATCCGCAGTACCGCGCCGTCGCGCACCAATGCGCCTCCCCTGCCGGTGAGTTGGGCGCACCCTTCGACGGGCGCCACCGCCAGCAGCGTGGCACCGCCCGCAGAAAAAAGCAATCACGCTTGCTTGTTTTCTGCGATCCGGTGTACCCCGCCCACGCCGCACCCCGGTGTCCGTCCCGCGCCGGGCGCGCCCGCGGCGGCGGCGCGGGCGCGGGCGCCGGCGCCGGGGCGCGTCAGGCGGGCTGGACGATGATCGTGCAGAGGCGCTTGGTGGCCCTGGTCAGGGCCACGTACAGGTCCCGCTCCCCGCCGGGGCGGGCCGCGGTGATCTCCTCCGGGCCCACGACGAGGACCCCGTCGAACTCCAGGCCGCGCGCCTCGGAGGCCGGCACGACGCGCGCATGGTGGGCGATGCCCCGGGCCGTCAGCTCGCCCACCCTGGCGTCCGCGCAGACCACTCCCAGCAGCTCGCCCGGGTGCGCGGCGCTCTGGGCCCGGAGTTCCCGGAGGACGGCGGCGGCCAACCCGTCCGGGGGCGTGGTCACGGTGCGGGGGCTCTCACCGCCGCGCAGCGACCGGGTGGGCTTCTGCTCCGGGGCGATCCGCGCGAGCAGGCCCCGGACGCTCTCCAGGATCTCCTGCGTGGTGCGGTAGCTGACGGTCAGGTCGTGCAGCCTGAACCGCGGTCCGACGTGGGGGGCCAGCGCCTCCTTCCAGTCGCGCGCCGTCGCGACCGGGCCCGCCTGGGCGAAGTCGCCGACCAGCGTCATCGCCCGCGCCGGGCAGCGGCGGACGATCATCCGCCACTGCATGGCGGTCAGTTCCTGCGCCTCGTCGACGACGACGTGCCCGTACGTCCGCTCCGGGGGGCCGTCGACCAGGCTCGCCGCCTCGTCCAGCAGCGGCACGTCGGCGTCGGTCCACGGGGCGTCCGGACCGCGCAGCAGCAGGGACCGCTCCTGCCCGGTCAGGCGGGGCAGCTGCTCGGCGAGGGCGTCGGCGTCCGTCAGGAGCGCCCGCACGAGGTCGCCGGGTGCCAGCCGCGGCCACAGCGCCTCGACCGCCCGGTCGAGGCCGGCGTCGTCGAGGAGATCGGCCCGGAGGGCGTCCAGGTCCAGCTCGTGCGCCGGACCCGTGTCGGCCGCGCCCTCGCCGCGGTGCCGGCCGGCCCCCGTGAACCGGTCGAGGTCCAGGCCCGTCATCGCGACGGTGTCGGCGTCGATCTGCTCCAGGACGTCGCCCATGTCCCGTTGCATCGCGTCGGTGACGGCGTCGACCAGGAGTTCCTTGAACACCTGGCGCGCGGGGTTGTGCCCCGGTACGGCCGCCGCGGCGGCGTCGCGTGCCGTGGCGACCTCCTCGGCGGACAGGTGGACCGGCTCCCGCCCGACCCGCACGGTGAAGTCGCCGGCGGGGGCCTGGTAGGCGCGCAGCAGGCCGGCCAGGGCGTCGGCGAGCTCGGCGCCGCCCTTGAGCCGCGCCGTGTCGAACCGGTCCGCCGCGGCCGGCGACACTCCGGCCAGCTCCCGGCAGGTCGCCAGGACGACGTCGTTCTCGCCGAGCGAGGGGAGGACCTGGGAGATGTAGTCGAGGAACCGGGCGTTCGGGCCCACCACCAGGACGCCCTCCTCCGCGGCGCGCGGGAACGCGTACAGGACGTAGGCCGCCCGGTGCAGGGCGACCACCGTCTTGCCGGTGCCGGGCCCGCCCTGCACCACGGTCACCCCGCGGTGGGCGGAGCGGACCACCTCGTCCTGCTCGGCCTGCAGCGTGGCGACGGCCGCCTCCATCCGGCCCGTGCGCCGGGCCGACAGCGCCTCGGTCAGCGGGCCGTCCCCCACGACGTCCTCGTCCGTCGGGGCGCTGCCGTCCAGCAGCTCGTCGCTCACCGAGACGACCGTGCGCTCGTCCAGGCGCAGGTGCCGGCGCCGCCGCAGGCCCATCGGGTGGACCGGCGTCGCCTCGTAGAACGGCCGCGCCGCGTTCGCACGCCAGTCCACCAGCAGCGGCAGGTCGTCCTCCTCCCGGTGCAGTCCGATCCGCCCGATGCGCAGGGCCGTGCCGTCCGCCCAGTCGATCCGCCCGAATACCAGGCCCTTTTCGGCGCCCTCCAGCCGGCCGATTTCCCTGGCCAGCCGATCGGCGGCGATTTCCCTCTCGTACGCCTCACCGGCGCTTTCCGCCGGGGCCTTCAGCAGACCCGCCCGGTGCATTCGCGCCTCGGAAAGCCGCTCGGTGAGGAATTCATACAGAGAGGACACATAATCCCGCTCCGACGCAACCGCGCGCACAACGGGATCATTCGTATTCGACACGGGGGACTCCTTCGATTCGAGCCACACCATACGGTCAAAGCCCCCCGAAGGTAAGTCTTGACTTACCTGGTGAAGCCATGGCCTTACCGCCGATTCCAGGACGGCCGACCGTGCGGCGCATTACGCATTCCGCATATCGCCGATTTGCGTTCCCGATGCCCGTATGCCTTATCGGCGGGCCCGCCCCGGACGCCGGTGATGGTGTGCCGCACCCGGGAAAAGGGGGGAAGATCCGGCGAGGCCGCCAGCACCGAATCCCACGGACGGGCCGCGGCCCCGTTGACGGCCGCGCCGTACCCCTCTACAACGGAGCACAGGCCCCGGAGACGGTGGACCGTGCCCCGGCACGGCCCGCCCGGGGCACCCCGAGAGATCCTGAGGAGCAACACCATGGCTCCAGATCCAGACGTCAGCCGCTGCCCGGTGCTGGACATGACCGCCCGGGACCCGCACCGACAGAACGCCGAGCTCCGCTCCGCCGGACCCGCCGTGCGGGTCGAACTCCCCGGCGGCATCATCGCCTGGTCCGTCACCCGCAGCTCGGTGATCCGCGCCCTCACCGGCGATCCGCGGATCTCCCGCGACCCGCGCAGGCACTGGCCCGGCCTGGCCTCGGTGCCCGAGGGCTGGCCGATGGGGCCGATCGCGTTCCAGCAGAACTTCTTCAACCTCTACGGCGGCGAACACCGCTCGGCCCGGCGCCGGATGGCGCCCTCGTTCGCGCCCCGCCGGGTGTCCGCGCTGCGGCCCGGCATCGAGAAGACCACCGCCGCCCTGGTCGGCGCGTTCCGTACGCTCGGCCCCGGCGAGGCCGTGGACCTGCGCCACGCCCTCTCGCGCCCGCTGACCATGACGGTGATCTGCGACCTCTTCGGCGTCCCCGCCGACATGCGGCCGCCCATCGGCACGGCGATGGACACCCTGCTGACGACGACGGCCACGAACGAGCAGATGACGCGCTCCCGCGCGGAGATCAACGTGGTGCTGACCGAGCTGCTGGCGCTCAAGCGGCGCGACCCCGGCCCGGACCTCGCCAGCGACGTGGCGGCCGTCGACACCGGCGACGGGACGGGCCGCAGCGAGGAGGAGTCCCGCGACATCCTCTTCCTGATGCTCGGCGCCGGGTACGAGACCGCGGTCAACCTCATCACCAGCGCCGTCCAGGCCCTCCTCGCCCACCCCCGCCACCTGGCCGAGGTCCGCGCGGGCACCCTCGACTGGGAAGCCGTCGTCGAGGAGACCCTGCGCTACGAGAGCCCGGCGATGCACCTCCCGCTCCGCTACCCGCTGGAGGACGTCGACCTGGGCGAGGGCGTGGTCATCCGGCGGGGCGAGCCGATCCTGCTCGGCTTCGGCGCGGCCGGCCGGGACCCGGAGGTCCACCCGGAGCGGCCGGACGACTTCGACCCGACGCGCCCCGACAAGGAGCACCTGGCCTTCGGCTACGGCCCGCACTTCTGCCTCGGCGCGCCACTCGCCCGACTGGAGACCGAGGTGGCCCTGGAGGGCCTGTTCGGCGCCTACCCCGACAGCGCCCTGGACCCGTCCCGTCCGGCGCCGGCCCGGCTGGAGTCCGCCATCATCAACGGCCCCGCCGAGCTCTGGGTCGTCCCGACGCCCGCCCTGGCCGCCGGGGTGTGACGGCCCGCCCCGGTGCCACCCGGGGGCGAGCAGCCCGGCCCGGCGGCCGCTGCGGCACGTCCGCGCCGGGCTGCCCCCTTGTTGCCGGTAGTCGTGCCCGTGACCTGCACACCGGCAAGTGTGCGGACCACAGGAGGTATGGGGGACAGGACCATTGACCCGGAGTCAGCGGCTCCGGAAGTATTCGCGACCATGACTACGCGCGTAAACGTTCTGTCGCGGTGGCTGGTCGCCCCGCTGCGGTGGGCGGCCCTGCTGTCGCTGCTGGTGTCGGTCGGAGTGTTCTTCGCCGGTGCCGGGGCGGCCGAGGCGGCGCCCGCCTGCGGGGTGCTCTCCACCGGTGCGGCGCCGCAGGCGACCGCCGCCGTCCGCTCCGCCTGCGGGCTGATCGGCACCCCGTATTCGTGGGGCGGCGGCCACGGCTCGCAGCCCGGCCCGACGTACGGCCTCTGCGACCCCGCCAACGGCGCCCCCAACGACTGCAACGTCCGCGGCCTGGACTGCTCCGGCATGGTCCGCTACGCCTACGACCTGGCGGTCGGCGACGACGTCATCAACGGCACCACCCGGACCCAGTGGCCGACCTCCCGCGCCGTCGCCCGCTACTACCGGGCGGACGGGACCGCACCGCTGCTCCCCGGCGACCTGGTGTACTTCGGCAACACCGCCTCCACCATCCACCACGTCGCGATGTACCTCGGGCAGGGCTGGATAGTCGAGGCCCCCTACTCCGGCGGCTACGTCCAGGTGGCGACGCTCTCCTCGCACGGCGACTACTACGGCGCCATCCGGCTGTACGGCCCCGGCTCCACCACCCCGCCGCCGACCACGCCCCCGTCGAACAGCGGCCAGTACTGGGTGGACACCCTCGCCAACGCGCCGGTGTACGGCTCCCCGACCTCCACCACCAGCACCGGGACGCTGTACCAGGGCACCAACTACGTCTACTGCAAGGCCTGGGGCCGCGAGGTCTCCAACGGCAGCGCCTTCAACCACTGGTGGCTGAAGACCGACCCGGACTCCGGCCCCGGCGGCCAGTGGGTGTCCGCGTTCTACCTGTCCCGCTGGGGCAACGACACCGCCAAGGACAACAACGGCACGACCATCCCCACCTGCCCCGGCGGCGGCACCCCGCCCGCCACCGGCAAGTACTGGGTGGACACCTTCGCGAGCGCGAGCGTCTACTCCTCGCCGACCTCCACCAACGCCACCGGGACGCTGAACCAGGGGACGAACTACGTCTACTGCAAGGCCTGGGGCCGCGAGGTCTCCAACGGCGGCAGCGTCAACCACTGGTGGCTGAAGACCGACGCCGACGGGGGCCCCGCCGGCCAGTGGGTCTCCGCGTTCTACCTGTCCCGCTGGGGCAACGACACCGCCAAGGACAACAACGGCACGACCATCCCCGACTGCTAGGAAGCCCCCTCCGCCCCGCGCCGGCCGTCTCCCCCGAGGCGGCCGGCGCGGTCGTTCCTCCCCGAGGAGCGCCCCGAGGATCGCCGCGGGGAGGGAGGGGAAGCGATCAGGATTCGAGAAGCGCGCGCCCGGGGTGCGCGCCTAGCGTTGCAGTCATGAGCGACCTCACCATTCACTGGACCTTCCTCCCGCACACCGACCCCGAGGCCTCCCTCGCCTTCTACCGCGACCTGCTCGGCTTCGAGGTGCGCAGCGACGTCGGCGGCGGCCCGATGCGCTGGATCACCGTCGGCCCGGCCGGCCAGCCGGACGTCTCCCTGGTGCTGGAGCCGGCCTCCGCCGACCCGGGCCGCACCGAGGAGGAGCAGCGGACCATCACCGAGATGATGGCCAAGGGCACCTACGCCCGGGTCGTCCTGGGCACCCGCGACCTGGACGGCGTCTTCGACCGGCTGAAGTCCGGCGGCGCCGAGCTCGTCCAGGAGCCGACCACCCAGCCGTACGGCGTCCGCGACTGCGCGTTCCGCGACCCGGCGGGCACCATGGTCCGCTTCAACGAGCTGAGCTGAGCCGGCTGGGCCGGGACAAGCCCGGCCCAGCCCGAGGGCGCCGGGGCCCGTCCCTCCCCGCCGTCGGCCGCACCCGAAAGCCGTTCGATCCCGGCCGGATCGATGGTTGGATCGAAGGGTTCGAGCACACCGACGGCGGCCGCGGGGCGGGCCCGCCGGCCCCTCCCCCAGAGAGACCTCAGAGAGACCCCCGAGAGACCGCCGAGAGCCAGGGAGCGAAGAGAACGATGCCCAAGCGGACGGACGCGCAGTCGCACGTCGCCGACAGCCACGACCTGATCCGCGTGCACGGCGCGCGCGAGAACAACCTCAAGGACGTCAGCATCGACATCCCCAAGCGCCGGCTGACGGTGTTCACCGGGGTGTCCGGCTCGGGCAAGAGCTCGCTGGTCTTCGACACCGTCGCCGCCGAGTCCCAGCGGCTGATCAACGAGACCTACAGCGCCTTCGTCCAGGGCTTCATGCCCACCCTGGCCCGCCCCGAGGTGGACGTCCTCGAGGGCCTGACCACCGCGATCATCGTCGACCAGCAGCGGATGGGCGCCGACCCGCGCTCCACCGTCGGCACCGCCACCGACGCCAACGCGATGCTGCGCATCCTGTTCAGCCGCCTCGGCACCCCGCACATCGGCTCCCCCAAGGCCTTCTCCTTCAACGTCCCGTCGATCAGCGGCGCCGGCGCCGTCACCGTCGAGCGCGGCGGCAGGACGGTCAAGGAGCGACGCAGCTTCAGCATCACCGGCGGCATGTGCCCGCGCTGCGAGGGCCGCGGCAGCGTCTCGGACATCGACCTCAGCCAGCTGTACGACGACAGCAAGTCGATCTCCGAGGGCGCGTTCACCATCCCCGGCTGGAAGACCGACAGCTGGTGGACGGTCGGCGTCTACGCCAACTCGGGCTTCCTCGACCCGGACAAGCCGATCCGGAAGTTCACCAAGAAGGAGATGCAGGACTTCCTGTACCGGGAGCCGACCAAGGTCAAGGTCAACGGCGTCAACCTCACCTACGAGGGCCTGATCCCCAAGATCCAGAAGTCGATGCTCTCCAAGGACAAGGAAGCGCTGCAGCCGCACATCCGGGCCTTCGTGGAGCGGGCCGTGACCTTCACCGCCTGCCCCGACTGCGAGGGCACCCGGCTCAGCGCGGCGGCCCGCTCCTCGAAGATCGCCGGGATCAGCATCGCCGACGCCTGCGCGATGCAGATCAGCGACCTCGCCGCCTGGGTCCGCGACCTCGACGAGCCCTCGGTGGCGCCGCTGCTCGGCACGCTCCGGCAGGCCCTCGACTCCTTCGTGGAGATCGGCCTCGGCTACCTCTCGCTGGACCGCCCCTCCGGCACGCTGTCCGGCGGCGAGGCGCAGCGGGTCAAGATGATCCGCCACCTCGGCTCCTCGCTCACCGACACCACGTACGTCTTCGACGAGCCCACCACCGGCCTGCACCCGCACGACATCGACCGGATGAACCGGCTGCTGCTGCGCCTGCGGGACAAGGGCAACACGGTGCTGGTGGTGGAGCACAAGCCGCAGACCATCGCGATCGCCGACCATGTGGTCGACCTCGGTCCGGGGGCCGGTGCGGCCGGCGGCACGGTCTGCTACGAGGGCGACGTGGCGGGGCTGCGCGCCGGCGGCACGGTGACCGGCCGCCACCTGTCCGACCGGACGGCGCTGCGCGAGGCCGTACGGAAGCCCATCGGCGCGCTGGAGATCCGCGGCGCGAACACCCACAACCTGCGGGACGTGGACGTGGACGTCCCGCTCGGGGTGCTCACGGTGGTGACCGGGGTGGCGGGCTCCGGCAAGAGCTCGCTGATCCACGGCTCGATCCCGGTCGACGAGGGCGTGGTCTCGGTCGACCAGGGGGCGATCAAGGGCTCCCGGCGCAGCAACCCGGCCACCTACACCGGGCTGCTCGAACCCGTCCGCAAGGCCTTCGCCAAGGCCAACGGCGTGAAGCCGGCCCTGTTCAGCGCCAACTCCGAGGGCGCCTGCCCGACCTGCAACGGCGCCGGGGTGGTCTACACCGACCTGGCGATGATGGCCGGGGTGGCCACCACCTGCGAGGACTGCGAGGGCAAGCGCTACCAGCCGGCGGTGCTGGAGTACCACCTGGGCGGGCGGGACATCGCCGAGGTGCTGGCGATGTCGGTGACCGAGGCGGAGGAGTTCTTCGGCTCGGGCGAGGCGAAGCTCCCGGCCGCGCACCGGATCCTGGAGCGGCTGGCCGACGTCGGGCTCGGCTACCTGAGCCTCGGCCAGCCGCTGACCACGCTCTCCGGCGGCGAGCGGCAGCGGCTCAAGCTGGCCACCCACATGGCGGACAAGGGCGGCGTCTACGTGCTGGACGAGCCGACCACCGGCCTGCACCTGGCCGACGTCGAGCAGTTGCTGGGGCTGCTGGACCGGCTGGTCGAGTCCGGCAAGTCGGTCATCGTGATCGAGCACCACCCGGCGGTGATGGCGCACGCCGACTGGATCATCGACCTCGGGCCGGGCGCCGGCCACGACGGCGGTCGGGTGGTCTTCGAGGGCACCCCGGCCGAGCTGGTCGCCGCCCGGTCCACGCTGACCGGCGAGGCGCTGGCCCGGTACCTGGGCTGAGCCGTACCGGCTCCGGGCCGCGCCCACGCGGAGCCGGGGCCCTCCCGCCGGGCCGGTCAGTCCAGTGGGAGGGCCATCTCCAGGATCCGCGCCGAGGGGTCCAGCACGTACGGCGTGGACCCGCCGGTGTGGACGAACCCGCGCCGCAGGTAGAAGGCGGCGGCGCGGGGGTTCGCCTCGTGCACCCCGAGCAGCATCCGCCCGGCGCCCCGGACCCGCGCCCAGGCGAGCACCGCGTCCAGCAGGGCGTCGGCGACGCCGTGCCCGCGGCCGCGGTGCGCCGGGTCCACCCAGACGCCGATCAGGTCGAGCGCGCCGGGCTGCTCCCGGTTCGGGACGGACAGCATGGTGGCGACCCACTCCCCCGTGGCGTCCACCGCGACCAGGCCGAGCTTGTCGGGCTCGTTGACCCAGTTGCAGCGGGCCCGCCAGTTGCCCTCGCCCTGGTGGCTCGCGTACTCGTGGGTCTCGCCGAACGCCAGGGGCGTGTCGAGGAGTTGGGCCAGCCGTACCTTCCGCAGGCGCTGCCAGTCCTCGCGTCCGATCCGCTCGATCCGGTGGTCCATCGTCTCCCCGTCACACGGCGCTGCCTCCGCCGCCGGTGATCACCGGTGGCGGAGGCAGCGTAACCGGTGCCCGGACTACGGCTTGATGCGGACCACCTGCGGGTCGTGGTCGCTGGCCTGCTGGGCGAACTCGGCGTTGATGTGCACCACGTCGTACTTGGCGTAGCCGACCTCGGGGCTGACCAGGATGTGGTCCAGCACCTGCGAGTTGCCCTGGTAGACGTACGAGTACTGCTCGGTCTCCGGCAGCTCGTTCACCAGGTCGCGCAGCACGCCGTCCTTGGTGAGCGCGGCCAGCGCGGGCGAGAACTGGTAGTCGTTGAAGTCGCCGAGGGAGACGACCTTGGCCTCCTTGTCGGCGGCCAGCAGCTTGGCGACGAAGGACTGCTCGACGGTGGCCTGCTTGATCCGCTGCACCTCGGAGCTGCGGGTCGGCTGCTGGAAGCGGCTGTCGATGCCCTGGTCGCCGCCCTTGCTGTTGAAGTGGTTGGCGATGACGAAGACCTTCTTGCCGCGGAAGGAGAACTGGCCGACCAGCGGCTTGCGGCTGTTGGTCCAGGCCTCGTCGTTCGGCTCGATCCGGCCGGGCGAGGCGGTCAGCGCGGTGCCCGCGCCGGTGCCGGTCACGCCGACGGCGGTGGTGGCGCTGCCGCCGGGGATGTCGGTGAAGGACACCCGCTGCGGGTTGAACAGGAAGACCTGGCGGATGTTGCCGCCGGGCTCGCCGCCGTCCTTGCCGTCCTGCGGGTCGACCGAGCGCCAGTCGTAGGACGGGCCGCCGGCCGCCTTGATCGCGGCGATGAACTTGGCGACGGTCTGGCTCGCGTCCACCGTGCCGTCGTTCTTGTTGCCGTTGTTGTCCTGGATCTCCTCCAGGGCGACGATGTCGGGCGAGCGCAGGTTGGTGACGACGCCCTGGGCCAGCTCGGCGAACTTGGCGTCCGGGTTGCCCGGGGCCAGGTTCTCCACGTTGTAGGTGGCGAGGGTGAGTTCGCGGTCGCCGGCCTGGGCGGTGACCTCGCGCTGGAGGTGGTTGTCCTTCAGGGTGCCCATGGTGCCGGCGACCAGGGTGTAGCCGCCGAAGTTGTTGTAGTCCAGCGGGCCGGTGGTGGCGCCGGTCAGCTCGTCGCCGACGTTGGCGACCGGGAACGGCCGCTGGTTCACCGGGGCCTGCTGCTGGATCATCAGCCGGCCGACGTTGGGCTCCTTGTACGACTCGTACAGCAGGCCGCCGCGCTTGCTGCGCTGGTCCTGCTTGTCGGCGGCGACCCACAGCTCGTTGTACTTGTCGGTCGCCTGCACCACCCGGACGTCCTTGACCTGGACGAGCATGCCCTCCAGCGACTCGTAGAAGTCGAGGGTGTACTTCTCCGGCTGGAGCGTGCCGCCGTCGATGGAGCCGTCCGGGCCGGCCGGCGGGGCGTAGGTGCCGGGGATGTTGCGGGTGTCCACGACCACCGGGGCGGGCAGCGGGTTGCCGGCCGACAGGACGGTGATGCCGGGGGCGGTGATCTCGGTGATGGACTGCGAGCCGCCGCTGTAGTTCGGGTAGTACTCGGTGACCTTGCCGCTCACCAGCACCGAGTCGCCGACCTGCACGGTCGGGTTGCCGCCGGTGTAGACGAAGATGCCCTCGCTGGTGGCCGGGTCGGCGTCGGGGTTCGGGTCCTGGAGCCAGAAGCCCTTGACGCTGCCGTACGCGCGCACGCCGGTGACGATGCCGGGCACTCCGGTGACGGGCTTGCCGGCCTGCGGGGATATCCGGGTGCTGCCCTGGATGTCGTGGATCCGCAGCGGGCCGGCCTCGGTCGGGGCCGGGGTCGCGGGCGCGGCGGCGTTCGCCACCGGCAGCGGGACGAGCACCAGCGAGGCGGCCAGCGTGGCCGGGATCAGGGCGGCGCGCAGCAGGGTTCTGCGGGGGCGGGAGGCGGGGGCGGTGGTCACCGGGGCAGGGCTCCTAGCTCCGTCGTGCGGCACGGTCGTGGCACGGCGGTCCGGGCGGAGGCGCGCGTCGAACGCGCGCTGCTCGCGTGGCGAAGAAGCGGAGGACGGTCTCCCGCCCCCCGCGGCGCCCCTCAAGATACGCGCGTAGAAAATGCCCCGACAAGACCCCGACGGTGAACGGACGGTTCCCCGCAGGTGACGTGACGGCCGCTCAGCCCGGGTTTCTCACAGCCCGCTCCCAGCGGACTCCCAGGAAGCCTCGATCCGCTCCACGACCAGCTCGCACAGCTCGTGGGTGCGCAGCGCGTCGTGGGCGTCCAGGGTGCGCCCGGCGCGGACGGCCGCCAGGAAGGCGAGCACGCACTGCTCGATGCCGCGCTGACGGGCCACCGGCACCCAGTCGCCGCGGCGGCGGACGGTCGGCTGGCCGCGGTGGTCGACCACCTCGGCCAGGTTGTGCACCTCGCGCTTGGAGTCGCCGCCGGAGACCTCCAGCACCTCCTCGGTGGAGCCGGAGACCCGGTTCATGATGCCGAGGGCGGTGAAGCCCTCGCCGCCGAGGGTGAGCACCACGTGCTCGACCAGCCCGTCCCGGGTGCGGGCGCGGACGTCCACGTGCTCGATCTCGCCGGGGGCCAGGAACCGCAGTACGTCCACGACGTGGATGAAGTCGTCGAACACCAGGGTGCGGGCCGCCTCGGCCAGGCCCTCGCGGTTCTTCTGGAGCACGATCAGGTCGCGCGGGCGCTCCTTGGCCTGGGCGTAGCCGGGCGCGTAGCGGCGGTTGAAGCCGACCATCAGCGAGCGGCCGGTGCGGTCGGCGAGGTCGACCAGGCGGCGGGCGCCGTCCAGGGTGTAGTCGAGCGGCTTGTCGACGTAGACGTCCACCCCGGCGGTGAGCAGCCGCTCGACGATCGGGACGTGCTGGTCGGTGGCGGCGTGCACGAAGGCGGCGCGGATGCCGCTGTCGATCAGCGCGCCGAGGTCGGTGAAGCGGCGCTCGGGGGCGATCCGGTGGGTCTCGCCGAGCCGGTCGAGCTTGGCCGCGTCCCGGGTCATCAGCCGCAGGTCGAGCCCGGGCAGCGCGGTGAGCACCGGCAGGTAGGCCTTCTGGGCGATGTCGCCGAGGCCGATCACCCCGACCGGGAGCGGGGCGTCGGCGGCTGGCGTGCTGGTCATGAGGCCTCCCGGCATGCGGACGATCATCGGCGGACCCACCTTACGCACCGGCCGGCCCGGGCACGCCACCGCCCGCCGTCCGGTCCCGTCCGTGAACTGCTGACCATCCGTCACCAGTGGCTGATCACAGCCCCTTCGGACAACATGACATTGTACTGTCACATTGTCTGGGGTACGGTGATCGAGCGCTGACACCGGGGGCCCGGTGTCACGGAACGGAGGGACGCGGCGGAAACCAGGGCTCCGAACGCCCCCGCGGCCGACCGCCGTTCCACTCCTCGTGCCGCTCCACGCGTCCTCGCGGCCGAGACCCGCGCCGGACGTGTCCGCCGTGCCGCTCACGCGTCACGGCACCGCCGGCGGCCCCTCCGACGCCTCCACCGCACCAACGCCCCGCTGAACGCCGGAGGCGCGCGCACAGTCCTGTCCCGTCGCTTTCCCAGGAGCACGCTCATGACCGCCACCGCGCACGTCGTCAGGTCGGCAACGAACGAGATCGCCACCGAACTCACCGCCCGGACCCTGCTCCAGCTGGCCGAGCGCGAGATCGGCGCGATCCACGTACGCGGCTACTACCCCGTCGAGATCGCCGAGCAGGTCGCCCAGAAGGCGATCAACCACCAGGCGCTCGGGCACTACCACAAGCAGTACACCAGCAGTGTCGGACGGGTGTACATGCCGCACATCGACACCAAGTGGGACGCCGAGCTGACGAAGCAGTACCACGACAGCGCCCTGCCGGCCATCGAGGACGTCCGCTCGATGTTCCACCCGTACCTCTCGCCGATCGACCGGGTGCGCCTGGAGCTGCAGGAACTGTGGCCGGCCGGCGCCAACCTGCTGCGGCTGCGCGAGCGGGCCTGCTTCGTCGGCGCCTTCCGCGTCTTCCAGCCCTCGACCTCGAAGTTCTACCCGCACAACGACGCGATCGACCAGGAGACCGACGCCCCCGAAATCGCGGGCGTGCTCAACCAGTTGGTCGCCAACGTCTACCTCCAGGTCCCGAAGAAGGGCGGCGACCTGCACCTCTGGCTGCGCGAGCCGACCCCGGAGGAGACCGCGACGATCCTCGACGTCGAGGGCCTGCAGCCCGACTCCGTGGAGCCCCCGGTCCACGTGATCCACCCCGAGGCCGGCGACCTGATCATCTTCAGCCCCCGGATGCTGCACGCGGTGACCAGCGGCGAGGACGAACACCGGGTCGGCGCGGCCGCGTTCATCGCCACCAAGGGCCCGAAGGAACCGCTCGTCTACTGGAGCTGACGCCGCTCCCGCCACAGCCTTCGAATCGACCGTCGACACGCAGAGAGGACTTCGGCATGCTCCCGGCGCTCGTCCGCGCACACGCGCGAACCCACCCGCATCGAACGGCCGTCGTCGTGGGTCGGGAACGTCTGACCTACGCCCGACTCGCTTCCAGGGCGGACCGTCTGACGGGCCTGTTGCGGGCGTCGGGCATCGGTCGCGGCTGTCTGGTCGGCATCCATCTCGACCGCACGGCCGACGCCGTGGTCGCCCAGCTGGCGGTCCTCGGCGCCGGCGCGGCCTTCACCCTCGTCGAGCCCACCGAGCCGGTCGCCGAGGGGGCGAACCGGCTCGCCCTCGCCGCCCCCGACCTCGTGCTCGCCGAGCCGCGCCACCACGGCGAGCTGCGCCGGTCCGGACTGCGGGTGGCGGACGGGCACGAGGCCGGCGGCGGCCTCGTGCCCCCGCCGGCCCCCGCCGACGGGCCCGCGGCACTCGGGCCCGCCGACGACGACACGGCCTACGTGCTCTACACCTCGGGCTCCACCGGGGTGCCCAAGGGCGTACAGGTCTCGCACGCCAACATCCGGCACTACACCGAGTCCCTGCTCCAGCGGCTCGACATCACCGAACCGCTCTCCTACGCGCACGTGACCACGCTCGCCGCGGATCTCGGCAACACCTGCCTGTTCCTCCCGCTGTGGACCGGAGGCACGCTGCACCTGGTGGACGACGCCACCCGGCGCGACCCGGCGGCGCTCCTGCGCTACCTCCAGGACCACCGGGTGGACGTCCTGAAGACCACCCCCTCGCACTGGAGCGTGGTCTTCCGGGCCTTCGGGCAGGACGGGACGACCCGGCCCGGGCTGCGCTTCCTGCTGCTCGGCGGGGAGTTGCTGGCGCTGCCGCTGGCCCGCCGGATCCTCGACTCCGGTGTCACCCGGAACCTCGTCAACCACTACGGGCCCACCGAGGCGACGGTGGGCGTCGCCGCGCACCGGCTGACCGCCGCGGGCGACCTCGACGCCCTCGACGGCGCCTCCGTGCCCATCGGCACCCCGCTGGGCCGCACCCGGCTCCTGGTCCGCGCCGACGACGGGACCTTCCACGACCGGGACGCGGTGGGCGAGTTGTACATCGCCGGCCCGTCGGTGGCGCTCGGCTACCGGGACGACCCGCAGGCCACCGCGGCGGCCTTCACGGACGACCTCGCGCGGCTCGACCCGGCCCTCGGACGCGCCTACCGCACCGGCGACCGGGTGCGCGCCGACTCCCGGGGCGTGCTGGAGTTCCTCGGCCGGGGCGACCGGCAGGTCAAGGTCAGCGGGTACCGGATCGAACTCGGCCACGTCGAGGCGGGCCTGCGCCGGCACCCGGCGGTCGCCGACGCGGTGGCCGTCCTGCTCACCAGGGACCGGGCGATGCTGGTCGCCGCCGTGGTGCCGGCCGCCGACGGCCGTCCGGCGGTCCAACCGGCCGCGCTGCGACGGGAGTTGCGGGAGCTGCTGCCCGCGCACATGGTCCCCGACCGGATCGAGGCCTTCGACGCCTTCCCGCGCAACGCCAACGGGAAGACCGACCAGGCCGCCCTCCGGGAGCTGCTCGAAGCACGGCTCGCCGAGCGCACGCCCCGCCCGTCCGACCCCGCCGCCGACGGCGGCGACCCGGTGCTCGCCGACGTCCTCGCCTCCTGGCAACGGCACCTGGGCCACGGCGACTTCGCGGTCGACCAGGACTTCGACCAGGCCGGCGGCAGCTCGATCGACGCCATCCAGGTCATCGCGGACCTCCAGGCCAAGGGCTACCGGGTGTCGGCCGCGGCGTTCCTCGCCGAGCCGACGGCGGCCGCCCTGGCCACCCGGCTGCGGGAGGACCGCGGGGGCGACGACCACGGCCGCGCGTCCGCCGCCCGGGTCGTCGCGGACGACCGTGCGCTCTCCCCCGCCCAGACCTGGTTCTTCCGGCAGGAGTTCGCCCAGCCCGACCAGTGGAACCAGGCCCTGCTGCTGGAGACCGACAGCACGCCGCGGCCGGCCGAGCTGGCCGCCGCGGTCGCCGACGTGGTGGGCCTGCACCCCATGCTGCGCACCGCGTTCCGCCCGGGAGCCGACGGCCGGCGGCGCGAACTCGTCGATCCCGCCGACGCGTTCAGCTGGTCCCGGCTGCCCGAGGAGGACGGCCCGGCCGCCCGGACCGTCCGGGACGTCGCGGCCGCCCTCCAGCGGGAGATCCGCATCGCGGACGGCAACCTCTTCAAGGTGCACCTCTTCCTCGGCGACGGCCGGGCCGAACTGCTGCTGATCTGCCACCACCTGGCGATCGACGCGGTCTCCTGGCGCATCGTCGTCAGCGACCTCAGCCGCTGCTACAGCGAGCGGCTGCGCGGCGGCGAGCCCACCACCGCCCCCGGCCCGACCGGCTTCGGCCAGTGGGCCACTCACCTGCGCGACCGGGCCGCGCAACTGCGCGGGGACCTCGCGCACTTCGACTCCCTGGCCCGGCTGCCCGCCGTCGCGCCACGGCCCGGCGCCCCCGGCGACAACCGCGAGGGCGACGCCCAGGCCCTCTGGTTCCGGCTCTCGCGCGCGCAGAGCGCCGTCCTGACCGAGGCCGCGGCCCGCTCCGGCATCCCCGCCCACGCGGCGCTGCTGGGCGCCTTCGCCCAGGCGCTCACCGAGCAGCTCGGCACGGACGAACTCGTCGCGGACGTGGAGAGCCACGGCCGGATCTGCTTCGACGAGACGCTCGAAGTCTCCCGCGTGGTGGGCTGGTTCACCTCGACGTTCCCCGTCAGCGTGCGCACCGTCGCCGGGGATCTCGCCGCCACCGGCAAGTCCGCGGCGGCGGCCCTGGCCGAGGTGCCCGCCCTCGGGGTCGCCTACGGCCTGCACGAGCAGCCGCAGCGGGCCGACGTCTGCTTCAACTACCTCGGCCCGTTCGCCCTGCCCTTCGGCGACGACCTGCACCTGCGGCCCTCGCGCCACCCGGTGGGGCCGGTCCGCGGCCCGGAGAACGACCGCGGCTACGGCCTCAAGCTCACGGCGCGCGTCCACGACGGGCAGCTGGTGGCCGACCTGTCCTACACGCCCGCGCGCCACGACCCCGAGCGGATGCTCGACCTGGCCCGCGCCACCCGCGACCACCTGCTGCGCGGCGCGGGGCTCCCGCCCGCCGACGGCCGGTTCGTGCTGGAGTCGGGATCGAGCACCGGGCTCCTCGCCCAGGTGCCGGGCGCCCTGGAGTGCGAGCCGCCCGCCGGGTCCGTCCGCGAGTACGGCACCGTCCTGCTCACCGGCGCGACCGGTTTCATCGGCGCGCACCTGCTCGACCTCCTGCTGACCCGCACCCGGTCGAAGGTGGTCTGCCTGGTGCGCGCGAAGGAGGGCCGGACACCCGCCGAGCGCCTGGCGGACGCCTACGCCTGGTACGTCCCGGACGGTCGCCTCGACCAGTACGCCGACCGGCTCACCGTGCTGGCCGGCGACCTCGCCGAGCCGGACTTCGGCCTCGCCGAGCCGGACTACCGACGGCTGTGCCACGAGGCGGAGGCGCTCTACCACCTGGCCGCCGACACCAGGCTGTTCGGCGACCGCGAGTCCTTCGACCGGCAGAACACCGAGCCGGTGCGGGCGATGATCCGGCTGGCGACCACCGGCCGGCCCAAGGACCTGCACTACGTCTCGACGCTCGCGGTCTGCGGCGGCGGCGCGCCGGGCGAGCCGGCCGTCTTCTCGGAGGACAGCCTGGACATCGGCCAGGAGTTCCTCAACGAGTACGAGCGCAGCAAGTACGACGCCGAGCGCCTCGTGCAGGGCTTCGCCACCCAGGGCGGCAACGCGTTCGTCTACCGCTCCGGCAACGTCAGCGGCCACTCGGTGTCCGGCCGCTTCCAGCGCAACGGCGGCGACAACCGGCTGGTCCAGCTGCTGCGGGCGTCGGTGCGGATCGGCCGGGTGCCCCGGGTCGGCGCCCTGACCCTCGCGCTGAGCCCGGTGGACGTGGTGGCGCGGGGCATCCTGGAGATCTCGCGCAGCGCGCGGGTGCGGGGCGGCACCTTCCACCTCGACACCCACCACGAGGTGTCCTACGAGCGGCTCTTCACGGTCCTGCGCGACCAGGGGTACGCCCTGGCGGAGGACGGGGCGGAAGGCTTCGCGGAGCTGTTCGGCCGCTACCTCGGCGACGGCGGGGAGCAGCTCTCGCTCGCGCACTTCTGGGCCGGCCGACCGGACCGCAACGTGCGGTACGACCACACCCGCACCCGGCGGCTGCTGGCCCGGCTGGGGGTGGAGTTCCCCGAGGTGACGGGCTCCTGGCTGCACGCCTTCTTCACCGGCCTCGGGCAGCAGGGCGAGCTCCCCTCCGCGGGCACCAGGTAACCGACATGGACGACAGACAGGGAACAGACATGGACGAGAAGCGGGTCGCCGTGGTCACCGGGGCCTCCTCCGGAATCGGGCGCGCGATCGCCGCGCGCTTCGCCCGGCAGGGCGTGCGGGTGCTGGCCACCGGCCGCGACGGCAGGAGGCTCGCCGACCTGGCGGCCGAGTCGGACCAGGCCCCGGGGGCGGTCCGGCCCTTCCCGGGCGACGTGACGACGCCCGGGCACGCGCGGGAGCTGCTGGCCGCGGCCGCGGCGGAGTGGGAGGCGGCGAGCATCTTCGTCGCCTGCGCCGGGCACGGCCTGCCGGGCACCGTGCTCGGCTCGGACCCCACCCGCTGGGAGCGGCTGATCGAGGTCAACGTCCTCGCCGTCCTCCACCAGCTCCGGGACGCCGCGGCCGAGTTCGTGCGGCAGGCGGAGCTGGACGGGGGGCGGCGGGTCCGCGACATCGTGGTCATCGGCTCGACCGTCGGACGGCAGGTCTCGGCCGCGAACCCGGTGTACGGGTCGACCAAGTTCGCCGTCCACTCGCTGGTCGAGGCGCTGCGCCAGGAGGTCTGCGCCCACAACGTCCGGGTGACCCTGATCGAGCCCGGTTTCGTCCGCTCGGGCTTCCAGGACGCCGCCGGCTACGACAGCGCGTGGTTCGAGGCGGTCGCCGCCGAGAGCGGGCCGCTGCTGACCCCGGAGGACGTCGCGTCGGTCGTCGAGTTCGCGGTCGGCCGCCCGACCCACGTGCACCTCGACGACATCCGGCTCCGCCCCACCCGTCAGAAGGTCTGAGTGCCCCGCACCACCCGGAGGAGCACGCCGCGGAGGCTTCCGCGCTGAGGCCGTCCGCCCGGCGGGCTCCGTCCGACCGACATGACGAGGAGGAACGTTGTCACAGCTCAGGCCGGTCGCCGTACTGGTCGACGCCTACACCTCCGGCGGCTACCTGCCACCGGAGTTCACCGCCCTGGGTGCGGACCTGGTGCACGTCCAGAGCACCCCCGGGCTCATGCCCTCCATGCCCGCCCCGGACCTGACCGTCTACCGGGCGAACATCGTCCACGAGGACCTCGACCGGACGGTGGCGGAGCTGGCGCGGTACGCACCGGTGTGCGTGCTCGCCGGACAGGAGCCGGGCGTGCTGCTCGCGGACCGGCTGTCGGAGCGGCTGGGCCTCGCGACCAACGGGACGGAGCTCTCCGAGGCCCGCCGGAACAAGTACCGGATGATCGAGGTGCTCCGCGCCGCCGGCCTGCACTGCGCCGACCAGTTCAAGAGCGGCGACCCGCAGGCCCTGGTGGACTGGGCGCAGCGCGCCGGGCGCTACCCGGTGGTCGTCAAGCCGCTCGACTCCGCCGCCGGCGACGGGGTCGTCGTCTGCGCCGACGCCGAGCAGGTGCGGTCCGCGGCGAAGGCCGTCCTGGACACCGAGACGATCTACGGCTCGCCCAACCGCGAGGCGCTCGTCCAGTCCTACCTGGAGGGGACGGAGTACGTCGTCGACATGGTCTCCCACGAGGGCCGGCGCTACGTGTGCGGCGTGTGGGAGTACCAGAAGCGCCTGCTGCCCTCGGGCCGCAACATCTACGACCGCGAGCGCCTGCTGTCGCCGGCCGAGCCGCCGGCGGCCGAGCTGACCGACTACGTGGACCGGGCGCTCGCCGCGCTGGGGGTCCGCCACGGGCCGAGCCACGCCGAGGTGATCGTCACCGCCGACGGGCCGGCGCTGGTGGAGGTCGGCTCGCGGATCGCCGGGAACATGCACCCCGGGTTCCACGACCGCTGCACCGGCGCCAACCAGGCGACGCTCAGCGCGCTCGCGTACCTGCGGCCCGAACGGTTCGCCGCCGAGTACGCGGGCCGCGGCTACCACAAGTTCGAGGAGGCCGTCTGCTGCACGACCTCCACCACGCTGTCGGGCGTGGTCGAGAGCATCGACGAGCGGGCGGTGCGGCGGATCGCCGGGCTGGAGAGCGTGTTCGGCCTGAACCTGAAGCTCGGGCCCGGGGACCGGATCCGGCCGACCGTCGACCTCTACTCCAGCACGCTCAGGATCTTCCAGTGCGCCGGGACCGCGGACGCGATCCACCGCGACCACCGGCGCATCGAGGAGCTCAAGGACCAGGTCTACCGGTTGTCCGACACAGAGTCAGGTGAGAGATGAGCACCGTCGTCGTCGCTGTCGTCCCGGGCGCGGCCGTCGGCCCCGCCGCCATCGCCGCGGCGGTCCGGGCCCGCGGCCTCCGCCCGGTCTTCGTGGCCGTCGCCGGCGCCCTGGGGGCGCCGGAGCGGGCGGCGTACGAGGGGTTCGGGCCGGTCGTCGAGTGCGAGCCCGACGCGCCGGAGCCGGCGCTGGCCCTGCTGCGTCCCCACCGGCCCTGCGGCATCACCACGTTCAGCGAGCCGCTGGTCCCGCTGACCGCGCGGCTCGGCGACGGGCTGGGACTGCTGTTCCACGAGGCCGAGACGGTCACCCTGCTCACCGACAAGCGGGCGCAGCGCGGACGGCTGGCGCGAGCCGGTGTGGACGCCGTCCGGTCGATCCCGGTGACGAGCCGGGAGGAGGCCCTGGCGGCGGTACGGGAACTGGCCGGTCCGGTGGTCGTCAAGCCGGTCCACAGCCACAGCAGCCGCGACACCCACCTGGTGGCGGACGCCGAGGGCTACCCCGCGGAGCTGACGCCCACCGCCGAGCGCCCGTTCGTGGTCGAGGAGTACCTGCGCGGCCGGGACGAGGGCGACTTCGGCGACTACGTGTCCGTGGAGTCGCTCGTCGCCGACGACGCGGTCCACACGCTCGGCGTCACCGGCAAGTTCCCGCTGCTCGACCCGTTCCGCGAGCAGGGCCAGTTCTTCCCCTCCCAGCTGTCCCCCGCCGAGAGCGGCGAGGTCGCCCGGCTGGCCACCGAGGCGGCCCGCGCCCTCGGCATCCGGCGGGGCCTGGTGCACACCGAGATCAAGCTCACCGCGCGGGGCCCGCGGATCATCGAGGTCAACGGGCGGCTCGGCGCCTTCATCGCCGACCTGCACCGGCGGACCACCGGCCTGGACCTGCTGGAGCTGGGCATCGCGGTGGCCTGCGGACAGCCGGTCGAACCGTCGGCACCCGCCCCCGGGGACGTCGCCTTCCAGTACTGGAACCTGCCGCCGCTGGCCGGCGGCGCGCTCCGCCGGGTGGACGGGGTGCGGGAGGCCGAGCGGGAGCCGGGCCTCGTCGACTACGTCACCCGGGTGCCGGTGGGCAGCGAACTCGAACCGAGCGTGATGACGATGCGGCTGGACTTCCTGCGCGGCGGCGCGGCGGACCACGCGGCGATGCTCCGGGCCCTGGACCGCTGCCTGGCCCCGCTGCGGTTCACCTTCGGGCAGCCGGACGGCACGGCCCGTACCTGGCAGGCCTCCCGGGGCGGGCTGTGCTCGCCCGCGTAGCGGCGGCGGCCCGGGTCAGGCCGCCCGAGCGGACCGGTGCGCTGCTCTCGGCCACCCTCGTGCTGTCCGTCGGCAAGGGCGCCTTCCTCGCCACCGTGATGGTCTACCTGCTGCAGATCGTCGGGCTGACGCCGCTGCTCGCGACGGCCGGCCTGACGCTCTGGGGGGCGGCCTCGGCGGCGGTGGCGGTCCCGACCGGCCTGCTCGTCGACCGGGGCCGGGGCCGCGCCGTCGGCAGCGTCGCCGCCGTCTGCGCGGCGCTGCTGGTCCCGCTCTCGGCCCGGGTCCACACGCCGTGGGCCCTGCTGCTCGTGCTCTGCGTGGCCGGCGGCTTCGACAGCGCGGGCAACGTGGTCCGCCGCGCGATGCTGGCCGGCGCCGGAGGCGACAGCGTCAAGGCGCTCGCCTGGGCGCGCACCGTCACCAACATCGGGTTCGCCCTCGGCGCGCTGTGCTCCGTACGGCTGCTGGCCTCCCGTTCGCCGTCCGCCTACGAGACCGCCTACCTGCTGATCGGCGGCGGCTACCTCGTCATGGCGGCGTGCTTCGCCACCACCTCGCTCGGCGCCGGCCGGCGCGGCTCCCCCTCCGTCCGCGCACCGGGGGTGGTCGGCACGCGGAGTCTGCGCACCGGCGGCGCACTGGCCGCGGCGACGGGGATCCTGACGGTCCACACGACGCTGCTCAGCACCGTGCTGCCGCTCTGGGTCACCCGGCACGCCTCGGTGCCGGTGTCCGTGCTGGGCTGGCTGGTGATGCTCAACTCGCTGATCGCCGTGGGCGGTCAGCTGGCCGTGAGCAGGCGCGCGGCGACGCGCGAGGGAGCGCTGCGCTGCTTCCGGAACTCCGCGGTGTGGACCGCGGGCTGCTGCCTGCTGCTCGGCCTGGTCCGGTTCGCGCCGACCGGCTGGCAGGTCGTCCTGCTCGTCGCGGCCACGATCGCGCTGACCGGCGGCGAACTGCTGGAGGCCGCGGGCGAGTGGGGCCTGTCCGCCGTGCTCGCGGCGGCCGACGAGCACGGCTTCTACCAGAGCGCCTGCGTCCTCGGCGAGACCACCCAGGGCGCGGCCGGCCCGCTGCTCGTCGCCGGCCTGGTCACCGCCGCGCCGGTCGCGGGCTGGATCGTCCTGGTGGCGGTGCTCGGAGCCGGCCGGTACATCGCCGGGTTCACCACCCCGCCACCCCACCAAGCCATCGCCATCGACTCATGACACGTCTCAGGACACACGGAATCGGGAGCGGACGATGAAAGGCTCACCCAGCGTCAACCACCCGCGTTTTCGGGCCGTCACCAACTGGATCTTCCTGCGCGGTGCGGGCGGCGAGGGCCGCCCGCGGATCATCCCCCCGCGCACGGTCTTTCCCGAGGTACGCGCCCTGGAGGCCGTCTACCCCGCCGTCCGGGCGGAGGTGGACGCGCTCCTGAGCCGCACGAGCATCCCGACCTACGGGACCTTCGACCCCGTGCGCGCGGCCCAGGTCTCGGAGGACTGGCGCCTCTACTACGCCTACATGTACGGCCGGCCCAACGAGCTGGCCAGGAAGGACTGCCCGGCGCTGCTCGACTTCGCGATGTCCACGCCCAACGTGGTCAACGCGTTCATCTCGATCCTGGACCCGGGCGTCGGCCTGCCGGCCCACCGGGACCCGTACGCCGGTGTGCTGCGCTACCACCTCGGCCTGCGGATCCCGAAGGACAACCCGCCGCGGATCAGGCTCGACCGCGACTACTACACCTGGCGGGAGGGCGAGGGAACGGTCCTGGACGTCTCGTTCGAGCACGAGGTGGAGAACCACAGCGACGAGCCCAGGGTCATCGTGATCGTCGACTTCCGCCGCCCGATGGGGCCGTTCGCCGATCTGCTCAACCGGTACTGCCTGCGCCTGAAGCAGAAGTGGGCCCCGCAGTTCGTCGAGGCCTCGAAGTACGACGTGATGCACAGCTGAGCGGCCGCGGTGCCGCGTGGGTGTGGGGCGTCGGCCTGGCCGGCGCCCCGCACCCGTGTGCCCCGGCGGGCGGGGTGCTCAGCCCGACGGGCGGTGCAGGGCCGCGAGGAAGGCCGCGCCCGCGGGGAGCAGCGGCGGCAACGGGGCGGCCGCCGGGTGCCAGGGCGCCTCGTACTCCCAGCAGACCCAGGTGTCCGGCGGCAGCAGGCGCAGGCAGTCGGCGATCGGCAGGACGCCGGCGCCGAGCGGGAGCGGGGTGCGGTCGTGCGGGCCGGCGATGTCCTTGACCTGGACGTGGCCGAGGTACGGGGCGAGCGCCGCGTGGGTCCCGGCCGGGGTCTCGCCGGCCAGGTGGGTGTGCATCAGGTCCCACAGGGCGCCGACGGCCGGGTCGGCGACCCGGGCCAGCAGCCCGGCCACCGCCCGGCCGCCCCGGTGGGAGTCGTGGGTCTCGACGAGCACCCGTACGCCCAGCCGCCGGGCCTCCTCCGCGACCTCCGCGAGCCGCCGGACGGCCCGGTCGTCGGCCTCGGCGCGCGGGCCGTCGCCGCCGCGCGGGAAGACCCGCAGACCGGCCGCGCCCAGGTCGGCGGCGAGCCGCAGGTGGGTGCGGAGCGCGTCGGTCACCGGGCGGTCCGGACCGGGGGCGGCGACGCCGACGTAGGAGGCGAGCGCGAGCGGGGTGAGGCCGTGAGCGCGCAGGACGCGGGCCGCGCTGCGGCGCTCCCCCGGGGTCATCGCCGGGTGGACGGACTCGCCCTCGGCGCAGCGCAGTTCGAGCCCGTCCCAGCCGTGCTCGGCGGCGAGCCGGGCGGCCCCGGCCAGCGGGAGCCCGGGGAGGCCGAGCGTGGAGAGGGCGAGCGGCACGGCGGCTCCGTCGTTCGTCGGGCGCCCCGGGCAGGGCAGGGCAGGGCGGGCAGGGCAGGGCGGGCAGGGCGACCCGCGCGGGCGAGGAGGGCGGAGCGGGCCGGGCCAAGGATATATTCAAGCTGAGACAAAGTCCTGACCGTCCGGGCCCGGCCCGGTCCGAGGAGCGCGCGATGCCCCCGAGCCGTACCCCCGCCACCGCCACGACGCAGACCGTCGCCCAGGTGAACCAGACCGTCCTGCTGGAGGTGCTGCGCCGGCACGGCACGCTGTCCCGGCAGCGGCTGGCCGCCGAGAGCGGGTTGAGCACCGCGACCGTGCACCGGCTGGTGGAGGTGCTTCGGGCCGAGGGGCTGGTGGAGGTGGAGACGGAGCGGGCGCCGTCCAGCGGCGGCCGGCCGCCGCAGCTGATCCGGTACAACGCCCGCGCGCAGACCGTGCTGGCGATCGCGGTGCGCCCGCGCCGGATCGTCGGCGTGGTGGCCGCGCTGGACGGCACGGTGCTGCACGAGGCCGAGCACCACTGGGCGTTCCCCGGCCCGGACCGGCCGCGGGAGATCGCGGCCGACGAGCTGACCGGCCCGCTGCTCGCGCTGGTGGACGGCCTGCGGGACTGGGCCGGGCGGCACGCGGGCGCCCCCCGCGCCCTCGTCGTGGGCGTGCCCGGGGTGGTCCGGGACCGCATCGGGCTGGTCGAGTTCGCGCCCGCGCTGGACTGGCCCGGGCTGCGGCTGGGGGTGCTGCTCCAGGAGCGCTACGGCGTCCCGGTGGCGGTCGAGAGCAACGTCAACCTGGTCGCGCTGGCCGTGCGGGAGTCGCCCGCCGCGGCCGGGGTGGGCGACCTGGCGGCCGTCGTGGTGGGCATCGAGGTCGGCGCCGGGATCGTGCTGGACGGCCGGCTGCACCGCGGCCGGCTGGGCGCGGCCGGGGCGCTGGGCCACCTGATGGCCGGGCACGCGGCGCTGGACCGGCCGCTCGGGCGGACCGGCGACACCCAGGCGAGGATCGGCGACCACGCGGTGGACCGGCGGATCACCGAGGCCGGTCTGACGGTGTCCGGCACCCCGGCCGAGCGGGTGGCGGGGCTGTTCCGGCTGGGGCGCGAGGGCGACCCGGCGGCGGTCCGGCTGATCGGCGAGCTCACCGACGACCTGGCGCTGCTGGTGGCCAACCTGAGCACGGTGCTGGCGCCGGAGCTGATCGCCCTCGGCGGGCGGCTGTTCTGGGAGAGCGGGGGCGAGCTGCCGGCCGCGATCGAGAGCCGGCTGCAGGGGCGGGTGCCGGTCCTGCCGCGCCTGGTGGTCGTGCACAGCACCACCACCGAGCTGGTCGGCGCGGCCGCGGCGGCGGTCCGGCTCGCGGACGGGGCGACGTTCATCACCCGCTGAGGTCCGGGGCCCGGCCGGCTCTACCGCCTCCTCCCACTATTTCTCACTGTGATAGAAACTCCTTGTGCGTCAGCGACCCGAGGAGAACCGGATGCCCACCGCCGCCTTCGCGATGGACCCGGAGCGCTTCCCCGACGTCTACGGCCCGCGGGCCCGCGCCCGGGTCGCCGCCCGGGCCGAGGTGCTGGCCGACCCGGCCTCGCCCGACGGGGTGTGGAGCGCCGAGCGGCTGGCCGCCGCCGCGCCGGAGGCGCTGCGGGCCGTCGAGGTGCTGTTCACCGGCTGGGGCGGGCCCGTCCTGGACGCCGACGCCCTGGCCCGGCTCCCCCGCCTGCGGCTGGTGCTCTACGCGGCCGGCTCGGTGCGCCGGATCGCCGGGGAGGCGTTCTGGGCGGCGGGCGTCCCGATCGTCACCGCCGCCCACGCCAACGCCGTCCCGGTCGCGGAGTTCGCCGTGGCCCAGATCGTCTACGCCCTCAAGGGCGGCTGGCGCCACGTCCTCGACGCCCGGGCCGCCCGCGCCGCCGTCCCGGCCGCCCGCACCCCGGGCGGGTACGGCTCCACGGTCGGCGTCCTGTCGCTCGGCGCGGCCGGGCGCCTGGTCTGCGAGATGCTGCGCGGCTACGACGTCGAGGTCCTCGCGCACGACCCGTACGCCCCGGTGCCGCCCGGGGTGCGCGCCGTCGGCCTGGACGAACTCTTCGCCGCCGCCGACGTGGTGAGCGTGCACACCCCGCTCCTCCCGGCGACCCGAGGCCTCGTCGACCGGCGGCTGCTGACCTCGATGAAGCCCGGCGCCACGCTCGTCAACACCGCGCGCGGAGCCGTCCTGGACGAGCCCGCGCTGCTGGCCGTCCTCGCCGAACGCCCGGACCTCTTCGCCGTGCTGGACGTCACCGACCCCGAGCCGCCGCTGCCCGGCTCACCGCTGTTCACCCTGCCCAACGTGGTCGTCACCCCGCACCTGGCGGGCAGCCGGGGGCTGGAGCGCCGCCGCCTCGGCGACCTGGTCGTCGGCGAGTTCGAGCGCTGGCTGGACGGGGCCCCGCTGCGCCGGGCGCTCGACCCGCACACCTACGAACGGATGGCCTGACCCGTGCCGGATCCACAGAGCCCCGACGTCGTCCTGATCCTGACGGACCAGCAGACCGCCGACGCGATGGGCGCCGCCGGGAACCCGTACCTGCGCACCCCCGCGATGGACGCGCTGGCCGCCGCCGGCACCCGCTACCCCAACGCCTACTGCGCCCAGCCGCTCTGCACCCCCTCCCGGGCCAGCCTGATGACCGGCCGCCTGCCCAGCACCGTCGGCGTCACCGGCAACACCGGCGGCCCCGAGGACCCGCTGCTCGGGCGCCTGTTCACCGAGGCCGGGTACGACTGCGGCTACGGCGGCAAGTGGCACCTGCCGGAGCTGGACCTGCCCGCCGACCGGGGCTTCCGCCGGATCCACCCGGCGGGCGGGGACGACGCCGGACTCGCCCGCGCCGCCGCCGGGTTCGTCCGCGCGCCGCGCGAGCGGCCGTTCCTGCTGGTCGCCTCCTTCCTGGAGCCGCACGGCATCTGCGAGTGGGCCCGCGGCCAGGACCCGCGCACCGGCCCGCTCCCGGCCGCGCCGCCCGTCCCCGAACTCCCGCCGCTGCCCGCCAACTTCCCGGTCGGGCCGTACGATCCGGCGCTGCCCCGGCTGGCCCGGCTGGCCCAGCCGCACACCCACCCGACGGAGCAGTGGCGGGAGGACGACTGGCGCCGCTACCGGCACGCCTACTACGCCCTGGTGGAGCGGGTGGACCGGCACATCGGCCTGCTGCTGGCCGCGCTGGCGGAGCGCGGCGGCGACCGGGAGACCGTGGTGGTGTTCAGCTCCGACCACGGCGACGGCGCGGGCGCCCACCGCTGGAACCAGAAGTGGGCCCTGTACGAGGAGTGCGTGCGGGTGCCCCTGGTGGTCACCGGCCCCGGGGTGGCCGCCGGCGCGGTCGACGAGCGGCTGGTCGCGGCCGGGCTGGACCTCATCCCGACGCTCTGCGACCTGGCCGGGATCGAGGGGCCGGACGGGCTGCCCGGCCGCAGCGTCCGCGCGCCGCGGCCGCACGACAGCGTGGTGGTCGAGACCCGCTGGGAGATCCCCGGCTTCAACAACGCCCTGGGCCGGATGGTCCGCGCCGGGCACCACAAGTACGTCTGCTACGCCTGGGGCGACCACCGGGAGCAGCTCTTCGACCTCGCCGCCGACCCCGGCGAGCTGGTCAACCTCGCGGTCGACGCCCGGCACGCGGCGCTGCTCGACCGCTTCCGGGGCCTGCTGGCCGGGCACTGCGCGGAGGTCGCCGACCCGTTCGCGCGCTTCGTGCCGCACGCCGCGCGCTGACGCGAAAGGGGCCGGCCTACCCGGGCCGGCCCCTTCCCTCGCGGTCGTTACGGCCGGACGGCGATCAGCTCGCGCCCGCGCAGCGTGTAGAGCACGCCGTGCTCGTCCGCGGCCAGCCGGGCACCGCTGTACCACTCGGCGTCCAGCCCGACCAGCACGGTGGCGGCCAGGGTGTCGCGGTCCAGCCGGAACAGGCTCCGCTCGCTGACCCCGTACAGGGCCCCGCCGAGCGCCAGCAGCCGCGGGTTGGCGCCGGACACCGCCCCCAGGTCGGCGCGCCGCCCGATCACCGGCACGAACCCGGCCCGCCGCGAGCCGCACAGGTCGACGGTGAACGCCCGGCCGTTCACGGTCAGGCCGTACAGGGTGTTCCCGAGCACGGCGAGGCTGCTGACGCCCGCGCCGAGGTCGGTCGCGGTGCGCCACAGCTCGCGGCCGGCCACCGGGTCCCAGGCGGCCAGGTCGCCGCGCGGGCCGGTGGGCCGGGCGTTGTCGCCGCCGAGGAAGGCCTGGCCGTGCCCGGCGGCGACGGCGCGCACCAGCTGTTCGGGGCCGAGCGGGTCGGTGTGCACGGTGGGCCGGCCGCTGCCCGGGCGGTAGGTGACGAAGGAGCCGCCGCCGGTGGTGTCGGCCTGGACGCCGAGCAGCAGCAGGCCGCTGTCCGGGTCCCGGCGGATCACCTGCGGCCGGTTCTGCTCCTGCGGCAGCGCGGCCTCCTTGACGGGTGCCGGGTCGCTTCCCGGCCGGTAGCGCCAGATGCCCTGCGAGGAGTAGACGCCCAGGTAGAGGGTGCCGTCGTCGAGGACCACGGTGTCCTTGGCCTCGCCCGGCACCGGGAGCTTGCGGACGGTCCCGGCGGCCAGGTCGTGCAGGGCGAGCGAGCCGTTGCCGCCGACGTAGACCCGCCCGGCGCGGGCCGCGACCGACATGCCGAGCTGGGCGGCGGCGGGGGCGCCCGCCTCGACCAGGTCCCGGGTGGCGACGGCCCCGGTGCCGAGGTCGAGGGTCCAGACGGTGCCGCCCTCGGTGACGCCCGCGAGGGTGTCGCCGAGCCGGCCGAGGCCCCAGGAGTTGCCGTCCGGCACCGGCACGGCGAGCTGGTCGAGCGCGCCGGTGGCGAGGTCGTGGCGCCACAGCACGCCGTGCTCGGTGGAGGTGAACCAGAGGGTGTCCCCCCGGCGCTGGAAGTTGGTGACGCTCTTGGTGCCGGGGACGGCGAAGGAGCGCAGCACCCGGTGGTCGGCCGGGTCGAGCAGCGCCACGTGGGCGGGCGCGCCTTCGGTGGAGACCGCCAGCAGGTCGTCGCCGAGGACGGTGATCCGGCGGATGATCGTGTCGCCGCGCAGGTCGGGCGGGGTGATGTCGGTGACGGCGCCGGTGGCCCGCTCGACGGCGTACAGGCTGGCCCGGGTCGCCCCGCCGCCGCCCGCGAGGTTGCTGCCGACGCCGAGGTAGGCGTGGGTCGCGGTGGCCGCGACGGCGCGGCCCTGGGTGGCGTTCGGCGCCGGGGAGGCGACCTCGGTGACGGCGCTGGTGGCCGGGCTCCAGGCGTACAGGCCGGGGCCGGCGGCCCGGCCCTTCTGCCGTCCGGTCGCGTAGACCGTCCCGTCGGGCGCGACGGCCACGTCCCGCACGTCGGCGCCGGGGACGCTGCCGAGCGCGGTGAGGGTGCCGTCGTAGCGGTAGAGGTTGGCCGCGCCCGGGGCGTCGGTGACGCCGAGGTGGAGCACGCCGCCGTGGGCGGCCGAGCCCTGGACGAAGTTGCCGGTGGGCAGGTCGACGGTGGCGGTGACCCGGCCGGTCGGCAGGTGGTAGCCGATCACCCGGGCGGGGGCGAGGTTGCGCGAGCCGATCCACAGGGTGTCGTCGATCAGTGTGGCGCTCATCAGGGGGAAGTCGCTGTTCCCGGGGCCGAGTCCGGTCACCTCGGGCTCGCGGGCCGCGGGCGCGGCGGGGGCTGCCGCCGAGGCGGGCGGGCCGAGCACCGAGAGAGCGGCCACCGCGCCGGTGCCGAGCAGGAGTTGGCGGCGGGAGGGGTTCACGGCAGGCATGGGGCTCCAGGGTCCGGTCATGGGCGGGGCGGTTCGGGAGCGCCGGCGGCCGCCAGCAGCTCCCGGGTGTACGGGTGCGCGGGGGCGGCGAACAGCTCGGCGGCGGGCGCCCGTTCGACCACCCGGCCGTGCCGCAGCACCAGCACCTCGTCACAGAGGTGCCGGACCAGCGCGAGGTCGTGCGAGATGAACACCAGCCCCACGCCGTGCTGTTCGCGCAGGTCGGCGAAGAGGTTGAGGATCTGCGCCTGGACCGAGACGTCCAGCGCGGAGGTCGGCTCGTCGGCGACCAGCACCTGCGGGCCGACGGCCAGCGCCCGCGCGATCGCGACCCGCTGGCGCTGGCCGCCGGAGAGCCGGTGCGGCCGGGCGTCGAGCACCGCCTCCGGCAGGCCGACCAGCTCGCACAGCCCGCGCGGGTCGCGGTCCCGCAGCCCGTGGGTCGTCAGCGGTTCGGCCAGCGCCTCGCGCACCGTCATCCGGGGGCTGAGCGAGGCGTACGGGTCCTGGAAGACCAGCTGCACCCGGCGCCGCAGTTCGCGTTCCTCCGCGCGGTCGGCCCCGGCCCAGGACCGGCCGTCCACCCGGACCGTCCCGGCCTGCGGGCGGACCAGCCCGAGCAGCGCGCGGGCCAGGGTGGACTTCCCGGAGCCGGACTCGCCGATCACCCCGACCGCCCGGCCGGGCGCGGCGCCCAGGCTGACGCCGTCCAGCGCCGGGGGCCGGCGGCGGGCGTAGCGCACGGTGAGGCCCTCGGCGACCAGGACGGGCTCGGCGGCCCGCTCCACCCGTCGCGCCTCGACGATCTGACGTTCCGTCACCACCGCTTGTGCCACCGGACGATGGCAGGAAAAGCCGGAGTCTCCGGTGTCGGCCCACTCCGGCGCCGAGGTCGTGCAGCGGTCGGTGGCGGCCGCGCAGCGCGGTGCGAAGGCGCAGCCGGGCGGCGCCTCCCCCGCTGCCGGCGGGCGTCCGCCGATGACGGTGAGCGGCGCGCCGGGCGGGCCGTCCAGCCGGGGCACGCCGGCCAGCAGCCCGGCGGTGTACCGGTGCCGGGGCGCGGCCAACAGGCCTGCGGTGGGCGCCCGTTCGACGATCCGTCCGGCGTACATCACCTGGACGGTGTCGCAGCTGCGGGCCACCACGCCGAGGTCGTGGGTGATCAGCAGGACGGCCGTGCCGGTCTCGTCGCGCAGCCGGACCAGCAGGTCCAGGATCTCCACCCGGGTGCTCGGGTCGAGCGCCGTGGTCGGCTCGTCGGCGATCAGCAGCTCGGGGCGGTTGGCCATCGCCATGGCGATCAGCACGCGCTGGCGCATGCCGCCGGAGAACTCGTGCGGCCGGTCGCGGTAGCGGCGCGCGGGCTCGGCGATGCCGACCAGGTCGAGGAGTTCGAGCGCCCGGGCCCGGGCTTCGCGGCGGCTCGCGCCGTGCACCAGGGCGGCCTCGGCGAGCTGGCGGCCGACCGGCATCCGGGGGTTGAGGTGGGCCAGCGGGTCCTGGAAGACCATGCCGATCCGCCGGCCGCGCACCGCGCGCACGGCGGGCTCGGGCAGGGCCAGCAGGTCGGTGCCGTCGAAGCGGACGGCGCCGCCGGTGGTGCGGCAGCCCGGCGGCAGCATCCGGTTGACGGCCAGCGCGGTGAGGGTCTTGCCGGAGCCGGACTCGCCGACCAGGCCGAGGATCTCGCCCGGCCGCACGGTGAGGTCCACCCCGCGCACCGCCTCGCCGCCGCCCGCCGTGACGCGCAGGCCGCGCACCTCCAGCAGCGGCGAACCCGGCACGGCAACGGCGGTCTTGGCCCGGGCCGTTGTGAGGGCATCGGTCGTGGTCACCGCAGTCTCTCCCGGTTGAACGAGTCGGCGAGCAGGGTCAGGCCGAACACCAGCAGGCCGAGCAGGACGACCGGCGCCAGGGCGTAACCCGGGTGGAGGAAGAGGTACTTGGAGCCGGTGTTGATCATCGTGCCGAGCGAGGGGGCGGGCGGCTGGATGCCGAGGCCCAGCACGCTCAGGCCGCCCTCGGTCTTGACGGCGTGCGCCATCGCGACGGCCAGCAGCGCGGTGGTGGCGTCGACGACGTTCGGCAGCACGTGGCGGCGCAGGATCTGGCCGCGCGGCACGCCGAGCACCCGGGCCGCCACCACGTGGTCGCGGGCCAGCTGGGCGAGCAGGGCCGCCCGCGCCTGGCGTCCGAAGGAGGGCAGCGCGCTGAGCACGATGGTGGCGACCACGGTGCCCAGCCCCGGGCGCACCAGCAGGGCGAGCGCGAGACCGAGCAGGACGCCGTGCAGGCCGAGCAGCAGGTCGAACAGCCGTTGGACGGCCTCGCCCAGCAGCCGGTTCAGCCCGCCGAGCAGGCCCAGCGCGGTGCCGAGCACGGCGGCCGCCGGGACGGCCAGCAGGCAGACCAGCAGTTCGGTGCGGATCCCGGCCAGCGCCCGGGCGAGCAGGTCGCGGCCGACCTCATCGGTGCCCAGCAGGTGGGCCGCCGACGGTCCGGCCAGGGCGTCCGGGCCCTGCCGGTAGGGGTCGGCGGCGAGCAGCGGGCCGAGCAGCCCCAGCAGCACCACCAGGAGGACGAGGAGCGCGCCGGTGCGCCCGCGCCGGGTGCGCAGCGCGGCCGGGAGCGCGGGCAGGGCGGGCCGGCGGCGTACGGCGAGGGTGCTCGTCACCGGTCCTCCCCGGTGCCGGCGCGGGCGATCCGCGGGTCGAGCCGGCCGACCAGCAGCTCCGAGCCGAGCTGGACGAGTACGGCGACGGCGACGGCGAGCATGATCAGGGTCTGGGCGACCGGGTAGTCCCGCTGGTTGATGGCGTCCAGCAGCAGCTGGCCGAGGCCGTGCCGGGCGAAGAGCTGTTCGGCGACCACCGCGCCGCCGAGCAACTCGCCCAGGTGCAGGCCGAATTCGACGCAGAACGGGGCCAGGCTGTTGGGCAGCACGTGGCGCGCCAGGACCCGCCGGGGCGAGGCCCCCTTGGCGACGGCCGTCAGCACGAACTCCTCCTGCCGGGTGCGGCGCAGCTCGGTGGCGAGCAGCCGGGCCAGCACCGCCGCCCCCGGCAGCGCGAGCGCGACGGCGGGCAGGGCGAGGTACTGGACGGCGAGGTCCGGCGCGGTGAACAGGTCCCGCTCGCCGCCGGCGGGCAGCAGGCGCAGCAGGACCGCGAAGACGAAGACGAAGAGCACGGCGGTGACGTACACCGGCAGCGCCAGCAGGGCGGTGGCCAGCGGGTCGAGCACCCGGGCGAGCCGGCCGCGGCGCTCGGCGGCCAGCGCGACGCCCAGCAGCAGGCCGAGGACCAGCATCAGCAGCCCGGCGACGAGGGCGAGTTGGACGGTGCTGCCGACGCTCTGGCCGATCAGCCGGGTGACCGGCTCCCGGTAGTGGAAGGAGCTGCCCGGGTCCCCGGTGAGCAGTCCGTGCAGCCAGCCCAGGTACTGGACGGGCATCGGCCGGTCCACGCCGAGGCTGCCGGCGAGCCGGTCGCGCTGCTCCTGGTCGGCCTCGGCGCCGAGCGCGGCGGAGACCGGGTCGCCGGGGGCGAGGCGGAGCAGCAGGAAGACGGCGACGGAGGCGAGCCAGAGCGTGGCCAGCGCGCCGGCCGCCTTTCTGGTCCAGTAGGGCACGGGGGTACTCCAAGGGGGTCGGAGGAGCCGCCCCAGGGCGGTGGGGGTCGCCCTGGGACGGCCGTCAGGCGGTGCGTCCGACGGTGCGGCGCGGCGACGGCGCCCGGCGGTACGTCCGGCGGCGTCTCAGGCGGTGTGTCAGGCGGTGCGCCGGGTGTCGTCGAGCCGCAGGTAGCCGAGCGCGCTGGTGGCCACGCCGCGCACCGAGGAGGCCAGGGCGTAGGTCTCCCAGGCGTGCGCGAGGGTGATGTGGAAGGACTCGGTGAGCAGGTACTCGGACAGGTCGTGGTTGACCTCGGCCCGGGCCTGCTCGTCGGCGGCGGCGAAGGCGCGGGACTGGAGGTCGGCGTAGGCGGGGTCGGTGACGTGCGAGGTGTTCCGGCCGACCTGGAGCGGGCCGGAGACGGTGATCCCGCTCAGCGGGGAGACGCTGACCATGCCGTGGTTGGCAATGAACAGCCCGTCCAGCGTGCCCTGTTGGATCTTCGGCTGGAGCGCGGCGTTGTCCAGCAGCTGGACGTCGACGCCGAACCCGGCCTGCTCCAGGTCGTACTTGACCAGTTCCACGAGGGAGGCGAAGACCGGCGAGTTGGCGGCGGTGAGCGGCACCCGGGTGCCCTCGGCGCCGGCCTCCCGGAGCAGTCCGCGGGCCTTCTCCGGGTCGTGCGGGTAGCGGGTGACCTGGTCGGGGGTGACGCCGGGGGTGTTGGAGGGCCAGGGCAGGCTGCTCGCCTCGGCGTGGCCGCCGTACACCTGGGCGACGATGCGGTCGCGGTCCACCGCGTACTGGAGGGCCTGGCGCACCCGGCGGTCGCCGAAGGGGCCGCTGGTGACGTTCACGCCGAGGAACGCCTGCTGGTAGGAGGACCTGGCGGACTGCACGGTGAAGGCCGGGTTCCCGCCGAGCACCTTGAGGTCGCGGCCGGGCACCGCGCCGATCAGGTGGGACTGCCCCGACTGGAGGGCGGACAGCGCGGCCTGGCTGCTGGTCACCGACCGGACGGTGATCCGCTCGAAGTGCGGCCGACCGCTCTGCCAGTAGTGGTCGTAGCGGGCCAGGTCGAGCTGGTTGCCGCCCTTGAACGCCTGCCAGGTGAACGGCCCGGTGCCGTTGACCTTGTCGGCGGCCTTGCCGTCGACGTACGTGCGGGCGTCCACCACGGGGTTGAAGGCCAGCGCGTCGAACAGGTTGCTGGTGGGCTTGGCGAGGGTGAGGGTGACCTCGTTCGGGGCGCTCGCCCGGATGTCGGCGAGCCGTTCCAGCAGCGGCTTGACCTGGGAGGACTTGGCCGCGCCGGTGAGCGAGAAGACGACGTCGTCCGGGCTGAGCGGGCGGCCGTCGTGGAAGGTGACGTCCTCGCGCAGCTTGAGCACGAGCCTGGTGCGGTCGGCGCTCCACTCCCAGGAGGTGGCGAGCCAGGGCACGGGCTGGAGGGTCTGCGGGTCGAGGTCGACCAGCCGGTCCAGCACCAGGTTGACGAACACCGGGGTGTCCGGGCCGCGGTGGAGCAGCTGGGTGGGGTCGGGGGCGGCGCCGTAGACGATCTGGAGGTCCGGCGCGGAGGCGGTGGCGGGGGCCGCGGCCCCGCCGGCGGCGTCCTCGGTGGCGGAGCGGCAGCCCGCCGCCAGCAGGACCGCTCCGGCGCTCAGGCCGAGGAAGCCTCTTCGGGGCAGGCCGTGGTGGCGGGCCGCGTCGCTCATGGTGGTGCTACCTCTTCGGTTCTCGGGGTCTCGGTCGGCGGGTGCGGTGTCAGTACCTGGTCACGACGACGCTGTCGCTCCAGGCCACCACGTCGGGGCCGCCGGTCGGGTAGGGGATGTTCTTGGCCGGGTTCCAGTTGGCCCGGTAGATGCCGGTCTTGAAGTACGGCGACTGGTTCTGGTGGTAGTTGTTGAGGCCGCTGTACGCGCCGACCTGCGTGCCGTCCCGATAGACGGTGACGGCGCCGGGGGTGGTGTCGGTGGACCAGGTGATGTCGAAGGCCCACTGGTTCCAGTGGCCGAACTGCACGTCGCCGAGCGGGATCACCGCCTCCTGGACGGTGCTCGGGTCGGTCAGCCAGTGCACCTTGAGCCGCCAGCTGCCGTCCTTGACGGTCAGCGCGATCGGCGGCTTGGTGTCGCTGCCGTCGGCGAGCGGGTAGCCGTGCCACTGGGCGAGGATCGTCTCGGTGGACGTCCGCACCCAGTCGGTGGGCAGGTAGTCGGCGAGGGCGAAGCGGTAGCTGCCCCAGCCGAGGGAGTTGACGGCGACCTCGGAGCGGTAGGAGGCGCCGTCGTTCGGGACGCTGAAGCGGGCGGCCTGGCCGGTGCCTCCGGCGGGTGCGGGGGCCACGGTGATGCTGCCGTTGCCGTCGACGCGCTGGCGGGTCCAGGCGGCGAGGGTGCCGGATTCGAAGTCGTCGGCGAAGACCTCGGTGGCGGCGGTCACGGCCGCGGGGGCGGGAGCGGGAGCGGTGGCGTGGGCGGGAGCGGCGGCGGTCACGGCCAGGGCGGCGGTGAGCACGGCGCCGGCGAGGCGGCCGGGGAGTCGGGACACGGGTTCTTCTCCATCTCGGGTTCGGGTACGGGCGACCGGTGGTCGGGGCCGGCTGACGGGATCAACCGGCCCTAGCGACAGGAGCCGGCCGGTCCCACCCAGGTCGGGCTGGACCAGGCCCACTGGTCGTTCACCTGTCGTACCCTCACGTGGTAGAAGTCCCCGTCGCCGCCGGGGCGTTCGTCGGTCAGCTCGAACTCGGCGGTGGTCTCCCGGTCGGGCACGGCCCGGTCGAAGCGGTAGGCGCCGGAGACGAACCCCCCGGTGAAGCCGGTCCGCGCGCCCGCCAGCAGCTCGCCGACGGCGTGGGCGGTCTCGACGCCGTTCACGACGGCGACCAGCCTGGTCCGCTCGTCGCCCTCGATCCGCAGCGAGAAGCCCTGGGTGCTGTCGGTGGCGGTGTTGGGGTTGCCGTCGGTGACGGTCCGCAGCCGGACCTCCCGCGGCCCGGTGCGCTCCCAGTGGGACGGCCGGTAGGTGTCCGGCTCGGCCTCGGCGGGCGCGACCGTCTCCGGGCCGCGCAGCCGGGGCTGGACGTCCAGCAGCCGCCCGCCCTCGATCCGCAACTCCACGTCCCAGTGCACCGGTTCGCCGCGCCGGCCCCAGCCGACGGCGAAGCCCAGGGTGCCGGTGAAGGTGTCCTCGGCGGCGGCGCGGGCGAGCAGTTCGGGGCGGCTGACCCGGTGGACGGGGACGCCGTTGCGCAGCAGTTCGACGTGGTCGAGCGCGTCCCGGCCCTGGACGGTGACCTGGATCCGGCGCCGGTCGGCGGAGGGGGCCTCGGCGCCCATCGGGGCGCCGTTGACGGAGGTGGCGAGCAGGATGCGGTCGCCGGTGATCGCGTAGGTTCGGCGCTGCTGGACGGCGGTCCAGATCCCGTCGCGGGTCAGCTCCGGGGCCCAGACCGCGACCCGGCCGTGCCCGTGGCTGCCGGGGAAGGCGCTGTGGTGGTCGGTGGAGCCGATCAGCCCGAAGCGGTGGCCCAGCCGCAGGCCGTGGACGGCCGTCCCGGCGGCGGCGCGCGGGCCCATGGTGTGCAGGTAACCGCGCGGCGCCTCGTCGGACTCGGCGCAGCCGTGCATCGACACCATCTCCACCACCGGGGCGAACTCCTCGGTGTAGGAGGCCCAGTCGATGCCGCGGCGGGCCGGCCCGTAGCCGATGTGGTGCGGCAGGGCCCAGGTCCGTACGCCCTGGGCGGCGAGCTCCCGCAGCCGGGCGCGCAGTTGCTCCAGGTCCGCCGCCCGGATGATCTCGCCGCGCGGGCCGTCGAAGTACACGCAGTGGTCGCCGTACGCGAGGCTGTGCCACTCGAAGGACTGGAAGGTGACGAAGCGGCCGTCCTCGTGGGCGGCGGCGGTGACGTCCTGGACGTGGTCCCAGAGCCGGGCCAGCCGGGCGAAGCCCTCGGTGTGGTAGTCGACCAGGCTGGCCAGCTCGGGGGTGCGCTCGGGCAGGTCGGGCCACCAGCCGTGGCCGGTGACGCTGGCGAAGTCGAGCTGGAGCCGGGCGTTGGCGTAGGCGTCCTCGATGCTCCCGTGGCCGTAGCTGATGCCGCAGTGGTTGTGGAGGTCGCCGACGTACAGGCCCAGACCGGCGTAGCCGGGCGCGTCGGTGGTGGGGGCGGTCATCGGGGCGGGGCTTCCTCGGGTCGGGGTCGGCGGTGTTTGATCGACTCTGAGAAGAAGCTAGCCGTGATCTCCGGGGGCCGGTCAAGGCCCAGCCGGTCGATGTCGTGCGATCGCCATCGGGCGAAACATCGGCTTCACAGACATCCGGCAGGTGGGAGCGGGAAGGCGCAGGCCAGCCGACCGGGCCCGGTCTACCGCAAGCCGCTCGGACTTTTGATCGATCTGATAGAAACTCTTCTCATCCCCTCCCGACCCCTCCGAAGGACGGTCCCGTGCCGCACCCCGCCGCCCTGCCCGCCGCGCCCGACCTGAGCGCCTCCCACCTGGTCCGCGCCCCCGAGCGCCCCGAACCCGGCTACTGGGCCGGCTGCCCGGGCGTCCGGTACGAGCCGGACCGCGACCGCTTCCTGCTCACCTACCGCGAGCGCCGCCCGCGCGGCGCGGCGGGCGGGCCCGACCGCGGCTGGCGCTGCGCCGTCGCCGAGAGCACCGACGGCATCGCCTTCCGGGACCTGTGGTCCGTCCGGAGCGACGAGCTGGGCTCCCCCTCGATGGAGCGCCTCGCCCTGCTGCGCCGCGACGGCGGCTACCTGCTCCACCTCAGCCACGTCGACCCGGCCGACAACCGCTGGCGCATCGACGCCCTCCGCGCCGACACCCCCGACTCCTTCGACCCCGGCGCCCGCACCCCCGTCCTGACCGCCGCGACCACCGGCACCGAGGGCGTCAAGGACCCGTACCTGCTCGAAACCGACGCCGGCGTCCACCTGTTCGCCACCGTCTCCCGGGCCCGGCCGTTCACCCCCGAGGAGCGGGCCCGCGCCCACGCGAGTGCCGACATCCACACCACCGGCCTCACCGTCCAGCCCACCGCCCTCGCGCTCTCCCCGGACGGGCTGCGCTTCACCGCCCCGCCCGGCCGCGCCGCCGAGGCCCTGGACGTCGGCCCGGCCGGCGCCTGGGACGGCTACGAGTCCCGGATCACCACCGTCCTCCCCGACGGGCGGGGCGGCTGGCTCGCGCTCTACGACGGCTCGGCGGACGCCGCCGGCAACTACGAGGAGCGCTGCGGCCTGGCCGCCTCCGCCGACCTGCGCGCCTGGCACCGCCTCACCCCGGACGGCCCCTGGCTGGACGTCCGGTACGCCGACCTCGTCTCGGCCCGCGGCCGCTGGTACCTCTACTACGAGCAGAGCCGCGCGGACGGCGCCCACGAACTGCGGGTGGCCGTCCTGGACGAGTTCGCCGGGGTCCGCCCCGACGGCGGCCCAGTCAAGGCCCGATGACGCCGGACCGCGACTGAGACGCCCGGCTCACGCGCCCGCGGCGGCCGCCTCGGCGAGGGAGTCCAGCACCGGCCGGACCAGCGGGTGCCCGTCGGCGCCGGCCCGGACGGCGGCGAAGACCCGGCGGGTGGCGAGCTCGCTGTCCACCGGGCGCACCGCGACCTCGCCGAGGTCGACGCCGCGCAGCGCCGAGCGCGGCACCAGCGCCACCCCGAGGCCGGCCGAGGCCAGCGCGACCACGGCCCGGAAGTCGTCCGAGGAGTGCAGCAGCCGAGGTTGGAACCCGGCGTGCTCGCAGGCCAGCAGCACCACGTCGTGGCAGGGGTTGCCCGGGTACGGCCCGATCCACGGCTCGTCGGCCAGCGAGGCGACGGCCAGCGGGCCGGACTCGGCGGCCAGCCGGTGGCCGAGCGGCAGGACGGCCTCGAAGGGCTCGGCGTACAGCGGCACCCTGGTCAGCCGGGCGTCGTCGGCGCGCGGGGCGCCCCGGTACTCGACGGCCACCGCGAGGTCGGCCCGGCCGTCCAGCACCATCGGCAGGCTGGCGTCGCCCTCGGCGTCCAGCACCTTGAGCCGCACCCCGGGCGCGCGCCCGGCGAGCAGGCCGACGGCCGGGGCGAGCACGGAGGCGATGGCGGTCGCGAAGGAGGCGACCGTCACCTCCCCGGAGACGCCCGCGCTGTACGCGGCGAGGTCGGCCTCGGCGCGCTCCAGCTGGGCGAGCACCACGTCGGCGTGGCCGAGCAGGATCTCCCCGGCGGCGGTCAGCCGCACGCCCCGGCCCTCCCGGGCGAGCAGGTGGTGGCCGGTCTCCTGCTCCAGGGCGGCCAGCTGCTGGGAGACCGCGGAGGGGGTCAGGTAGAGGGCGGCCGCCGCGGCGGTCACGGTGCGGTGGTCCGCCACGGCCCGCAGGGTCCGCAGCCGTCGTGCGTCGATCACGGACCAATTCTGCCAGCGCGGCACGGCGCACCCGACCGGAGCACGGTTCCACCGGGTCCACCGGGTCCGCCGACGGCCGCGCCGGCCGGTCGGGACGGCTCCCGTTCGTCGGCCACCCGCCCCGTACGGCGGGACGGTTGTACCGGCGTGGGAGATTTCGGCCGGAGATACGACCGGTGAGGTATTTCCGGACGAGATCGCTCCTGTCCGTTGACCGGACACCCGCACGGCGCTTGGCTCTTCCCCAACCGGGCCACGGGGGTGTCGACGGCCCGGCACCGTCATCTGGGGAGGATGATCCATGACCACCGCACGCACCCGCCGCCGCCTGGCCCGTACCGCCGCCGTCCTGGTGGCCGTGGCCGTGGCCGGCGCCGCGATGCCCGCCGCCGAGGCCCGCCCGCCCAAGGGCGACACCGCCCGGGTCAGCGAGGGCGCCAAGGGCGAGCCGCTGAACGGCACCTCCCTCGCGCTCGGGCTGAGCGGCGACGGCCGCTACGCCCTGTTCTCCTCGGCGGCGACCAACCTGCTGCCGGGCGGCGCCGGGGTCTTCGGCGACGTCTACGTGCGGGACCTGCGCAACGGCCACACCGAGCGGGTCAGCGTCGCCGACGACGGCTCCGCCCTGGACAACGGCAGCAACGACGCGGCGATCAGCGGCAACGGCCGGTACGTGGTGTTCAGCAGCTACGCCTCCAACGCGGTGCCCGGGCAGCCGAAGCACCCCTCGGACGTCTTCGTCCGGGACCGCTGGACCGGCCGCACCGAGCTGCTCTCCGCGGGCGACGGCGTCTCCGGCGCGGGCGACGACCAGAGCATCCGCAACGCCTTCAACGCCGCCATCAGCGCCGACGGCCGCTACGTGGTCTACTCCTCCGACCGCACCGACCTCGCCCCCGGCGTGCGCCGCGGCAAGTTCAACGTCTTCCTCGCCGACCGCTGGACCCACACCACCCGGGTGGTCAGCACCGGCGCGGACGGTACCCCGGCCGACAACAACTCCTTCCGCCCGACGATCAGCGCGGACGGCACCGTCATCGGCTTCACCTCGCGGGCCGGCAACCTGCTCCCGGCCGAGCAGACCCCGCCCGCGCTCGCCGCCGCGGCCGCCTCGGACCCCGCCGACGGCACGGACCTCGCCGAGGCCGCGCGGGCCCCGCGGACCGCCTCCGCCCGCGCCGAACTGGCCGCCATCCGCGCCTACCCGTACTACGTCTGGGACGCCCGCACCGGGAAGATCACCGGCGCCAGCTACAACGAGGCCGGCGAGTTCGTCAACAGCGGCAACGACGGGCGGATCAGCCCCTCCGGCCGCTACGCGGCCTACACCGTCTTCGAGGAGGGCGGCCGCCCCGGCTCGCACGGCCGCCACCAGGACGTGTACGTCCGCGAGCTGGCCACCGGCACGACCACCAAGGTCAACAAGCCACTGTCCGGCACCACCCCTCGCGACTCCTCCTACGACCCGGTGATGCCGATGAACGACCGCTGGGTGTACTTCGTCTCCGACGTCGCCGACCTGGTGCCCGGCGACACCAACGAGCAGGCCGACGTCTTCCGCACCGACCTGCGCAGCGGGCACACCGAGCGGGTCTCCCTCGCCCACGACGGCTCCCAGAGCACCACCTCCGCCGCCTTCCCGCAGGTCGACGCCGACGACACGACGCTGCTGTTCAGCGCCCAGGACGGCAACCTGGCGCCCGTCGTCGACAGCGACCTCACGGACGTCTTCCGGCGCCGCCTGTGACGCCCCGACTCCCTCGGTGACGCCCCGACTCCCTCGGTGACGCCCTGACTCCCTTGCCGGATACGCCCGTTGGCGTATTTCCCGGCGGGATCACCCCCGGCCGTTGACCACCGGCCCTCCCGACGGTTGGCTCTGCGAAAGCCCGCCGCCGGGAGGGAGCCCGGCCGGGCGATCCCAGGGGAGGAAGACCTCATGCCCACCGCACGCACCCGTAGGTGGCCGGCCCGGACCGCCGCCGTCCTGGCCGCCACCGCCCTGGCCGCCGGCGCCGCGCTGCCCGCCGCCGAGGCCAAGCCGCCCAAGGGCGACACCGCCCGGATCAGCGAGACCGCCAAGGGCGAGCAGCTCGACGGCCCCTCCAGGGCGCTCGGATTGAGCGAGGACGGCCGCTCCGCCCTGTTCACCTCCGCCGCGACCAACCTGCTGCCCGGAACAGGCACCCCGAACTCCGACGAGGTCTACGTCCGCAACCTGCGCAACGGCCACGTCGAGAAGGTCAGCGTCGCCGACGACGGCTCCCGGCTGAACGCACCCACCACCGACGCCTCGATCAGCGCCGACAGCCGGTACGTGGCCTTCAGCACCACCGCCACCAACGTGGTGCCCGGCCAGCCGGCCCACCCCAGCGACGTCTTCGTCCGCGACCGCTGGACCGGGCACACCGAACTGGTCACCGCCGCCGCCCTGCCGGGCGCCGAGGACCAGAGCGGCTTCGGATCCACCAGCCCCAGCATCAGCCGGGACGGCCGCTACGTCGCCTACGTCTCCAACCGCTCCGACCTCGCCCCGGGCCCCGTGCGGCGCGGCAGGAACAACATCTACGTCACCGACCGCTGGACCCGCACCAGCCGCCTGGTCACCGTCGGCGCGGACGGCGAGCCCGCCAGCAACTACTCCCTCGATCCGATGATCAGCGCGGACGGCTCCGCCGTCGCCTTCACCTCCCGGGCCGGCAACCTGCTCCCGGAGGCTCCGGCCGCCCCCGCCGGCCCCGGTTCCGACGAGACCGGCTCCGACGCCGGGTCGCCGGGAGTGACCGGCGGGCCCATGCACCACCCCTCCTACGTCTGGAAGGCCGCCACCGGCACGATCGTCGCCGGCAGCGTGGACGGCACCGGGCAGCTGAGCGGCAGCAGCGACGGCCGGATCAGCCCCGACGGCCGCTACGCCGTCTACAGCGTCGCGGTCTACGGCACCGGCCTGCCCGGCCACGGCGGCGTCCGGCTGGACGTGTACGTCCACGACCTGGCCACCGGCAAGGTCACCGAGGTCAGCGCCGGCCTGCCGGGCACCACGGCGAACGGGTCCTCCTCCGGCGCCGTCATGACGGCCGACGACCGCTGGGTCTACTTCGACTCCTCCGCCGGCAACCTGCTCCCCGACGACGTCAGGAACCAGAGCAGCGTCTACCGCCGCGACCTGTGGACCGGCCGGATCGAACGGGTCAGCCTCACCCGGGACGGCGCGCCGAGCACCTCCCCCTCCTACAGTCCGTCCGTGGACGCCACCGGAGACGCGGTGCTCTTCACCGCCGACGACGGCGACCTGGTCCCGGGGGACACCAACGCCGTCACGGACGCCTTCCTCCGCCGCCTGTGACGGCCTGACCGCCACTCATCTCCCTTATGGCATACGACCGGTGGCGTATTTCCGCCCGAGATCGCCGCCGGTCGTTGACCGATGATCCGTACGACGCTTGGCTCTCCTCAAACCGGGCCGCGGGGGTCGTGAGCCCGGGACCGCCACCAGGGGAGGACGATCCATGACGCACACACCCGCCCGACGCCGGCTCGCCCGCGCCGCCGCCGTGCTGGCCGCCACCGCCGTGGCCGCCGGCGCGGCGCTGCCCGCCGCCGAGGCCAAGCCGCCCAAGGGCGACACCGCCCGGATCAGCGAGACCGCCAAGGGCGAGCAGCTCAACGGGGACTCCGTCGCGCTCGGGCTGAGCGAGGACGGCCGCTCCGCGCTCTTCACCTCGACCGCGACCAACCTGCTGCCGGAACCCGGCACCCCGAACTCCGACGAGGTCTACGTCCGCGACCTGCGCAACGGGCACGTCGAGAAGGTCAGCGTCGCCGACGACGGCTCCCGGCTGAACGCACCCACCAGCGAGGCCTCGATCAGCGCCGACGGCCGGTACGTGGCCTTCAGCACCAGCGCCACCAACGTGGTGCCGGGCCAGGTAGTGCGCAGCAGCGACGTCTTCGTCCGCGACCGCTGGACCGGGCACACCGAGCCGGTCGGCCCGGGCGGCTCCCCCGACGGCGCGTTCTCCGCCGAGCCCTCGCTGAGCCGGGACGGCCGCTACATCGCCTACACCTCCAACCGCACCGACCTCGCCCCGGGCTCGAATCCGCGCTACTTCAGCGTCCTCGTCACCGACCGCTGGACCGGCACCACCCGGGTGGTCACCACCGGCGCGGACGGTGAGGCCCCCAACAACTCCTCCTACGGTGTGACGATCAGCGCGGACGGCTCCACCGTCGGCTTCAGCTCCCGGGCCGGCAACCTGCTCCCGCAGGACCCGGCCGCCACCGAACCGGGCGCCGGCACCGACGGCACCGACGCCGGTGCGCCCGGACTGGCCAAGCCCCGCTTCTACCCCTACTTCGTCTGGAAGGCCGACACCGGCAAGGTCTCCGGCGCCAGCGTGGACGACCAGGGCTACCTGCGCGGCACCAGCATCGGCCCCCGGCTCAGCCCGGACGGCCGCTACGCCCTCTTCGGCCTGCCGGTCCACATCGGCCGGCCCGGTTCCTACCGCTACCGGATGGACCTGTACGCCCGGGAGCTGGCCACCGGCAAACTGACCTGGCTCAACGCCTTCCTGCCCGGCACCACGACCACCGAGGGCGCCCACTACCCCGCCATGACCTTCGACGGCCGCTGGGTCTACTTCGACTCCAGCGCCGACAACCTCGTCCCCGGCGACACCAACGGCGTCAGCGACATCTTCCGCCGCGACCTGAGGACCGGGGCGATCGAACGGGTCAGCCTCACCCGGGACGGCGGGCAGAGCACCACCGGCTCCACGGCCCCGTTCGTCGACTTCGCCGGCGACACGGTGCTCTTCACCGCCGGTGACGGCAACCTGGTGCCGGGCGACACCAACGGCGCCGCGGACGTCTTCCTGCGCCGACCCTGATGGCCTGATTCCCTTGCGGCATACGTCTGTTGACGTATTTTCGGCCGAGATCACCCGAGGACGTTGACCCCCCTGCCCTCCCGACGGTTGGCTCTGCGAAAGCCCGCCGTCGGGAGGGAGCCCGGCCGGGTGATCAGAGGGGGGAAGACCTCATGTCCCGTACCACCCGGACGACCCGCAACCGGTGGCTGGCCGGTGGCGGCGGCATCCTGGCCGCGGCCGCCGTGCTCGCCGTCACCGCCGCCCCGGCCCAGGCCGCCCCACTACCGCGCGGCACCACCCAGGTCAGCGTCGGGCCGAACGGCGCGGCGCCCGACAACCTGTCGACCACCCAGGGCATCAGCGCCAACGGCCGCTACGCCCTGTTCACCTCCCGGGCCACGAACCTGCTGCCCAACCCCCCGGTGGGCTGGAGCAACGCCTATGTGAAGGACCTGCGCACCGGCCGCCTCGAACAGGTCAACCTGTCCGACGCGGGCGGGGCGCTGAGCGGCTCGACCGACCAGGCCGGGATCAGCGCCGACGGCCGCTACGTCGTCTTCGACAGCGAGGACGAGAACGTGGCGCCCGGCGCGCAGGTCAAGAACCGCACCGAGGTGTACATCAGGGACCGCAGGACCGGCCGCACCGAGCTGGTCAGCGACAGCCCCACCAACACCGACGCCGACCAGTACCACGGCTCGTACAACGCGCAGGTCAGCGGCAACGGCCGGTACGTGGTCTTCGTGTCCTCCCGGAAGGACCTGGACCCGACCGTCGTGGAGGAGCCGGAGCCCGACTCCGGCACCGCCCCCTCGCTCGCCAGGCCCTACACCTGGAAGATCAACGTCTACCTCACCGACCGCTGGACCCACACCACCCGGCTGGTCACCCGCGACGTGCACGGCAAGCCGGGCGAGAGCACCTCCTTCCGGCCGACGATCAGCGCGGACGGCCGCACCATCGGCTTCGGCTCCATCTCCAACCTGCTGCCGGACGAGCAGGCGCCCGGACTCGCCGCCGCGACCACCGCCTCGGCCGCCGCTCCCGCCGACGTGGACCTCACCCCGAGCGCCGCCGAGGCCGCACGCCAGAACGTCCCGCAGAACGCGGCGCAACCGACCCTGGCCCGTCCGAACGCCGCTCCCTACTACACCTACGACGTACGGTCCGGGAAGATCACGGCGGTGAGCGCGGGCCTCGACGGCCAGATCGGCAGCGCCAGCTTCGAGGCGACGATCAGCCCCGACGGACGGCACGCGGTCTACACCCTGGCCGAGCCCGGCGGCTCGACCGGCGGCCACCGCTCCCACACCGTGCTCTACGTCCGGGACCTCAAGAAGGGCACCGTGACGAAGGTCAGCGGCGGCCTGCCGGGCACCAGTTCGGTCGGCTCCTCCGACCACGGCTCGATCACCGCCGACAACCGCTGGATCTACTTCGAGTCCGCCGCCGACAACCTGGTGGCCGGCCCGCAGCACCCGGGCTGGGACGTCTACCGCCAGGACCTGCGCACCGGCCGCACCGAGCGGATCTCCACCGCGCCGGACGGCTCGTTCGGCAACGGCTCGTCGCGGGACCCGGTCGTGGCCGCCTCGGGCCGGACCGTGCTGTTCGACTCGACCAGCGGCAACCTGGTCGCCGGCGCCGACGGCCCGGCGGCGGAGGAGAACACCCAGGTGTTCGCCAAGCCCGCGGGCCGCCACCAGGGCCTCGACGCCGCCCAGGACGACGACGGCCAGGGCGACGACCAGGGTGACGGTCAGGGCGAGGGCTGGGACGACTGACCGGCCGCTGCCCGGGAACCGCGACGGGGGCGGGACGTCGGCTGGGCCGGCGTCCCGCCCCCGCAGCGGGAGGGTGGGGCAGGTGGTCTCTGGTCCGTACGGCACGGGGCGGATCGATTCGCCTGCGCCGCACGGCGGTTGGTGAGCCCGTGGGCCGGTCCGATTCCGAGCGGTCCGGCCCACGGGCGGCCTGGGTGGAGGTCAGTCCTCCAGGGCGGCGCGCGCGTCCACGAAGGCCGCGACGGCGCGCTCGACGTCCTCGGTGGAGTGCGCCGCGGACAGCTGCACCCGGATCCGGGCCTGGCCGTGCGGCACCACCGGGAAGGAGAAGCCGATCACGTACACGCCGCGCTCCAGCAGCAGCTCGGCGAGCCGGCCCGCCTTGGCCGCGTCGCCGATCATCACCGGGGCGATCGGGTGGTCGCCGGGCAGGATCTCGAACCCGGCCTCGGTCATCTTCGCCCGGAACAGCGCGGTGTTGGCCGCCAGCCGCTCGCGCAGCTCGGTGGACTTCTCGACCAGGTCGAGCACCTTGAGCGAGGCGGCCGCGATCACCGGGGCCAGCGAGTTGGAGAACAGGTACGGGCGGGAGCGCTGGCGCAGCAGGGCGACGATCTCCCGGCGGGCGGCGACGTAGCCGCCGGAGGCGCCGCCGAGCGCCTTGCCGAGGGTGCCGGTGATGATGTCCACGCGGTCCGTCACGCCGTGCAGCTCGGGGGTGCCGCGGCCGTTCGGGCCGACGAAGCCGACGGCGTGCGAGTCGTCCACCATGACCATGGCGTCGTAGCGGTCGGCCAGGTCGCAGATCTCGCGCAGCGGGGCGACGTAGCCGTCCATCGAGAACACGCCGTCGGTGACGATCAGGCGGCGGCGCGCGTCCTGGGTGTCCTGGAGCTGCTTCTCCAGGTCGGCCAGGTCGCGGTTGGCGTAGCGGTGGCGGCGGGCCTTGCTGAGCCGGATGCCGTCGATGATGCTGGCGTGGTTCAGCGCGTCGGAGATGACGGCGTCCCGGTCGTCCAGCAGGGTCTCGAAGACACCGCCGTTGGCGTCGAAGCAGGAGGAGTAGAGGATCGTGTCCTCCTGGCCGAGGAACGCCGAGAGGCGGTCCTCCAGCTCCTTGTGGACGTCCTGGGTGCCGCAGATGAAGCGGACCGAGGCCATCCCGTAGCCCCAGCGGTCCAGGGCGTCCTTGGCGGCGGAGAGCACCTCGGGGTGGTCGGCCAGGCCGAGGTAGTTGTTGGCGCAGAAGTTCAGCACCTCGCCGGGCAGGCCGCCGGCGGTCACGGTGACGGCGGCGCTCTGCGGGGTGCCGATCACCCGCTCGGGCTTGAACAGCCCGGCCTCGCGGATCTCGTCCAGGGTGGCGGCGACGTCGGCACGCACGTTGTCGAACACTGCGGTCTCCTCAATCAGTTCGGCGGGGCGGTTCGGCGGGTTCGGCGGGTTCGGCGGGGGAGCTTCGGCGGGGCTGAGCCGGGCTCAGGCGGTCCAGTCGAGGATGATCTTGCCGCAGTTGCCGCTCGCGGCGTCGTCGAAGGCGGCCTCGAAGTCGGTGGCGGCGTAGCGGCCGGTGATCACCGGAGCGAGGTCCAGGCCGCCCTCCAGCAGCACGGACATCGCGTACCAGGTCTCGAACATCTCCCGGCCGTAGATGCCCTTGATGGTGATCATCGAGGTGACGATCGAGGCCCAGTCCACCGGGAACTGCTCGGCGGGCAGGCCGAGCATGGCGATCTTCCCGCCGTGGGTCATGTTGGCGATCATCGACTGCATCGCCTCGGGGCGGCCGGACATCTCCAGGCCGACGTCGAAGCCCTCGCGCAGGCCGAGCTTCTGCTGGCCCTCCTCGATGGTGTGCTGCGAGACGTCCAGCGCCAGCGTCACACCGACCTTGCGGGCCAGGTCGAGGCGGTACGGGGAGACGTCGGTGATCATCACGTTGCGGGCGCCGGCGTGCTTGGCGACGGCGGCGGCCATGATGCCGATCGGGCCGGCGCCGGTGACCAGCACGTCCTCGCCGACCAGCGGGAAGGACAGCGCGGTGTGCACGGCGTTGCCGAACGGGTCGAAGATCGCGGCCACGTCCAGGTCGACCGGCACCCGGTGCACCCACACGTTGGAGGCGGGCAGCGCCACGTACTCGGCGAACGCGCCGTCCCGGTTCACGCCCAGGCCGACGGTGTTGCGGCACAGGTGGCGGCGGCCGGCCTGGCAGTTGCGGCACTTGCCGCAGACCAGGTGGCCCTCGCCGCTGACCAGGTCGCCGACCGCGATGTCCGTGACGCCGGCACCCAGCTCGGCGACCTCGCCGACGAACTCGTGGCCGAGCACCAGCGGGGTCCTGATGGTCTGCTGCGCCCAGCCGTCCCACTTGCGGATGTGCAGGTCGGTGCCGCAGATGCCGGTCCGCAGCACCTTGATCAGCACCTCGCCGGGGCCGATCTCGGGCATGGGGACGTCCATCAGCCAGAGCCCGGGCTCGGCCTGCTGCTTGACGAGTGCCTTCACGGCGGCTCCTGACGTGCGGGTGGGACGGCCTGCGGGTACGGGGGCAGGCCGAGGAGGCCCGGTTCGGCCGCTCCTGGCGGACGCGCTCCGGGCAGGCAGAAATCTGCCTGGTCGGAGGGGGTGCGGTCCATCGAGGAATTCTTAAGGGCGGCCACAGCTGGGCTGAACGATCGTGCCCGAGCGGTGGTCGGCGGCGGGTGCGCGGGCGGGCGCGGCGTGCCGGTGCTCACCCGTCCGGCCGAGCGCGGGCCCGGCGGCTCCCGGCTGGCCGACCCGCCCCAGGCCGGTACTCGACCCTCGGAGTGGACGACCACCGGCCGCCAGCCGGGCGGGGCACTCGGCTGACGGTGCTCCCGTTCGGTCCAGTCGGCCGCCGACCCGCGCGCGGCGGTACGAAGCGGGTGCTTACGGTGACGACGTTCCCCCACGGCCCCGTGGAGCAGCGCTCCGGCCTGGCCGAGCCGCGCTCCGGGGCCCTTCGCCACGGGGCCGTCCGCCCCAGAGAGGCGCCTGCGCCGATGACCGACACCCGACGGCCGCGACCGTCCGTTCCCCGCTCCGTTCGCGTCCCCCGCTCCGTCCGGGCGGCCTCCGCCGTGCGGGTGGCCTCCGCCGCCCTCGCGCTGACCGGCCTGCTCGCCGTCTCCGCCTGCTCCGGGGAGTCGAAGCCCGCGCGGCAGGCCGGTCCGGCGGTGACCGCCGAACCGGCCGCGCTCAGCCCGTCCGCCACGCCGGGCGGCAGCCCCTCCGGCGGGGTGGTGCCGCTCACCCCGGCCGTCACGACCCAGCTGGACGACGCGATCAAGCAGGTGATGAGCCAGGTCGCCATCCCCGGGGTGATCGTCGACTACGCCACCCCCGACGGCAGTTACCAGCGCGCCTTCGGCGTCGCCGACAAGGACGCCGGGACCCCGATGACCCCCGACCTGTACATGCGGATCGGCAGCGTCACCAAGACCTTCACCACCACCGCCGTCCTGCGGCTGGTGGACCAGGGCAAGCTGGGCCTGGACGACCCGGTCTCCAAGTACGTCCCGAACGTGCCCGGCGGCGACGGCATCACCCTGCGCCAGCTCGGCGACATGCGCAGCGGCCTGTTCAACTACACCCTGGACTCCGACTTCCAGCAGGCCTTCTTCAACGACCCGAGCCGCCCCTTCACCCCGGACCAGCTGCTCGCGTACGCGTTCAAGCACCCGGCGAACTTCCAGCCGGACGCCCAGTTCGAGTACTCCAACACCAACCTGATCGTGCTCGGCCTGGTCGTCGAGAAGGTCGGCGGGCAGCCGCTCCAGGACTTCCTGAACCAGCAGGTGTTCACCCCGGCCGGGCTCACCAAGACCAGCCTGCCGACCGACGCCGCCTTCCCCGACCCGCACGCCCACGGCTACACCAACCAGACGCTCACCGGCGCGGTCGAGGACGCCACCACCTGGAACCCGTCCTGGGGCTGGGCGGCCGGCGCCGCCATCTCCACCATCGCCGACTTCCGGACCTGGTCGAAGGTGCTGGCCACCGGCGAACCGCTGCTCAAGCCCGCCACCCAGGCGGAGCGGCTGAAGACCAAGGCCACCGGACCGACCCCCGACCTCGGCTACGGCTTCGGGGTGTTCACCACCCACGGGTGGATCGGCCACAACGGCTCACTGCCCGGGTACGAGAGCGTGGTGCTCTACCTGCCGCAGGCGCAGGCCAGCCTGTCCATCATGCTCAACACCGACATCCTGCACGACGGTTCGGAGCCCTCGACGTTCGTGGCGCGGGCGATCACCCAGATCGTCTCGCCGAACAACGTCTACACGCTGCCCACCCCGCCCGCCTCGGGCTCGGCCTCCGCCTCCGCCTCCGCCTCCGCGTCTCCCACCGCCTCCCCCACCGCTTCGCCCTCGGTTTCCCCCACAGCCTCCCCGACCGCCTCCCCCACGGCCTCGCCGTCCCCGACGGCCTCGCCCACCGCGGGCGCCACCGCCACGCTGCACATCTCCTGACCCACCCGCTCGGACCGTACGGGAGGCCCGACCCGGCTCACCGGGTCGGGCCTCCGTCACGTCCTCGGCCTCCCGGTCCTCAGATCCCCAGCACCCTGCCGAGGTCGTACGAGACCGGCTCCTCCAGCTGCGCGTAGGTGCAGCTCTCCGGCGTGCGGTCCGGGCGCCAGCGGCGGAACTGCGCGGTGTGCCGGAACCGGGTGCCCTCCATGTGGTCGTACGCGACCTCGACCACCCGCTCGGGGCGCAGCGCGATCCAGGAGAGGTCCTTGCCGCCGGTCCAGCGGCTGACCGCGCCGGGCAGCCGGCCCTCGGCGTGCGCGGCCTCGTCCGCCCAGCCGCCCCACGGGTGCCGGGACAGGTCGTCCATCCGCAACGGGGCCAGTTCCTCGGCGAGTTCGCGGCGGCGGGCCATCGGGAAGGCTGCGCAGACGCCGACGTGCTGCAGCCTGCCGCCGTCGTCGAAGATGCCGAGCAGCAGCGAGCCGACCACCGGGCCGCTCTTGTGCTCGCGGTAGCCGGCCACCACGCAGTCGGCGGTGCGCTCGTGCTTGATCTTGTACATGCTCCGCTCCCCCGGCCGGTACGGCTGGTCCAGCGGTTTGGCGACCACCCCGTCCAGCCCGGCGCCCTCGAACTCGGCGAACCAGGTCCGGGCGAGGTCGAGGTCGGTGGCGGCGGGGGCGGTGAACACCGGGTCGGCGGCGTCGGCGAGCGCGGCCTCCAGGGCCGGGCGGCGCACCGACAGCGGCTCGTCCACCAGCGAGTCGTCACCGAGGGCGAGCAGGTCGAAGGCGACGAAGGAGGCCGGGGTCCGCTCGGCGAGCAGCTTCACCCGGCTCGCGGCCGGGTGGATGCGCTCCAGCAGCTCCTCGAAGCGCAGCCGGCCGTCCCGGGCGATCACCACCTCGCCGTCCAGCACGCAGCGCGGCGGCAGCTCCCGCCGGAACGCCTCGACCAGCTCGGGGAAGTACCTGGTCAGCGGCTTGCCGGTGCGGCTGCCGAGCTCCACCTCGTCGCCGTCGCGGAACACGATCGAACGGAAGCCGTCCCACTTGGCCTCGTACTGCATCCCGGGCGGGATCTTGGCCACCGACTTGGCGAGCATCGGCGCCACCGGTGGCATCACGGGCAGGTCCATGCGAACGATCCTCGCCCGCTTCGCCCCGGGGCGCGCGCCGGGCGCCCGGCCCTTAGCGTGAAGGGCATGGGCTCAGCCGTGGAACTGGAAGTCGCCGGGCGCACCGTCCGGCTGTCGAACCCGGACAAGGTGTACTACCCCGAGCGCGGCTTCACCAAGCTGGACGTCGCGCAGTACTACCTGGCCGTCGCCGACGGGGTGCTGCGCGGACTGCGCGACCGGCCGACCACCCTGCAGCGCTTCCCCGACGGGGTGGACGGCGAGTTCTTCTACCAGAAGCGCGCGCCCAAGGGCCTGCCGGAGTGGCTGCCCACCGCCCGGATCGAGTTCCCCAGCGGCCGCTCCGCCGACGAGATCTGCCCCACCGAGCCGGCCGCCGTCCTGTGGGCCGCCAACCTGGGCTGCCTCACCTTCCACCCCTGGCCGGTGCGGCGCTCCGACACCGGCCACGTCGACGAACTGCGCATCGACCTCGACCCGCAGCCCGGCACCGACTTCCACGACGCCGTCCGCGCCGCCCACGAACTGCGCGCCCTGCTGGAGGAGTACGGGCTGCGCGGCTGGCCCAAGTCCTCCGGCGGGCGCGGCCTGCACGTGTACGTGCCGCTGGTGCCCGAGTGGACCTTCACCGACGGGCGGCACGCGGTGATCGCCCTCGGCCGGGTCCTGGAGCAGCGGATGCCCGGGAAGGTCACCACCGCCTGGTGGAAGGAGGAGCGCGGCGAGCGGATCTTCGTCGACTACAACCAGATGGCCCGCGACCGCACCATCGCCTCCGCCTACTCCCTGCGCGCCCGCCCCCGCGCCACCGCCTCCGCCCCGCTGCGCTGGGAGGAGCTGGACGACGCCGCCCCCGAGGACTTCGACCTGCGCACCGTCCCCGCCCGCTTCGCCGAACTCGGCGACCTCAACGCCGGGATGGACGGCCAGGCCTTCCGCCTGGAGCCCCTGCTGGAGCTGTACGACAAGCAGCTCCACGACGAGGGCCTCGGCGAACTCCCCTACCCGCCCGACCACCCCAAGGCCGCCGGCGAACCCACCCGGGTGCAGCCGAGCCGGGCCAAGAAGAAGTAGAACGCTCCGTCCGCTCCGGAGCCTCAGCCCCGCGCACCCACCGGCGCCAGCTCGGCGACGATGCGGACGGCCTCGGCGATCTGCCCGTCCGTCAGGTCGCCCCGGGCGGTGAGGCGCAGGCGGGAGATGCCGTCCGGGACGGACGGCGGGCGGAAGCAGCCGACGGCGAGGCCCGCACGGCGGCAGTCGGCGGCCCAGGCGACGGCGGCCTCCGGGCCCGGGGCGCGGACGGAGACCACCGCGGCCTGCGGCTCGCAGGCGTGCAGCCCGGCGGCGGTGAGCTGCCGGGCCAGGGTGCGGGCGACCTCGCGGGCGCGCTCGGCGCGGGCCGGCTCGGCGCGCAGCAGGCGCAGCGCGGCGAGGGCGGCCCCGGCGGCGGCCGGGGCGAGGCCGGTGTCGAAGATGAAGGTGCGGGCGGTCTCGGTGAGGTGCCGGATCACCCGGCGCGGGCCGAGGACGACGCCGCCCTGCGAGCCGAGCGACTTGGACAGGGTGGCGGTGGCCACCGTGTCCGGCTGCCCGGCCAGCCCGGCCGCGGCGAGCGCCCCGGTGCCGCCGGGGCCGAGCACGCCCAGCCCGTGCGCGTCGTCCACCAGCAGCGCGGCGCCGTGCGCGCGGACGGCCTGCGACAGCGCGGGCAGCGGGGCCGCGTCGCCGTCCACCGAGAACACCGAGTCGGTGACCACCAGCGCCCGCCGCTGCGCCCGCCCGGCGAGCACCTCGGCCACCGCCGCCGGGTCGCTGTGCGGGGCCCGGTGGACGTCGGCGCGGGAGAGCCGGCAGCCGTCGATGAGGGAGGCGTGGTTGTAGGCGTCGGAGACGATCAGGGTGTCCGGGTCGGTGAGCGCGGTCAGCGCCGCGAGGTTGGCCGTGTACCCGGAGGAGAACACCAGCGCGGCCTCCACCCCGCAGAACTCGGCCAGCTCCTCCTCCAGTTCGCTGTGCAGCGCCGTCGTCCCGGTCACCAGCCGCGACCCCGTCGAGCCCCCGCCCCACCGCAGCGCCGCGTCCGCCGCCGCCCGGGCGACCACCGGATGCCTGGTCAGCCCCAGGTAGTCGTTCCCCGCGAGGTCCAGCACCGCGTCGTCCGCCCCCCGACTGCGCAACGTCCGCGTCAGCCCGGCCTCCGCCCGCATCGCGGCCGTCTCGTCGAGCCAGTCGAAGACGTGCGCGGAGGCAGGAGCGGCGAGGACGGAGGGGCGCGGCTCGGCCGCGAGCGGATGGTTCATGCCCGGCACTCTGGCATGCCACCGCGCGTCGGGCAATGTGCGGATCGGCACATATCGACGCGCCACTCCTGTCGCGATTCACCAGTTGTTAACCACATATCAATATCCAATTCATCGAACTCCTCGCCGCATAAATAGTAAGATCCATGCCGATCTTTACCTGGGGGGTATGGAAAAATGACCGACCTCGAATTCGAGCGCCGCATGAATCCGTGGCTCTTCGACGACAAGGGCAATCTGACCGAAGCCGCGAAGAAGCAGTTCCCGGACCTCGCCGGGGCCAACGCCGCCCCGGTCTCACTGGCCCCGGCGGGCGGCGGCAAGACCATCGCCGTGAACGCCGGCGCGCTCCAGCAGGCCGCGCAGAACGCCTTCGCCCTGCGGGACTCCGTCAAGACGGAGTGCGACCAGCCCGGCGAGCACGTCAACGCCGCCGCCGCGTCGCTCAAGGGCTGGAACCTCGGCGGCACGCTCACCGGCACCTGGAGCACCTGGAGCAACCAGTCCGCGAGCCTCCAGAGCACCGTCGGCGAGGTCGGGACCAACCTGCAGACCACGGCCCGGAGTTACAGCAGGACCGACTCCGACATCCAGGCCAACTTCAACCAGACGCAGGGCGCCACCAGCTAGTCACAGCACACACGGGGGAAGCAGCACCACCATGGTGACGTACAGTCAGCTCAATCAGGTCGACCTCGGCAGCCTCGCCTCCGCGGCGGGCGACTTCGAGAGCCTCGTCCGCAAGTGGGACCTCACCCAGCGGATGCAGAACGAGGTCATCGGCACCATCCAGCAGTCCGGCTGGCACGGCGACGCCGCCGGACTCGCCAACGCCAAACTCACCTGGGCCCGCGACCAGATCCACGCCGCCTTCGAAGAGGCCTCGGCCCTGGCGAAGACACTGCGCGACGCCCACACCGAGATCACGGCCGCGAAGAACGACCTCACCACCGCGGTCCGGAACGCCACGGACGCCGGCCTCACCGTCGACGGCGAGGGCGCGGTCCACTGGCCGCCGCCCACCAACCAGGCGGACAAGAAGGACGCCGAGTACGCCAAGAGCTGGAAGGCCAAGGCCGAGACCGCCGCCAAGGCCATCGGCGACGCGATCGACCGCGCCACCGAGGCCGACCTCGACGCCTCCAGGGCCCTGGGCGACGACACCGGCAGCGACGGCACCGCGTTCAACGCCAACCCCGTCGGCGGCATCCCGGAGGAGGAGGCCAAGGCGGCCACCTACATCCTCAGCCTGGGCGACCAGGCCTCCGACGCCCAGCTCAAGCACCTCCAGGACATCCTGGACCACCACAAGAACGACCCGCGGTTCGCCACCTCCTTCTACGGCAACCAGGACCCGGCGACCTTCATGGCCAAGTACGGCGCGATGGCGCAGAGCGGCGACTACGCCAACAGCTCGGCCCGCACCGCGGCGATCAAGGGCATCCAGCAGGACCTGGGCCTCACCCTGGCCACCGCGACCGACACCAAGCAGCCGCTGCACGTCTCGGACGAATGGGAGAAGAGGTTCCGCGCCGCCGGGGCGAAGCAGATCCCGGTGCCGCCCGGCGCCGACCCGGCGCACAGTCCGTACGGCTACCAGATCATGGCCAACCTGCTGCGGACCGGGTCGTACGACGCGCACTTCCTCACGCCGGTCGCCCAGCACATCACCCAGCTCACCCAGGAGAACCCGATGCGCTGGGACGCGGCCACCAAGGCCGCGTACCCGTTCACCGAGCTCAAGTTCATCGGTGTGCCGGACAAGGACGGCAACATCCGGGGCATCAACCCGATGTCCGCCGTCCTGGAGGGGCTCGGCCACAGCCCCGAGGCCGCCACCAGGTTCTTCCACGACGCCCCGACCACCTACAACCCGGACGGCACCGTCAAGAGCACCGGCGGCAAGAACACCTACCTCGACATACTCACCGACACCGGCCCGCGGTCCGTCCTCATCGACCAGCAGTACCCACCCCGGCCCAACCCCGGCACGGCCGACCCGTTCGACGTCACCGCCCTGGGCCACGCCCTGGAGGCGGCCACCACGGGCAAGGCGTACGACGACGACGGAAAGTTCCCCCCGCACGCCGCCGCGATGAACGACATCATGAAGAGCGTGGTGGACAGGTTCGGCAGCAAGGACGGCCCGGACCTGCTCAAGGGCGGCCTGTTCGCGAACCTCAACGGCAGCCTCGGGAACATGACCGCCAACTACATCGGCGACGTCCAGAACGCGCTGGAGGGAGCGGGCGCCGGCTCGAACCTCCTCGGCCAGCCCGCGGTCGCGCGCCTGCTCGGTGCGCTCGGCCAGGATCCGGACGCCTATGCCTCGATAGCGACCGCGCAGCAGGCGTACACCACGGCCCAGCTCCAGGACGTACTGGCCCACCCCGAGTTGCACAAGGACCTGGGCATGGCGGTCGAGAACGTCGCCAACCCGGCCGGGAAGGTCAACGGTCTGATCACCAGCGCCATGATCGAAGCCATCTACGACAAGCACACCGCCAGCGACGCCGAGTTCAACGCCGCCATCGACACCAAGCGGGAGATCGCCGGCCAGGTCTGGTCGTTCGCCGGCGACGCGATCAAGGGCGGAGCGCCCCTGATCGGCGAGGGCATCGACACCGCGGTCAACCAGATCATGGACAGCGTCGCCGACAGCTACAAGGTGGACACCCACAACGACGCCAGCGACGAGGCCGCCACCGCGAGGACGGAAGCCGAGCGCAAGTCGCACCAGGCGATCCTCAACGCCATCCACGACGCCGGGCGCAACACCGGCGCCGACCCGAACTACATCAACGACGTGGCCCGCCGAGCCGCCCAGGAGGAGGACACCGGCTACAACAGCGGCCGGAGCCTGTACCACGATGCGACCCACAAGAACTGACCCCGCGTCCCACCACCTGCCACGAGAGCGTTGAGACATGGTTGACGTCGCCCACATCATCCCGCCGTCCCCGGACGACCCGCCCCGGCGCCGATCCCGGGTCCGGCCCTGGCACGCCGCCGTCGCCCTCGCGGTGGCCGCCGCGGTGGGCGGCGGGCTGTGGGCGTGGAAACCCTGGCAGTCGGTGGAGTTGCCACAGAGCGCGTGCTGGGGGGTCCTGGACGCGAACGACCTGAAGCCGCTGACGGGCCCGGACGGGAAGGCCACCGAGCCCAGGCCGGCCCGCGAGATCGCCACCCCCATGAAGCCCGCCTCGGGGAGCCGCGACTCCCGTTGCCGCGTCATGTGGCCGGGCGCGACCTTCCTGCTCGACGCGGAGGTACGTCCGGCGCGCGACCGGATCGACGCCGACCGGAGGAACGATGCCAGTGGTGGATCGGTCGCCCCGCTCGACTTCGGCCCCGGCACGACCGGGTGGGCCACGGCCAGCGACGTCGTCCCCGGGAACACGTCGGTCCGGCTCTACGTACCGTGCGATTTCGACTCCCCGAGGGACGACAGCGACCAGCCCCCGCCGAAGTACTTCGGCGTGCTGATCTCCGGGGACGTCGTCGACGGCGCCTCCCTCCGCAAGGCCCATCAGGCGTACGCGGACATCGCCCTCAAGATCGGCAGGGCGGCAGCGACCGCGTACGAGTGCCGGAACACCGTGACGCTGGCCGCTACCGCCCCCCGCGTCCCGTCCTGACCCGGCCGCCGGGGCGATCGGTCAGAGCGGCAGGCTCTGCCAGGGGTCGAAGGTGGTGGGGGTGGTGGCCGTGCGGAGGTACACCCGGCCGTCGGTGCCGATGGCGAAGAGGTGGAGGACGCCGGTGCCGTCGGTGAGGGCGGCCGGGTGGTCGAGGACGGTGCCGCCGAGGTCCTGCCAGGGGCCGTAGCCGCTGTCGGGGGCGGTCTGGGCGGTGGTGCTGACGCCGCCGGCGGCGTTGCGTTCGAACAGGACGACGCGGCCGGCGAGGGTGGCCGCGGCCGGTTCGCCGACGCCGCCGTGGCCGCCGAGGGGGGCCGGGGTCCGGCTCCACGGTCCGCCGGGCCGGGTCTGGTAGCTGACCAGCACCGCGCCGGTGCCGACCTCGCGGTAGGCGAGCTCGATGCGGCCGTCCTGGTCGAGGGCGGCCTTGGGCGGGCTGGCCGGGCGGGCGTCCGGGAGCGGGTCGGGGCCGGTGAGGGCGCCGTTCGGGGTGCTCTGGTGCCAGCCGAGGACGGCGGTGCGGGTGGCGGCGAACACCTCGATCGCCCCGGCGCCGTTGCGGATCGCGGTGACCGGGTCCTGGAGGTCGGTGCCGCCGAAGTCCGTCCAGGTGCCCGTCCACACGCCGTTCGGGGTGGTCTGCCGAATGCCGCTGAGGCCGCCGCCGCCGTTCTTGACGAAGAGTTCCAGCCGCCCGTCCAGGGAGTTGGCGACGGCGGGCACGCCGACCTGGTCCTCGTTGCCGAGCCCGGTGTTGGGGTTGCCGTGGTCGGCCCAGCTGTCCCACCAGCGGCCGTTGGGCACGGCCTGCGGCAGGGAGAGGAGGTGGTGGTCGGTGAGGCGGCGGGCGAAGACCTCCAGCCGGCCGTCGGCGTTGGTGCCGACGGCGATGCCGGGGGCGATCCGCCCGCCGGGGTCGGCCATCCGGAGCGGGCCGCCCCAGCTGCCGTCGGCCTGGCGCCAGTAGGTGTGGAGGGCGCCGGCCCGGACGACGAAGACCTGCGGGCGACCGTCCTGGTTGAGCCCGGCCCAGGAGGTGCCGCGCGACCAGCGGTAGTACATCCGGGAGAACCAGAGGGCGGAGTAGTTCCCGTCGGAGTGGTCGTGGCCGGCGTACTCGGAGAAGTACACGCCCTTGGCGCCGGCTGTCGCCGGGTCGAGGTTCACCGGGGCGTCGCCGATGTTGTAGTCCCGGTAGTTCACCTGGATCAGGTTGCCGCCGTAGAGGCCGGCGGCCTGGCCGGCGAACTTCGCGGCGGCGACGTGGTCGGAGTGGTCGCCGGAGTAGCGGCGGTCCGGGAGTTCGTCCTGGGCCCGGAGCACGGTCGGCCGGTAGGTCGCCATCAGCTGGCGCAGTACTTCGACGACGTCCGCGGCCGTGTAGGTGGACGGCCCGGACAGCGGGCTGTCCTTCGGGACGACGGTGGTGTCGGTGCCGCCGTTCAGCACGCCGCCGAGCCGGGCGTCGTGCAGGTTGAGGAAGATCAGGTGCACCGGCCGGCCCTTGAGGACGTACCGTTCGACCTGCTTGCCGGCGACCGTCCAGGCCTCGGCCGTCCAGTGGCCGACCTCGTCGGTGGCCGGGTCGGTGTCGCCGACCCCGGTCATCCGGGAGTAGGCGTTGACGGCGCCCATCTGCCGGTTCCAGGTGCGCAGCGGTTCGCCGGCGGTGTCCCAGCAGACGGTGGCGCAGGGGTCGCCGGTCGCGTTCCCCGCGGTGACGAAGACGGTGACGGACGGCGTGCCGTCGGCGAGGGCGTTGGAGAGGTCCGGGGTCATGAAGAGGATGTCGTCGTCCTCGTGCGCGACGATCTGCATGAACAGCGGTCCGGAGCCGGTGGCCGCGGCTCCGGCTCCGGCTCCGGGTACGGCTGCGGCTCCGGGTTCGGCCGCGGCCGCGCGGGTCGCCGTCGCCTTGGTCAGGACGGGTGCGGCGAGGGCGGTGAGCGCGACGGAGGCGAGGAGTTGTCGTCGTCCGATTGCCATGGGATCCCCCAATTCGAGATCGGGACGTGAGCATGCCAGAAGGAGGTTAACCCATCCCCGGGTCCACAATGCCGTGCGCCGCATTCCGTGAACGTGTCGTACTGGAAAGACAGTTGACGCACGCTCAAACGTCTTCGCCCACTTCCTTCCCGGTATCCTCGTTTCCGGACGAACCCGTTCCTCCGTCGAGCCGCACACCCCGGCCGACCACGGCGTTTCCCCCGTTCCCGCCGGTTTCCCTCCGCTTTCCCGCCGGTCCGCCGCACGGTTTCCCACCGGCTTCCCACCGGTTTCCCCCTGGTCCACCGCGCGCTTTACCGCCGGTCCGCCGCGACGCCCCGGAGCGGGACGGACGCCCCGCCGCCGTCCCGCACCGCCTGATCGACGTCCGCGGAACCCCCTCCGACCCTCCCCTCGCGGCACCGGGCTTTGCCCGGGGTGGCGGCGAGCAGGCAAGATAGCCGGGTGACCCTCCTTGATCTGATGCCGAAGCCCGCCACCCCCGACGCGCTGTACGAGACGTTCGCAGCCTGGTCGGAGGAGCGCGGGATCACGCTGTACCCGGCACAGGAGGAGGCGCTGATCGAGCTGGTGTCGGGGAACAACGTGATCCTCGCGACGCCGACCGGGTCGGGCAAGAGCCTGGTGGCGGCGGGGGCGCACTTCGCCGCGCTGGCGGAGGGGAAGCGGACCTTCTACACCGCGCCGATCAAGGCGCTGGTCTCGGAGAAGTTCTTCGACCTGGTGAAGATGTTCGGCACCGAACAGGTCGGCATGATGACCGGCGACGCGAGCGTGAACCCGACCGCGCCGATCATCTGCTGCACCGCCGAGGTACTCGCCCAGATCGCGCTGCGCGACGGCACCCGGGCGGACATCGGCCAGGTGGTCATGGACGAGTTCCACTTCTACGCGGAGCCGGACCGCGGCTGGGCCTGGCAGATCCCGCTGCTGGAGCTGCCGCAGGCGCAGTTCCTGCTGATGTCCGCGACGCTCGGCGACGTCCGCCGCTTCGAGGAGGACCTGACCCCCCGCACCGGCCGGCCGACCACGGTGGTGCGCAACGCGACCCGCCCGGTGCCGCTGTTCTACGAGTACCGCCGCACCTCGATGCACGAGACCCTGGAGGAGCTGCTGCAGACCGGCCAGGCGCCGGTCTACGTCGTGCACTTCACCCAGAAGGAGGCGGTGGACCGGGCCCAGTCGCTGATGAGCATCAACATGTGCTCGAAGGCGGAGAAGGAGGCCATCGCCGACCTGATCGGCGGTTTCCGCTTCACCACCAAGTTCGGCCGCAACCTGTCCCGTTACGTGCGCCACGGCATCGGCGTGCACCACGCGGGCATGCTGCCGAAGTACCGCCGGCTGGTCGAACGCCTCGCCCAGGCGGGCCTGTTGAAGGTCATCTGCGGCACCGACACGCTCGGCGTCGGCGTCAATGTGCCGATCCGCACGGTGCTGTTCACCGCCCTGTCCAAGTACGACGGGCAGCGCGTGCGCATCCTGCGCGCCCGCGAGTTCCACCAGATCGCCGGCCGGGCCGGCCGGGCCGGCTTCGACACCGTCGGCCAGGTGGTGGCCCAGGCGCCGGAGCACGTGATCGAGAACGACAAGGCGATCGCCAAGGCCGGGGACGACCCGAAGAAGAAGCGCAAGGTCGTCCGGAAGAAGGCCCCGGAGGGCTTCGTCGGCTGGACCGAGGAGACCTTCGACAAGCTGATCGGCGCCGACCCGGAGCCGCTGGTCTCCCGGTTCAAGGTGAGCCACGCGATGCTGCTGTCGGTGATCGGCCGCCCGGGCAACGCCTTCGAGGCGATGCGCAAGCTGCTGACCGACAACCACGAGGACCGGGCCGCGCAGCGCCGGCACATCCGCACCGCGATCGCCATCTACCGCTCGCTGCTGGAGGGCGGCGTGGTGGAGCGGCTGCCGGAGCCGGACGCCGAGGGCAGGATCGTCCGCCTCACCCTGGACCTCCAGGAGAACTTCGCGCTCAACCAGCCGCTGTCCACCTTCGCGCTGGCCTCCTTCGAACTGCTCGACCCGACCTCGCCCTCGTACGCGATGGACGTCGTCTCCATCGTCGAGGCGACCCTGGACGACCCGCGCCAGATCCTCGCCGCGCAGCAGAACAAGGCCCGCGGCGAGGCCGTCGGCGAGATGAAGCGCGACGGCATCGAGTACGAGGAGCGGATGGAGCGGCTCCAGGAGATCACCTACCCGAAGCCGCTGGAGGAGCTGCTCACCCACGCCTACGAGGTGTACCGCCGGGCGCACCCGTGGATCGGCGACCACCAGCTGCAGCCGAAGTCGGTGGTCCGCGACCTGTACGAGCGGGCGATGACCTTCTCGGACTACGTCGGCTTCTACGAGCTGGCCCGCACCGAGGGCATCGTGCTGCGCTACCTGGCCGGCGCGTACAAGGCGCTGGAGCAGACCGTCCCCGAGGACGTGAAGACCGACGACCTCAAGGACGTCATCGCCTGGCTCGGCGAGCTGGTCCGCCAGGTCGACTCCAGCCTTCTCGACGAGTGGGAGCAGCTGGCCAACCCGACCGAGCCGCAGGCCGCCGAGGTGCGGCTGGACGACAAGCCGGCGCCGGTCACCGCCAACGCCCGCGCCTTCCGCGTCCTGGTGCGCAACGAGATGTTCCGCCGGGTCGAGCTGTGCGCGCTGGAGCACTACGAGGAGCTCGCCGACCTGGACGGCGAGTACGGCTGGGACGCGGACCGCTGGGCGGACGCCATGGACGGGTACTGGGAGGAGTACGACGACCTCGGCACCGGCCCGGACGCGCGCGGCCCGAAGATGCTGCTCATCGAGGAGGAGGACTCCTCCTGGCGGGTCCGGCAGATCTTCGACGACCCGGAGGGCGACCACGACTGGGGCATCAGCGCCGAGGTCGACCTGTACGGCTCGGACGAGGAGGGCCGCGCGGTGCTGCGGGTGACCTCGGTGGACCGGCTCGGCGGCTGAGCCGGCTGTACGTCGACGCCGGCTGTACGTCGACGCCCCCGGAAGCTTCGGCTTCCGGGGGCGTCGTCACGTCAGGACGGGCCGCTGTCGCAGCCGGGGAGCGCCGTCACATCCAGGAGAACGGCGAGCCCGCCGCGTAGGAGAGCGCCCGGGTGGCCTCGTCCAGGGTCTGCTCGGTGCTGGGCGCCGCGCCGGTGGCCGGCTGGCCGGGCGTGGTCGGCGCCCCGGTGCCGCTCGGGGCGGAGCCCGCCGGGCGGCCGTCGCCGGGCCGCGAGCTGGTGACCGTCACGTAGTGCCCGACCGCCTCGACCCGCGGGTCGCCGCCCTGCTTGGCGCCCGGGGCCTGGACGGGGCCGGTGGTGGTGTCGGCGAGCATGAAGGCGACCGCCCCGGGCTTGGTCCGCAGGGCGTCGGCGGCCCGGGCGGCGGAGGGCTGGTCGGGGAAGCGCAGCAGGGTGACGCTGCTGAGCACCGGGTGGTCCTGGCCGCTGAAGCTGACGGTCAGGTAGCCCTGGCAGCCGGTGTCCTTCAGCGGGTCCTGGCCGCGGTCCTGGAGCACCTCGACGCAGTTCTCGCCCTGCCGGACGCCGTTGCGCCGCGCCTTGAAGGCGCCGACCTCGACCGGCCGCTGGGCGGGGAAGAGGTTGTCGACGTTGAGGGCCTCGGGGTCGGTGCGCGGCGGCGGGGCGCCCACCACGCGCGGCGTCGCGGACGAGTCCTTGGTGGACGGGCCGAGCCCGGGTATGTAGTCGCCGGGCATCGGGCGGGTGATGAGCCATCCGCCGGCCGCGACCACTCCGACGACGACGATCCAGCCGGCCGCTCGACGGCCCGTCAGCCGGCGGCCCCGCCTGAGGTCCGTCCCCCCGTCGGTGTCGGCGCCCCCGCCGGTCCGCTGCCCTGCCCGGTCGTCCCGGCCTTCTCCCGGAGTCGGGGTGTGCTCCCCCTGCGTGGTCATGGCGCAGATTCTAAGCACCCCCGGCGTGGCGTGGATCACGGGGTCGGGGGTTGTGGATCATCGTCCGCCGGAGCCCGCCACCGGCCCGCCGCCGGTCGGCCGCCGGTCGGCCGGCACCCCGCTCGCCATCCCGATCGCTACCGGCCGGTAACCGGAGGTCCGGCCCCGCGTCAAGCTCGTGACCAGCGGCGGAACCGTGACCTTCGACACTGTGGCAATCGGCACATCCTCACACCGATCTTCTGGCGGGTTTGCTCTGGCGCCGCTCGATCGCCACCAGGCAGGATCGCCCCATGGATCTGCTCGATACCCTCACCGCCAAGGGCCTGCGCGGCGAAGTCCCGACCCGCGAGGAGGCCCTGGCCGTCCTCGCCACCACCGACGACGAGCTGCTCGACGTGGTCGCCGCCGCCGGCAAGGTGCGCCGCCGCTGGTTCGGCCGCCGGGTCAAGCTCAACTACCTGGTGAACCTGAAGAGCGGGCTCTGCCCGGAGGACTGCTCGTACTGCTCGCAGCGGCTCGGGTCCAAGGCCGAGATCCTCAAGTACACCTGGCTCAAGCCGGACCAGGCCGCCGACGCCGCCCGCGCCGGGGTGGCCGGCGGCGCCAAGCGGGTCTGCCTGGTCGCCAGCGGCCGCGGCCCGACGGACCGCGACATCGACCGGGTCACCGACACCATGGCCGCCATCAAGGACGCCGACCCCGAGGTCGAGATCTGCGTCTGCCTCGGCCTGCTCTCCGACAACCAGGCGGAGCGGCTCAAGGCGGCCGGCGCCGACGCCTACAACCACAACCTCAACACCTCCGAGGGCACCTACGGGACCATCACCAAGACCCACACCTACGCGGACCGGGTCGACACGGTGCAGAAGGCGCACGGCGCCGGGCTGTCCGCCTGCTCCGGCCTGATCGCCGGCATGGGCGAGAGCGACGAGGACCTGGTCGACGTCGTCTTCGCGCTGCGCGAGCTGGGCTCGGACTCCGTCCCCGTCAACTTCCTGATCCCGTTCGAGGGCACCCCGCTCGCCAAGGAGTGGAACCTCACCCCGCAGCGCTGCCTGCGCATCCTGGCGATGGTCCGCTTCGTCAACCCGGACACCGAGGTACGGATCGCGGGCGGGCGCGAGGTGCACCTGCGCTCGATGCAGCCGCTCGGCCTGCACATCGCCAACTCCATCTTCCTCGGCGACTACCTGACCAGCGAGGGCCAGGCCGGGCAGACCGACCTCGACATGATCAAGGACGCCGGCTTCGAGGTCGAGGGCGCCGGCGAGGCCACCCTGCCGCGCCACCGCGCGGACGTCGCCGAGGCCGCCCAGGCCGGCCACGCCTCCGGCGGCTGCGGCAGCGCGGCCTCCGCGTGCGGCAGCGGCGGCGGCTGCGGGCCGTGCGGCGGGCACGCCCACGCCCCGTCCGCACCGGCCGGGGAGGCGTCCGAGGCATCGGACGACGAGCTCCGCGGCGACCTGGTGAAGGTCCGCCGCCGCGGCGCCGGCACCGAACTCGCGCCCAACGCCTGACAGTTCCGACTCCTCCGGAGAACGCACCATGCTCCAGCCGCCCGTATCCGCGACCGACCTGCTCGCCCTCGACCGCGCCCACGTCTGGCACCCGTACGGGCCGATGCCCGGGACCGTCACCCCGTACGTGGTCGAGTCCGCCTCCGGGGTGCGGCTGCGCCTGGCCGAACCGGTCGCGGGCGGGCGGCGCGAGCTGGTCGACGGGATGTCGTCCTGGTGGGCGGCGATCCACGGCTACCGGCACCCGGTGCTGGACGAGGCCGTGCGCGACCAGCTGGGGCGGATGAGCCACGTGATGTTCGGCGGGCTCACCCACGAGCCCGCCGTCCGGCTGGCGGCCACGCTGGTGGAGATCACCCCGGAGCCGCTGCGGCACGTCTTCCTCGCCGACTCGGGCTCGGTGGCCGTCGAGGTCGCGATGAAGATGTGCCTCCAGTACTGGCAGTCCACCGGGCGGCCGGCCAAGCGCCGGCTGCTCACCTGGCGCGGCGGCTACCACGGGGACACCTTCCACCCGATGTCGGTGTGCGACCCGGACGGCGGGATGCACCACCTGTGGGGCGGGGTGCTGCCCGGCCAGCTGTTCGCCCCCGAGCCGCCGGCTGGGTTCGACGCCCCGCTCGACCCGGCGTACGCGGCGCGGTTCGAGGAGCTGATGGCCCGGCACGCCGACGAGCTGGCCGCCGTCATCGTCGAGCCGGTGGTCCAGGGCGCCGGCGGGATGCGCTTCCACTCGCCGGCCTACCTGCGGATGCTGCGCGACCTGTGCGACCGGTACGGGGTGCTGCTCGTCTTCGACGAGATCGCCACCGGCTTCGGGCGCAGCGGCGCGCTGTTCGCCGCCGACCACGCGGGCGTCTCTCCGGACGTGATGTGCCTGGGCAAGGCGCTGACCGGCGGCTACCTGACGCTGGCCGCCACGCTGTGCACGAGCGAGGTCGCCGACGGGATCAGCCGCGGCGAGGTGCCGGTGCTCGCCCACGGGCCGACGTTCATGGGCAACCCGCTGGCCTGCGCCGTCGCCAACGCCTCGCTGGAGCTGCTGCTCGGGCAGGACTGGTCGGTGGAGGTCAAGCGCATCGAGTCCGGACTGGCCGAGGGCCTCGCGGCCGCGGCCGGACTGCCCGGCGTACGGGACGTACGGGTCCAGGGCGCCATCGGCGTCGTGCAGTTGGACCACCCCGTGAACGTCCCGGCGGCGACCGAGGCGGCCGCGCGCGAAGGCGTGTGGCTGCGGCCCTTCCGGGACCTGATCTACACCATGCCCCCCTATGTGACGGAGGACGAGGACGTGGCACGCATCGCCGCCGCCGTGACCGCCGCGGCGGTGTCCGGATGAACGCGCGCATCCTGTTCGTGACGGGGACCAACACCGACGTCGGCAAGACCGTCGCCACCGCGGCCGTCGCCTCGGCGGCGCTGCGGGCCGGACTGAAGGTCGCGGTGCTCAAGCCGGGGCAGACCGGCGTCTCGCCCGAGGAGCCCGGGGACGCGGCCGAAGTCCGGCGCCTGGCAGGCGAACTGACGATCCGTGAACTGGTGCGCTACCCCGAGCCGCTGGCACCCGACACCGCCGCCCGACGGGCCGGGATGCCGTACCTCTCCCCCGCCGAGGTGGTGACCGAGGTCGCCGAACTCGCCGCCACCCACGACCTGGTACTGGTGGAGGGCGCGGGCGGACTGCTGGTCCGCTACGACGACGAGGGCCGCACCCTCGCCGACCAGGCCCGGGCGGTGCTCGACGCCGGGCTCCCGGCCGAGGTGCTGCTGATCGCCTCCGCCGGACTCGGCACGCTCAACATCGTCTCCCTCACGGCGGAGGCCCTGGCGGCCCGCGAACTCCCCCTCGCGGGCGTGCTCGTCGGCTCCTGGCCCGCCGAGCCCGGCCTCGCCGAGCGCTGCAACCTCGCCGACCTCCCCCGCTCCGCCGGCGCCCCCCTCCTCGGCGCCCTCCCGGAACGCGCGGGCCGCGCCGAGGACTTCGCCGCCCTCGCCGTCACCGCACTCGCCCCCGCACTCGGCGGCACCTGGAACGCGGAGCACTTCGAGGGCGCGTACCGGCCCGAATAGGGCCCGCTTCGCTCGAAGGGGTGATCCCGGCTTCCGCCACTGTCGGAAGCCGGGATGGCTCAATACCGTTCTTCCATGACAGACGGGCTCACCGCAGACGAGGCCCTGCGGGCCTTGGCCGCCCTGGAGGCGGCGTTCAAGGACGACGACGAGGCACTGACCGCCCTGGCGGCGAGCGGGCCCGGTGAACGGCCGCTCCCGGCGCTGGTCGCCGCGTACGGCGAGCACGCCATGGACACCCTGATGGCGCTCGCGTTCGGGCTGCGCGCCACCATGAGCGACGAGGAGATCGCGGAGATCTCCGACGCCGTCAGTTCCAACATCGGTGCCCGGATGAGCGCCCTGCTCACCCAGACCCTCAAGGCCTGGGGCACCCTGGCGCCGTCGGAGGACCTCCCCGTCATCAAGATCATCGCCCACACGGTGATCGACGCGATGCGGGCCGTCACCGAGGACCCGAGCAAGACCGAAGTCCTGCCCCTGCTCGCCACGTTCCGCAGCTACGCCCTCAACGGCACCTGAGGGACGGGGAATTCGGCGCGGGCTTCGAGACGACTCGAAGCCCGCGCTGCTATGCACGTACTCTCATCCAGCCCGCCACGAGCATGAACGCGCCCGTCGAGGCGGCGAGGAAGACGAGGACGAACACCAGGGCGCTCGCCACCGGCGGTACGCGCTCGGGAATCAGCAGGAGGACCGATGCCGCGAACACGAGGCTTCCGGCGGTGATGACGCCGGCTCCGGCTACGGCCGCATACCTCTGCGGAGGACGACGACCAGCCGCTCGATGACGTCCGGCCGGGCGGCCCCGAGGTCGATCAGGATGACGCCGGTGGCCTTGGCCGAGCGCCAGTCGATGCCGAGGGACGGGAGTTTCACGTCGGCGGCGTTCAGGACGGCCTGGAGGTCGTCGAGGACGTCGGCCGCGGCGCGACGGTCCTCCGCCGTGATCTTGTCGATCATGCTGCTCATGGGGCATCTCACTGTTCGGTGTCGGTGAGCCAGCGCGCTTCGGTGTCCCACTCGACGCCGCCGCCGAGCGGCCGGAGGTAGGCGCGGCCGTGCTGCCACCCCATGAAGGCGGCCCAGCGACCCGAGCGGACGTCGAAGACCCGCTCGCCGACGGTCGAGGGCCGGTAGGGGTTGGTCGGCGGCGCCACCCGTCGCACGGGCGGCGCCGCCGGGGTCATGGCGGAGGCGTTCATCCGCGCCTCGGGGATGGCGTCGCCGCACTGCGCGCATCGGCACGGCGGGAAGTTCCGCCGCAGGACGAGGCTTTCGCCGCATTGACTGTTCGTCATATCCACCGATTAGTTCCTCTCTGTTGCTATCCCCTCACCAAGAGTGGCCAATCACGGCTAGCATCGGAAGAGCTTCACTTTGACAGCGAGCACTGTGGAATCGGGTAATCACCATGCCCCATCGGGAAGTAGACCCCACCTCGTCGCCGGACGCGGCCATCGGCGTTCAGCTCCGGCGCTTCCGCAAGGCCAGGGGGCTCACGCAGGTCCAGCTCGGGCGGCGGACCAACTACAGCGATTCACTCATCTCCATGATCGAGAACGGCGACCGCCCCGCGCCGCTGCCCCTCGTTCGGCGGTGCGACAAGGAACTCGACACCTGCCAAGCGCTTGAACTCCTGTACTGGACGGCCAAGAGCAGCACCTTGATCGGCGGGTTCCTCGCCTACATCGAGCACGAGGGCAAGGCCACCGCCCTCAAGATCTACGAGATGAACGTCATCCCCGGGTTGCTCCAGACGCGGGCCTACGCCTCCGCGCTCATCTACGCCGCGGCCCGGCGGGGCGAGATCCCCGAGGAAAAGGCCATCGAGCGCCTGAATGTCCGGATGGCGCGGCAGGCCCTGCTGTACCGGGACCCCGCTCCCTCCGTCCACATCATCATGGAGGAGAGCTGCCTGCGGCCCATCGGCGGCCCCTTCGTCATGGCCGAGCAGCTTCGTCGGTTGGAGAGCATCGCCGGCCTTCCCCACGTCATGCTGCAGATCGCGCCGTCCAGCCTCGGTGAAGACCTCCCTTCGACGTGGCCGTTCACGCTCCTGACCTCGCCGGACGGGGACTGGATGGCCTACCTCGAGACCATCCAACGGGGCTACGTCGAGCGGGACGACGAGGACAAGATCCGTTCCCTGTCAAGGGTTTACGATTGGCTCCAGGCCCAAGCCCTCTCATGTGCGGACTCGCTGGCGCTCATCCGCACCCGGCTCAAGGAGTTCCAAGCCATGTTCCCCATCGCGACGGTCAAGCCCGCCTCCTGGTTGAAGTCCTCGTACAGCAACGGTGGTGGTCAGTGCATCGAGGTCGCCCCCGGCCTCCCGGGCGTCCTCCCCGTCCGCGACAGCAAGGACCCTGACGGCCCGCAGCTCGCCTTCGGCACGGACGCCTGGCAGTCCTTCATCGCGGGCGTCAAGTCCGGCGAGTTCGGGAGCATCTGACTCCCTCGCCGCCCTGCCGCTTCGGCAGGGCGGCGGCACCACTGCTCAGCGGGCCCCGGCGACGAGGAAGCGGCCGGAGCGCCAGTGCAGTCGGGCCGGGCCGCCGGTGGGCCAGTCGTGGTTCAGGTGGCGGCGGTCGCGGCCGAGGGCGCCGAGGGCGTGGGGGCGCAGGGTACCGCTCCTCAGGCCGGTGGCCTCCTCGGCCGTCACCGGCATGATCGTCACGTACTGGGCGTCGTCCCCGCCCATCCAGTCCACGACCTCGGTGAAGATCCACACGAACCGCTGCGAACACCCCAGGCAGCGCCGCAGGTTGACGGCGAAGCGCGAGCCGTCCACCACTTCCGCCTCGTGCTCGAAGCCCTCCCGCTGCCGCCCCCACACCGCCCGTTCGTCCTCGCCGTAGCACTTCGCGCAACCGAACTCCGCCATCGGCCTACCCATCGGTCGACTCCCTGTTCCGCGACGTCCCGTGTCGCGGCCCATGATGCCCGCAGGGCCCCACCGACCGGCCGCACCGTCACCCGACCGGGGAACAATTCACGGGCCGTTCCCGCGCAGTTCGCGCCCCAGGGCGGACATCCGCACGGCGGGTTGACGCACCCGGGGCCCGGCTCGGCCCGGTTCGGGCCGGCTCGCCCCGGCTCGGGCTTCGGGCCGCACACCTCGGAGTGCACGCCGACCGCCCTCGCGCCCGAACGGGCCTTCACGGCGAAGGGTGGCACGGACATGTCCCAGATTTCTGGGATTCTCCTCGCCCACCGACCTCGCGCAGAATCGGCGTCAGGCACCCCGGTGAGCACGGGAGCCCGCCAAGTCACCCGTCGGAGAGGGGAGTTGATCAGCGATGTCACGCTCCTTCAAGCGCACCGATGACAAGGCCCGGCGGACCCGCTCCCGGTCGCGGACGCTCGGCTGACAAGCGGCTCTGACCCCGCACCCCACCCCGCCCGGCGCGCCACCTCCTCGGCGGCCGCCGGGGGGATCAGGGTCAGGGCAGGGGGCGCGCCGGCCGGAGCCTCGGCCGGCCGCCCCCGTCAGTCGGTCTCCAGCAGGAGGGCCGGGAGCTCGGCCTCCCGCACCAGGTCGCGCGGCAGGGTGAGGCCGAAGTGGCGGCCGAGCACCTCCAGGCAGGTGCGGTGGAGGTCGTCGCCCGCGCGGTCGTGGTCGGGCAGGCCGACGGCGGCCAGCTCGGCCGTCAGAGCGGCGGCGGTGGCCGGCTCGCCCTGGACGTCGCCGGGGCCCCAGGAGGGGTCCAGGTGGAGGTTGAGGGAGCAGACCTCCCGCCCGTCCCGGTGGGCGCTGAAGAACGGCGGCACCGGCTTGCCGTTCTCCTCCTCGAACTCCAGGTGGTAGACCTCGGCGCCGCCGCACGAGACCTCCGGCCGGACGCTCAGCTCCCCCTGCCAGTAGCCGTACGCCACCGCGAAGGCGAGGTCGCCGCTGCGCCCGTGGTGCAGCGCGATGTCCTCGATGCCGCCGGCGAACTCCAGCTCGTACTCCTCCACCAGGTCCTCGGCGGTGAGCTCGTCGAGCGGCCGCGCCGTGCGCTCCGGGAGCCCTTCGGCGAGCCGGGCCGCCAGTTCCTCCGGCTCCAGGCCGCGGGCGAGCACGACGCTGTAACCTCCGTAGGCGATCGATTCGGGTTCGGCGAGCCAGGTGAGTGCGTCCGTCATGATGATCATCCTGCCGCACCCACCCGCTCGTTCGGTATTCCGAACGATCCGACCGTCCATCGAACCACCCGCCGAGCCGGCCACCGAACCGCCCGCCAGGCCGTCCGATACCGGAGCCCCGGCGCCGGAGCGTCAGTGCCAGAGCCCCCACACGGCCGGCCGGACCGGCGAGGCCTCGGCGAGGTGGCCGTGCTGCTCGGCCCGGTACTGCAGCACCAGCACCGAGCGGACCGGCTCGCCGTCCAGCGCGGTGTAGGCGTGCGGGAGCGCGGCGTCGAAGCCGATGTAGTCGCCCGGTCCCAACTCGATCTCGCGGCCGTCCACCCGCACGCCCAGCCGGCCGGCCTGGACGACGGTGTGCTCGGTGCCGGTGTGTCCGCCGGACTCCTGCGCGGCGCCGGTGCGCACCACCTGGTCGTAGAGCTCGAACACGGTGTCCCCGGACTCGATCCGGCGCAGCGGCCGCAGGTCGACGCCCCGCCCGCTGAGCACCTCGGCCTCGGCCGCCCGCACCACCGTCACCTCGCCGGCCGGCCGGGCCTCGACCAGGTCGGAGATCGGCACGCCGAGCACCCTGGACAGCCCGAGCACCGTCTCCAGCGTCGGGTTGCCGGCCCCGGACTCCAGCTGGGAGAGCGTCGCCTTGCCGACCCCGGCCCGCCGGGACAGCTCGGACAGCGACAGTCCGCGCTGGGCCCGCACCCGCTTCAGGTTGGCGGCGAGGACGCCCCGGACGGATTCCTCGGCGTCGTTCACGCTGGGCCTCTTCTCTTGCGGCAGTGTTCGATATACCGTACGGGACGCACACCGACGGACGGGGCAGCGTAGCGAAACACCCCGCTGCCCTCACCCTCACCAGGAGACCGCAGTGACCGAGCCCGCCGAGACCATCAAGTACCGGAAGAACGGCCTGACCCGCGGGGTCACGGACGAGCTCGCGGAGAGCATGAAGCAGGGCTGGGCCGACACCGAGCGCACCGCCCTGGAGCCCGTCCCCCAGGCCGCGCACACCGCCCGCCGCCGCGCCGCGCTGTCCGCCGCCTTCCCCGGCGAGCTGCTGGTCGTCCCGGCCGGCAACCCCAAGGTGCGGGCCAACGACACCGACTACCCGTTCCGCCCCTCCTCCGACTACGCCTACCTGACCGGCGACCAGTCCGAGGACGGCGTCCTGGTGCTCGCCCCGACCGGGGACAGCGGCCACGAGGCCGTGCTCTACCTGCGCGACCGCTCCCGCACCGACAACGGCGAGTTCTGGCTGGACGGCCACGGCGAGCTGTGGGACGGCCGCCGCAACAGCCTGACCGAGAGCGAGCGGCTGTTCGGCCTGCCCTGCCGGGACGTGCGCACCGCCCGCGCGGACCTGCGCGCCGCCACCGGCCCGGCGCGCGTGCTGCGCCGCCACGACGCGGGCGTCGAGGAGGCCCTCGCGGACCGGATCACGGCCGAGCGGGACGAGGAGTTCGAGGTCTTCCTGTCCGGGCTGCGCCTGGTCAAGGACGCGTTCGAGATCGAGGAGCTGCGCTTCGCCTGCGCCGCCACCGCCCGCGGCTTCGAGGACGTGGTCCGCGTCCTCGGCACCGACTCCGAGACCGCCGAGCGGCTGATCGAGGGCACCTTCTTCGTCCGCGCCCGGGTCGAGGGCAACAGCGTGGGCTACAGCACCATCGCCGCAGCCGGCCCGCACGCCACCACCCTGCACTGGGTGCGCAACAACGGCCACGCCCGCCCCGGCGACCTCCTGCTGCTCGACGCCGGCGTGGAGACCAACCACCTCTACACCGCCGACGTCACCCGCACCCTCCCGGTCAGCGGCCGCTTCACCGAGCTCCAGCGCAAGGTCTACGACGCCGTGTACGCGGCCCAGGAGGCCGGCATCGCGGCCGTCCGGCCGGGCGGGCGGTTCCGCGACTTCCACCACGCCGCCCAGCGCGAGCTCGCCGAACACCTCACCGCCTGGGGCCTGTTCGGCGACCTGAGCGCCGACAAGGTGTACGAGCTGGGCCTGCACCGCCGCTTCACCCTGGCGGGCACCGGCCACATGCTGGGCATCGACGTCCACGACTGCGCCCACTCCCGCACCGAGGAGCACGTCGACGGCCCGCTGGAGCCGGGCATGGTGCTCACCGTCGAGCCGGGCATCTACTTCCAGGAGAACGACCTGACGGTGCCGGAGGAGTACCGGGGCATCGGGGTGCGGATCGAGGACGACATCCTGGTCACCGAGGACGGCAACGAGAACCTCTCCGCCGACCTCCCGCGCCGCTCCGACGAGGTCGAGGCCTGGCTGGCCCGGCTGCGCGGCTGAGCAGCGGAAGAGCGGCACCGGGGCGTACCCGGTGCCGCTCGCGCCGTACGACTACCTGAGCCGCTCCGGCTACTTCAGCTGCTGCAGCGCCACGCCCACCCGCCGCACGGCGGCCTCGACGTCGTCGGGCATCCGGCTGGTGAAACAGAGCCGGAAGAAGCCCGGCTCCGCGTTGTGCATGGTCCCGCCGGGCAGCAGGGAGACCTCGGTGGGCTTGGCGGCGAGGTAGCGGAACAGCCACTCCTCGTTCGGGTCGAGCCCGTCCGGCCCGATGGCCGGCAGCCCGTTCACGTGCTCGCCGGGCGCGCGCTTGCCGAGGTACCTGGTGAGGTCGAGCCAGAAGAACATCGCGGCGTTGTCGCCGTCCTGGTGGACGTACTCGATCCCGGCGGCGTCCAGGGCGTCCTTGGTCCTGCGGAAGCTCGCGCTCAGCAGCGTGCGGTACTCGCGCATCGCGTACACCGGGTAGGGCTCCCCGTCGACGGTGGCCTTGAACAGCTCCCCGATGACGTAGGTCTTCAGCGAGTCGAACGGGGTGAACCAGGGCAGCGCGCGGGTCTGTTCGGCCGGGTCGTCGCTGCCGAGCATGGCGCGGTGCACGGCCTCGTTCTTGGAGATGACGAACCCCGTGCGGAAGCCGGACAGCCCGAAGTCCTTGGCGAAGCCCCAGACCACGTGGACCCGGTCGGCGTGCTCCTGGTACGCATCCAGGGCCACCGCGCTGGTGAACGGCGTCGTCCCGGTGTCGAGTTGGGAGTGGCAGTAGATCTCGTCGGAGATGATGTGGAGGTCGGTGTGCGCGAGCGCCCAGCCGTAGATCTCGTCGAGCAGTTCCTTCGGGTAGTTGACGCCCAGCGGGTTGTGCGGATTGGTGAGGACGAGCAGCCGCGGGTTGTGCCCGGCCTCCTTCCGCGCCTCGTAGGCGTTCACGATCAGGTTCAGGGTGAGCCGGTAGCGGTCCTCCCCGTGGGTGGGCAGGTGCACCGGGACGCACTTCAGCTTGGGCCGTTCCTGGAACGACCAGTTGAAGCCCTGCCAGTACGGCGCCGGGATCAGCACCTCGTCCCCGGGCTTGAGCGGCACGCCGCCCGTCCCCTGCCGCCGCATGAGCCCGTAGGCGATGCACTCCAGCGCGGAGGAGACCCCGGCGCAACCGAAGACGTCCTCCATCACGACCGTGCGGCCGAACGCCCGGGTGAGCAGGTCCGCCGCCTGCTGGCGCAGCCACGGGATGCCGACCGGGGCCATGTACTTGATGTTCAGCTCGGGGATCAGCCGGATCTTCTCGAAGACGTCCTGCTGCATCGAGTCGTGGTAGAGCAGGACGTTCTCCGCGACGGACAGGTCGACGGCGGTGTCCGGCGCCAGGTGCTGGTGGTAGAAGGCGAGGGCCTGCTCGAAGTCGGGCAGGCCGGCGTGCAGGTCGGCGATCGCCTGGGGCGAGGCGATCCTGAGTCCGTTCTCGGTGATGGTCATGGTGGGTCCCCTGTCGGGTGGGCGGGTCCGGCAGCGCGCCAGCAAGGGTGCCGGAAGGGTGCCGAACGACGCCGGACACGGCCGGACGATGCCGTTCGCACACGCATCGGCCCCAGCCGACCACGCCCCGGACCCGGCCGCCAGCGCTCGGCGGCCGTCCGGACGGCGGGCGCGCCCCGACCCGCCGTCCGGACCGGGGACCCGCTTCAGCCCGTCGCCCGTGATGCTGCTGCCCTTGGCCGGTCAGCCCAGTCGCCACACCGTCGTGGTCTTGACCGCGGTGTCCTCCAGGTCCGCGACCACGGGCACCTGGTACGCCGCCACCGCGGTGAACCGGTCCCGGGGCAGGTAGGCCCGGCCCGGGTCGCCGACGACGACGGTCGCGCCGCGCGCCACGGCCCGCTCCAGGAAGGGCAGGAAGCGGGCGGCCATGGCCCGTTCGTAGAAGACGTCGCCCGCGAGCACCACCTCGGCGGGCCCGCCGTCGCCGTCCACCAGGTCCACCAGGGCGCCGTCCACCCGTACCCCGTTGGCCTCGGCGTTCAGCCCGATCGCGGCCACCGCGTAGGCGTCGATCTCGGCGGCGCGCACCTCCGTCGCCCCGCGCAGCGCGGCGGCCACCCCGACCAGCCCGGAGCCGGCCGCGACGTCCAACACCGTACGGCCGTCGACCAGTTCGGGGTGGTCCAGCACGTAGCGGGCGACCGCCACCCCGCCCGCCCAGGCGAAGGCCCAGAACGGCGGCGGCAGCCCGGCCCGCCCACGCGCCCGTTCGGTGGTCTCCCACAGGGCGATGGCGTCCTCGGCCATGTGGAGGCTGATCTCGGGCACGAAGGGGACGGGCTTCAGCTCGGTCTCCCGCCGGATGAAGGCGAGGTCCTCGGCGGTCCGAGGATCGGACTGAGGATCGGGCTGAAGGGCGGGCGGGAGAGCGGATCGGAGAGTGCGCAGCTCACTCGGCATGTCCGCAGCATAGGGCCCGCGCGGGGGTGCTCCCCGCCACCCGCCCGGCGGGACGCCCCCGCCCATGTGCCCGACGGCCGGATTCACCCCCTCTCGCTCAACCCCCGCTCGTCCACCACCCGCTTGATCTTCCCGACCGAGCGCTCCAGCGTGTACGGGTCCACCACCTCGGCCGCGACGGTGATCCCGACCCCGTCCTTCACCGCCCGGACGATCTCCGCCCGCGCCGCCTCCCGCTGCTCCGCGGGGGCCTCCGGCCGGGCCTCCACCCGGACGGTCATGGTGTCCAGCCGCCCCTGCCGGCCGAGCCGCAGCTGGAAGTGCGGCGCGACGCCCGGGGTGCGCAGCAGGATCTCCTCGATCTGGGTCGGGAAGACGTTCACCCCGCGCAGGATGATCATGTCGTCGCTGCGCCCGGTGACCTTCTCCATCCGCCGGAACGCCGGCCGCGCGGTGCCGGGCAGCAGCCGGCTGAGGTCGCGGGTGCGGTAGCGGATGATCGGCAGCGCCTCCTTGGTGAGCGAGGTGAAGACCAGTTCGCCGCCCTCCCCCTCGGGCAGCACCTCGTCGGTGAACGGGTCGACGACCTCCGGGTAGAAGTGGTCCTCCCAGATGTGCAGCCCGTCCTTGGTCTCCACGCACTCCTGCGCGATGCCCGGGCCGACCACCTCGGAGAGGCCGTAGATGTCGACGGCGTGCAGGTCGAGCCGCTCCTCGATCTCGCGCCGCATCTCCTCCGTCCACGGCTCGGCCCCGAAGATGCCGATCCGCAGCGAGGTGCTCCGCGGGTCGACGCCCTGCCGCTCGAACTCGTCGAGCAGGGTCAGCAGGTAGGACGGGGTGATCATGATGATCTCGGGCTCGAAGTCGAGGATCAGCCGCACCTGGCGGGCCGTCATGCCGCCGGAGGCCGGGATGACGGTGCAGCCGGCCCGCTCGGCGCCGTAGTGCGCGCCCAGGCCGCCGGTGAACAGGCCGTAGCCGTACGCGATGTGCGCCTTGTGGCCGGGCCGGCCGCCGGCCGCGCGGATCGAGCGGGCGACCACGTCGGCCCACATGGAGAGGTCGTTGTCGGTGTAGCCGACCACGGTCGGCAGTCCGGTGGTGCCGCTGGAGGCGTGGATCCGGCGGACCCGCTCCATCGGGACGGCGAACATGCCGAAGGGGTAGCCCTCGCGCAGGTCGGCCTTGGTGGTGAAGGGGAAGCGGGCGAGGTCGTCCAGGGTGCGGCAGTCCTCGGGGCGGACGCCGGCCGCGTCGAACTTGCGGCGGTAGAGCTCGACGTTGTCGTACGCGTGCCGCAGGGTGGCCCGCAGCCGGGTGAGCTGGTGGGCGCGCAGTTGGTCCGGACCCATCCGCTCGCCGGCGTCCAGGAGCTCGGGCGGTAGCGGCTCCCCGAGGTGTCGGCGCGGGACGGGTACGGTGCCGGTCATCGTCGCTCCTTCGCTGCTCTGCCGATTTCGCTGCTCGGCCGATTTCGCTGCTCGGCCGAGGTTCGCTCGCTTCGAGGACGCCCAGGCCGAGATCACCGACCGATCGTTCGGTCAGCTCCCCTGCGCTCCATTGATCCAGTACCCGAACCACCTGTCAAGGGATCGCGCGGACCTTCCGGAATGTGAAGTTCCGACCGCTTCGCGGCAACTTCGTGTCGGGAGCTTGGCTAGCCGATATGAAAATCATTACAGAAGTTTGACTTGCTTCCGCCCTTCACCGCCCCGCCCCCATGGTTCAGTAGTGCGGTTTCTGTCCCGCACCCCGGAGTGATCACCGTGCCCACGACTCCCGCCCTGGTCAGCGCGCTGCGCGAACTCGGCGACCGACCCGCCGTCGTCGCCGACGGGCGCGCGATCAGCGGCATCGGCCTGCTGCTCGGCGTCTCCCCGCCCGGCGGACTCCCCCAGGCCCTCGCCCGCCGCATAGCCGAGCACGCGGCCCTGCCGCCCTCCGCCGCCCGGGCCGCCGAACAGCGGCTGCGCTACTGGGCCGGCGTCCTCGGTGCGCCCCCGATCCGGCACACCGTGCTGCACCCCGTCACCGACCTCGCCGTCGACCTCGCCCTCGCCACCCTGCTGGCCGGCGGCACCGTCCACTGCGGCGATCCCGACCAGCGGCCCGAGCAGCAGCTCGAAGCCGTCGCCACCGCCCGGGCCACCCACCTCAGCCTGCCCTCCGCCCTGCTCTGGCGGCTCAGCGGACAGCCCGGGCTCGCCGCCCACGACCTCGCCGCGCTGCGCCTGGTCCTGCACGTCGGCCCCGAACCCCGGCAGGAGGACGTGTACGCCGCCGTCGACGCGCTCGGCGCCGTCCTCGCCCATGTCCGCGCCCCGGACAGCAACGCCGAGGCCGCCGACCGCCGACTGCGCGCCGACGCCGCCAACGCCTCGGCCGCCGCCTGGAAGTACGGCATCGGCGTCACCGCCGAGCAGGTCCACGACTTCGGCGCCCAGCTCGACCGGGCCGTGCTCGCCGCCCTCCTGCACACCCTCCAGCAGAACGGCGTGCTCACCGACCCCGCCCGCGGCTACCCCGAGGCCGAGGTCCTCGCCGCCGCCATGGTCACCCCCGCCCAGCGCCCCCGGGTCGTCCGCTGGCTGGACGCACTCGCCCGGCACGGCCTGCTCACCCGGCACGACGGCGGGGCCCAGGGCCCGGTCTTCCACGGCCGGCCCGGGCCGGACGCCGCCGAGGTCCGGGAGGCCTGGCGCCCCGCCGCCGAGACCTGGGCCGACGGGCTCGGCCCGGCCGCCGCCCTGGACCGGGTCCGGCGCGGCGCCCTGCGGCTGCCCCGGCTGATCACCGGCCAGGAGGCCCCCCGGCCGGACGTCTCCCCCGTCCGCTGGGCCGCCTCCCGCGGCTTCCTCGGCGCCGCCCTCGGCGCGCTGGTGCGCGGCACCGCCGAGGCCCACCAGGGGCCCGGGCCGCTGCGCGTCCTCGAACTGGACGCGGAGGGCGGCGAGCCCGCCGTCGCCCGCGCCCTCACCACCCGGCCCCGGCCGCACATCGAGCACCACTCGGCCCCCGACGGCGGGCGCTACGACGTCGTCATCGCGAGCGCGGGCGGGGCGGCGGTGGCGGGCGCGGGCGCGGTGGCGAGCGCGGGCGGGCTGGCGGTGGAACCGGTGCAGGACGTCCCGGCGCTGGTCCGGCTGCTCGCCCCCGGCGGCCGACTCCTGCTGCTCGCCCCCACCACCGAACAGCTCGACCTGCTGATCACCGGCGACGCCCACGGCCTCACCGCCCGCCCCGCCGAGCAGTGGCGGGCGGCGCTCACCGCCGCGGGCTGCCCGACGGTGCTGACCCTGCCGGAGGACGGACACCCGATGGGGCTGCTGGGGCAGCGGCTGTTCGCGGCCCGGGTGGACTGACGGGCGGGCGGGGGTGTGGCTGGCTACGCTCAAAAGTCATGACCACTTCCGCGCGTCCGGCCCGGCCCGCCCGCGGGTCCGTCGGCTCCATCGGTTCCCTCCGCTCGATCCGCTCGATCCGCTCGATCGTGTCCGTCCGGTCGATCGACTCGATCGGGTCGGTGCTGTCGACCGGCTCGATCGGATCCGCCCTCTCCCTCGGTTCGATCGGCTCGGTGTTGTCCATCGGCTCGATCGGGTCGGTGCTGTCCATCGGCTCGATCGGGTCGGTGCTGTCCATCGGTTCGATCGGCTCCGTCCTCTCCCTCGGCTCGATCGGCTCGGCCTGCTCGACCCTCGGCCTCCTGTCGGTCGGCTCCCGGCGCGGTCTCGGCCCGCTGCTGTCGGAACGTTCCCTCCGGTCGGTGCTGTCCCGGCGGCTCCCCTACCGGCCCGCCGTGGCCGGGCGGTGAAGTCCGGATCACGCACCGCCACCCGATCCGTACCATTTCGATACCGAAGCCTGGATGAGCTGCGGAGATCCTCGCCGCCCGGGCCCGTCCCCGGGTAGGCTCCGCTTGTCCTCCGGCCCTCGCGCAGGCGGCCCCCTGCCGCCCTGCCGCGTTCTCCGGGGGCGCACCCCCGCGGGCCATTCGGTGGGCACCGCGCACTCGACACCGCGCGCCAGGGCAGTCGCGCGAACGGCGAAGGGCATCGCATTGGCGGATCGGCTCACCGGAGGAGACTCCTCGCTGCTGCGGCGGATCAACGCGGCGGTCACGCTTCGGGCGCTGCGGAACGGCCACTCCGTGACCCTCACTCAGCTCGTCGGCGAGACCGGGCTCTCCCGCCCGACGGTCGAGGGCGTGATCGAGGGCCTGGTCGAGACCGGACTGGTCGCCGAGGTCGAGCAGCCGAGGGAGGACGGCCAGCCGGGCACCGGCCGCCGCGGCCGCCCCGCCCGCTGGTTCCGCTTCCGCGCCGAGGCCGGGCACATCCTCGGCATCGAGATCGGCGTGCACGACATCCGGGTCATCCTCGCCGACCTCACCGGCGAGGTGGTGGGCAGTCACTTCAAACCGGTGGACGAGACCCTCGACGCCGAGGACCGGCTCGCCGCCGTCCGCACCGCCGTCGCCGAGGTGCTGCGCAAGGCCGGCATCTCCCGCGACAACCTGTGGGCGGTCGGCATCGGCACCCCCGGCATCGTCGACCGCGAGGGCACCGTCCAACTGGGCACCGCGATGCCCGGCTGGACCGGCCTCGACCTCGGCGCCAAGCTGCGGCGCTCGTTCCGCTGCCCGGTCCTGATCGAGAACGACGCCAACCTGGCCGCCATCGCCGAGCACTGGCAGGGATCGGCGGTCGGCGCCGACGACGTCGTCTTCGTGATGGCCGGCCTCAGCCCGGGCGCCGGCTCCCTCATCGGCGGCCGGCTGCACCGCGGCTTCGGCGGCGCGGCCGGCGAGATCGGCGCCCTGCACCTGCTCGGCCAGGAGGTCACCCCCGAGCGCCTGCTGTCCACCACCGGAAAGCCCCTCAACCCGCTGGACGAGGCCGCCGTGGCCCGCGTACTGCGGCTGGCCCGGGAGGGCGACGAGGTCGCCAAGGTCGCCATGGACCGCTTCCTCACCCGCCTCGTCCAGGGCGTCGCCGCACTCGTCCTGGCCATCGACCCCCAGCTGGTGGTCATCGGCGGCTGGGCGGCCGGCCTCGACGGCGTCCTCGACCCGCTGCGCGAACGCCTGGCCCAGTTCACCCTGCGCGCTCCCGAGGTCGCCCTGGCGGCCCTCGGCTCGGAGGTCGTGGCGATGGGCGCCCTGCGCGTCGCCCTCGACCACGTCGAGGAGCAGCTCTTCGCCGTCGACCCGCCCCGGGCCTGACGCCGCGCTCAAGGAGCGGGGGTCACCTCAGGGCGCGAAGTCCGGGTCGGTCAGGTCGAGGGTGAGCGTGCTGCCCCAGTCGTTGACGAAGTGCGCCAACGGCCAGTCGACGGACGCCCCGACGAACGGGTTGCCGGTCGACATGGTCAGGAGCCACCGCAGTCCGCGGTCCGGTCCGAGCCGACCGATGAAGCCAAGGTGCCTGAGGCCGCCCGAGGCCGCTGTCACCGTGGACCACGTAGCCCAGCCCGTCCGGCAGTTCGACCTCGTCGATGACCTCGACGCTGCCCGCGTCCCACGGCGGATCGGCCACCAGGGCCGCCACGTCCACCGGCCCGCCCAGCTCCAGCCGGAGGTGCTCCGGCCCGTCGATATCCGCCTCCCGGGCCGTGCCGTCCGCCCGGAACAGGCAGTCGAAGGCCAGCACCTCCGACCTCGCCCACGATGCGAGGACCGCGTTCACCGGTCGCCCCCGTCCTCACCCGTTGCGTGGCTGTACCACTGCCACGCGGACGCTACCAGGCGACCCGGCCCGGTTTACGGCAGGGCCCCAACGGCAAAGGCCCGGACGCCAGTTGGCGCCCGGGCCTCGACCTGAGGGTTTCCGGAAAATGGTTCAGGGGTTCAGGGATTCACGGGTGGTGCGTCAGGAGGCGGTACGGACCTCGGCCGTCGCACCGACCGGGGTGACCTCCACGAGTCCGGCCTCGCCGAAGGTCAGCTTGCAGGTGTCCGCCCGGTAGGTGGCCACCGCCAGCGCCACCAGCCGGCCGGCCGAGGCGTACTGGGTGGTCATGACCAGGACGGGCGCGCCCGGCGGGCGCTCCAGCAGGGCGGCCTGCTCGGCCTCGGCGACACCCAGCTCGACCGAGCGGGACTCGCCGTCCACCTCCAGGCGCTCCAGCTGGCGCAGCACCGAACGGGCGCGGTCGCTCTCGGCACGGAAGCCCGGCAGGTGCGGCAGGGCGGCGGCCGGGACGTGCAGCGACTCGCTGGCCACCGCGCGGCCCTCCACCAGGCGGACCCGGCGCACGGTGTGCACGGTGGCGCCCTCGGCGATGCCGAGGCCCTTCGCCAGCTGCGCGGAGGCGGGGGCGGTGGTGCAGTCGACCGTCCGCCAGGCCTGGTTGCGCGCGGTGCCGGGCCAGCCCTCCTCCTGCCGGTTGACCGGGACGCCGACCCGCGGGGCGGCGATCAGGGTGCCGATCCCCCGGCGGCGCACCAGGCGGCCCTCCAGCTCCAGCTGGTCGAGCGCCTGACGCAGCGTGGCCCGGGCGACGCCGAAGCGGGCCGAGAGCTCGCGCTCGTTGGGCAGCACCTGACCGGTGGAGAACTCCGAGTCGATGGCCCGCAGCAGCACCGTGCGCAGGTGCCAGTACTTCGGCTCCGGCACCGCCGAAAGCTGTCCTGTCGTCCCCACCGCGTCCTCCACCCGTGAGTTTGTCCGCCCTGCGACAAGGAGGGCGGATCCCGAGCCCACTGTCCGCAGTCGCGGCAGGTGGGAGAGCGGGCCTTTATCCGTCCTTCTTTATTAAAGGTCCTTGCAGTAAGTGACCCTAGGTGCTCCGTCCGGAGATGGTCAAGACCAATGGCGGGGCTCGATGGGACTGCCGCACATCTTCATGCCGCGTTCACGACAGCTCCTGTCAGCCACTGTCACCACCATCGACACCCTCCGACGGGACCCGCCCGACCCCGCGCGTCACGGTTCGGGCCGGGAACGCCCAGTCGGTAGGCTGCTCGGGTGATCGTGGTGACGAGTGTGAACGTGAACGGAATCCGGGCGGCGGCCAGGAAGGGCTTCGTCGAATGGCTGGCCGGCACCGAGGCGGACGTGGTCTGCCTCCAGGAGGTGCGCTCCGAACCCGAGCAGCTACCCGTCGAACTGCGCGACCTGGACGGCTGGCACGCCGTCTGGGCCCCCGCCGCCACCAAGGGCCGGGCCGGCGTCGCCGTCCTCTCCCGCGCGGAGCCGCAGCGCACGGCGATCGGATTCGGCTCGGATGAATTCGACAATTCGGGCAGGTATGTCGAAATCGACCTGCCCGGCCTGACCATCGCCAGCCTCTACCTCCCCTCCGGCGAAGTCGGCACCGAGCGCCAGGAGGAGAAGGAACGCTTCATGGCGGAATTCCTCGTCCACCTCACCGCCCTGCGCGCCCGCGCCGCCGCCGACGGCCGCGAGGTCGTCGTCTGCGGCGACTGGAACATCGCCCACCGCCCCGAGGACCTCAAGAACTGGAAGGCCAACCAGAAGTCCGCCGGCTTCCTCCCCGAAGAACGCGCCTGGCTCTCCCGCGTCTACGACGAGGCCGGCTACGTCGACGTCGTCCGCGCCCTCCACCCCGACCGCACCGGCCCCTACTCCTGGTGGTCCTACCGCGGCCGCGCCTTCGACAACGACTCCGGCTGGCGCATCGACCTCCAGGTCACCACCCCCACCCTCGCCACCAAGGCCACCGACGCCCGCGTCGAACGCGCCGACACCCACGCGGAGCGGTGGTCCGACCACGCCCCAGTCACCGTGGCCTACGACGTGGACAACTGACCGACGCATAGCACCACTTGGGCAGGCTGGAGGTGCCCCGGTGCGCGGTTGTACCGCACACCGGGGCACCTCCTCACCCCGCCGTCCCCAAGCGTCTTCGACCCGGGAACCTCCACCGTGCCCCTGGTCAGCGTCAGCCCGCCTGCGAAGTCCCGCTCGCCACTTGCCATCCAGCCCACCATCACCACAAGGCCAGCCAACTCCACCACCAACTACCCATGAGCTCCACTATGGATAGCCAACCGAATCGAACTGAATCAAATAGCGCTCGCTGAAGCGAATCACCGCAGGTCAGCAAGCGTCGGCCCCGCGCTCGCGGGGGTTGCTCCGCCCGGCCCGTGGCGCATCGGTGACACCCACCGTCGGCCCCGCGCTCGCGGGGGTTGCTCCCACCGAGGACCAGGCCCTCTGCCCGGCCTGCGGTCGGCCCCGCGCTCGCGGGGGTTGCTCGGTGCACCGGATCATCTCCCGGGCGCTGAAGATGTCGGCCCCGCGCTCGCGGGGGTTGCTCCGACAAGCACGGCTGGTCGGCGGAGAAGACGGAGTCGGCCCCGCGCTCGCGGGGGTTGCTCTCCGGCAGGTCCGGCCCGTCCTCCACGCTCAGCGTCGGCCCCGCGCTCGCGGGGGTTGCTCACGCCACCGCCGGGGAGGAGTTCTTCATCCTCGGTCGGCCCCGCGCTCGCGGGGGTTGCTCCGGCGGGCCCGGCGGCCCCACCCCGGACGAAACGTCGGCCCCGCGCTCGCGGGGGTTGCTCCCGGCGCCGCAGGCCCACCCGACCCGACAGCGCGTCGGCCCCGCGCTCGCGGGGGTTGCTCCGAAGTCGGCGCTCACCGGACGCCGTCCCGGTGGTCGGCCCCGCGCTCGCGGGGGTTGCTCACAGACAGCCAACCCACCCCGACCGGCACACACGTCGGCCCCGCGCTCGCGGGGGTTGCTCCGGCCGCACCAGGGTCGTCCCGCTCTGCGACGGGTCGGCCCCGCGCTCGCGGGGGTTGCTCCGCGCCGCTCGCCAGCAGGTTGAGTACGAGGAGGTCGGCCCCGCGCTCGCGGGGGTTGCTCCAGCCCCCGCCGTCACAGGCACGCTCCCCGGACGTCGGCCCCGCGCTCGCGGGGGTTGCTCGGGAGCGGGCTCGGCTCCTCGTTCACCGCGAGGGTCGGCCCCGCGCTCGCGGGGGTTGCTCCCCCTCGCCGCCCGATCACCGGCCAACGGCTGCGTCGGCCCCGCGCTCGCGGGGGTTGCTCCCGATACCAGCCACTCACCCGACCCGCCGTCCTGTCGGCCCCGCGCTCGCGGGGGTTGCTCCTCCGTGGTCGCGCCGGTGTCGGGGGACTGGGAGTCGGCCCCGCGCTCGCGGGGGTTGCTCCTCTCCGGCCTGCTCGCCCGCTCGATCGTCGTCGTCGGCCCCGCGCTCGCGGGGGTTGCTCAACGAGCGCCACCAAATGTCCGAGCAGACCACCGTCGGCCCCGCGCTCGCGGGGGTTACTCCTGAAGGATGCGGGCCAGGGAGGTCAGGCCGGGGTCGGCCCCGCGCTCGCGGGGGTTGCTCCTCGTGCATGTAGTCCTCGACCCACACGGAATTGTCGGCCCCGCGCTCGCGGGGGTTGCTCCAGGCTGCGGACCTGGAGCGCTACCGGATCACGGTCGGACCCGCGCTCGCGGGGGTTGCTCCTCAAGACCCGCGCAGCACAGCTCGGCATCGACGTCGGCCCCGCGCTCGCGGGGGTTACTCCGGGAACAGCCCCCGCGTCGGGTCGTCCTGGACGTCGGCCCCGCGCTCGCGGGGATTACTCCCACCAGTGGTCCACCACGGGGGCAGTGTCCGGGTCGGCCCCGCGCTCGCGGGGGTTACTCCGGGGCGTACGGCGTCCAGCTCCCGAGCGGCGTGTCGGCCCCGCGCTCGCGGGGGTTACTCCTCGGTGATCGAGTCGGGCTGACCCACACCGTCGTCGGCCCCGCGCTCGCAGGGGCTACTCTGGCGCTCGCCGCCGCGCCGCCGGCGACGTTCGGTCGGCCCCGCGCTCGCGGGGGTTACTCCGTCTGGTAGGCGGCCGACTTGACGAACTGCTCGTCGGCCCCGCGCTCGCGGGGGTTACTCCGCCGCCGACCTGCCGTTCGACGTGGCCATCGCATCAGCCCCGCGCTCACGGGGGTTACTCCGTCGCCTCCACCCACCGTTGAAGACCGGTTCCGTCGGCCCCGCGCTCGCGGGGGTTTCTCCCGGCTTACAAAGGCGTCCATGTCCATGTGCGCGTCGGCCCCGCGCTCGCGGGGTTGCTCCGTGTCCCACGCATGCTCGTTCAGGTCGCGGATGTCGGCCCCGCGCCGCGGAGGTTGCTCCGGGTAGAGGATTCCGGTTCCGTCACGGAATCAGTCGGCCCCGCGCTCGCGGGGGTTGCTCCCGGTAGCGGTCCACGATGGTGATGGATTCCCGGTCGGCCCCGCGCTCGCGGGGGTTGCTCGGTCGAGCCGATCCCCGACCACCGGCCGGTGCTGTCGGCCCCGCGCTCGCGGGGGTTGCTCCGGCATCCGGATGTAGCCCACCACCTGCTCGCGGGGGTTGCTCCCTGATTCACCACTGCGACGGAATCGAGTTCCTGTCGGCCCCGCGCTCGCGGGGGTTGCTCTGCCCATGACCTCCGCGATCTGGTGCGGTTCGTGTCGGCCCCGCGCTCGCGGGGGCTTCTCCTTCGCGCGGGCGCGCAAGACCGGGAGGCGGCGGTCGGCCCCGCGCTCGCGGGGTGGCTCCACAGCACCCACGCTCGCCGACCACGAGCGGCGCCCGGTCGAAGGTGAGCGCGCCCGTACTGCGGCCGAGGAAGTGCCGTAAGCGGACCGGCGACAGGTGCGCAGCCCGGTGTCCTCGGTCGTCGGGATCGTCTCGGGGCTGCTGGCCGCGCTGGTGGCTGTCCTCGCTGGGCTCTGCCTCTGAACTACCGCGCCCCCGCTCGGCTTCGGCCGGGCGGGGGCGCGTTCGTCGTGTGGTCGGTCGGCAACTACCCGAACGGCAACGTCGCGGTGCTGCGGGCCGTCAGAGTACGCGAGTACTCGGCTGCCGAGGCTGTCAGGGACCGGTAGTTGATCACCGGGTCACCTGCGGCGACCAGGGCGGTGGCGCACCCCAGGCACCACGGCCGAGGGGGGTCCACGTCCAGGTCCTCGATGACTGCATCCGCTGTGCAGCACTCGGCGCAGATCGGCATGCTGCCGTCCTCCTGCTTGCTCAGGCCCAGGTCGAGCCGCACTGGGTGCAGCCCCACCGGCCGTCCATGGTCTGGTAGGTGGCGCCCGACCCGCACATCGGGCAGGCCATGGCGGCCGCGGGCTGGTCGCTGTGCGGCAGGCTACCGGGCTGCGGGGTGTGGTGGGCCGGGTTCTGCACCTCGGGGTGGTCGGGCAGAGCTTCACTCGTGACGGACTCTGTGGGCCCTGATGAAGGCGTCCCGCACGCGGCACGGATCGCCCCGGAGCGGCTGCCGACACCAGAGCGCCGGGCCGGTACGGCACGGACTGCACGCGCATGTGACACCACCTCGGCGAGCATCGCCACACGGTCGCAGCCTTGACGTTCACCGAGCAGGTCGCCCCGGAGGAGGTCCGCCGACCAGCCCTGCGGGCAGTGACGGCAGACCTCCTGTACTCGGAGCAGGGGAAGCGTCCGGCTGGCAGTGGGCCACCTCGGAGGTGTACGCCGTGATATCCCTCAGGACCGGGCCCCTGACCCATGTCCAGCAGCCAGTGCACAACCCCCACTCATCCTGAGCCCCCGGCAGGCATCCCACCGACGGCGCTCACTCGTTGCCCTCGCTGATCACCATGGCTACGGCAACCGCTCGGAGCCAGAGCTCCTGACCGGCGTGGACGGGAACGTTGCCCCCCAAGTCCAGGGTCCGCCGCCCGTCCCTCCGTACGGCCCGGGCCTGGTCGAGTTCCGCGGTGATCCAGGCAGAGGACGCATCCGCGTCGCCGGTCACCACTTCGCCTCCGTGTCTCGCTTCAGGCACCCGACGTGGTCGGCGATCCAGTCGTAGAGGCTCGCGCCGAGTTGCCCGTCGTAGGTACCGAGGCCGTACTGGCCGCAGGTGCGGCAGTGACCGCACACCCGTTCGCGAGGGTCGGCCGGGGCTTGGGTGTCGATCTGGCTCTGTGTCTGCTCCGTCACCGGTTCTCCATAATGCGCTCCCGCGCGTCCACGGCGGCGGGGCACGGCCACGGCAGGCCGCAGCGGGGGCAGCCGCCGGCGACGGACCGGTGCTCGTCTCGCCGCGTCCGGGCCCAGGTCGCGTCCGCGTCGCCCGGGGGCGCCGCGCGGGGCGGACGACGAGCGGCTGCGGGCTGAACGGTGGGCAGGTGGAAGGTCACTGCTCCTCCATGCAGCTCAGGTGCGCAACTACGGCCCAGCCGAGCGGAGCCGAGGTAGCACTGGTCGGGGTGTAGACGTGACCGGCCGCGATCAGCGGCGGCTCAGGGGAGCCGCACCGTACGCACGCCTCGCCATGGAGACGTGCAGGGCTGATCGTGGCCGGGTCCACAGCGATCTCGTTCGGTGTCCCTGTCACACGGACCACGATCCCCGGCCACTGCCCCCAGAAGTGCCACAACCTGTGGCACCCCGGCTCGCTACACGGCCCGCGCCCACCGGGCCAGCGCCATCACCCGGGCATCGCGTCCGCGAGTCAGCCGGACCATCGTCGCCAGCTCGGTCCGTACCTGCCCGTGCTCGCGGACGTGCTGCGGCGCAATCTGCCGGGCCACCAGGAGGCTATCGGCAGCGTGCTGCGGTCGGCCCAGCTGTACCTGGGCCCTTCCGAGGTCGATGTAGTAGTGAGAGCGGCGCTCGGCAGGCAGGTCCCACGGCGGCGCCCACCGTGTCGCGGCATCCACTGCCTCCCGCAGATCACCCGGCTCACCCAACTCCACCGCCACCGCCAGGCGGTGGATCTCCAGGCTGTCCGGGCCCACGGCGGTGCCGTCGTACAGCTGCTCCCTCACCCGGGAGGCCAGCGCCTCGGCATCCCTCAGGTGCTCCCGGGCATCGTCGGGCCGCCGCATGCGGCCGGCCACCACCGCGGCCCGCATGTGCAGGGCCGCTGCGGCAGCCCTGAGTGACTCCGTGCTGAGCGGTGGCACCCGATCGATGGCGGCCCTGAGCGACCGCAGGCCGGGGTCGAGCTGGTTGGCAGAAAAGAAGGTTTCCATGCGAACGTAGGCAGCTGCGGCTTCAAGGGCGGGATCAGCGGCCAGCGCGGCAGCCCACCGCATCAGTTCGACCAGCCTGGCCGACAGATCACGGTACCCGTACTTGTAGGCCACCGCGTCCGCTGACCGAATGGCCAGCGCGAGGCAACGGGCGGCCTGGGCGTGGTCGGCGGCGAGTGCCTGATCGACCGCACGGAACAGCTCCGCCAGCAGGCCCGGCACGTCCTCAGCGAGCCGGGCGTACTGCGACTGCACCCGGTCCTCGACCGCTCGGTCGACGGCCGCCGCCAGCTCCGGAAGGGGGCGGACCGGGCCGTCCTCTGGCAGGTCGTACGCGGCGATCGCGCGCTGCAGTGCAGGGACGGCCGCGTGCACTCTGCTGTCGGTACGGCCGGGACCGTCCAGAAGGTCCTCCGGGGTGCGGCCGAGTGCGTGGGTCAGTGCCTCCAGGATGCCGTCGCCTGGCCACCGTTCGGCGCGCTCGACCTTGCGGATGGTGCTGTACGAGACGCCGGACAGCGCTTCTAGTTGACGACGCGTCAATTTCGCTGCGTGCCGCGCTGTTTCGATCCGTAGGCCCAGGGTGGTGGTTTCGGGCACAGAGTGGCTCCGTTCCGTGGTCGCACTCGGAACGGTACCGGCACCCCTCCGGCGCCGGACCGGATCGCCTCGGCGGGCACGCCGCCGAGGCGGTTCTGCTACTGGCCGATCAGCGCGTCGGCCAGCTCGGTCAGCGAGTTGACCGTCCAGTCCGCGGCAGGCGCACTGGTCGTGAGCCCGATCGGACCGCGGCGAAGGTGCGCGGTCCGAAGGCCGGCCGCCCGGGCCGGGGTGATGTCGTTCGCCGGGTGGTCACCGACGTACACGATCCCGTCAGGCTCACCGGGCGCCCACTCGGTCACCCGCTCGAAGAACTCCGGCGAGGGCTTGGAAACGCCCCACTCGGCTGAGGTGGCGATGGCATCCGCCGGCAGGTCAAGGCCGCGCAGCAGGTCCGACACCACCGAGTTCTGGTTACCCGCGATGCCCACCCACAGCCCAGCCTCGCGCAGTCGGGCCAGCGCCGGACGGACGTCCGCGTACAGGTCTGACTCGTCGAGATAGTCCCCCTGTCCGGCCGTCTGCCGGTCCCGCCACTCGGCGGCCACATCCACGCCCGGCCTGATGATCCGGATCGCGTCAGCGTTATCGCGGCCCTCGGCCAGCACGGAACCGACCAGCGCGGACATCGTGTGAGTGGGGACGCCGAGCCACCGGGCCCAGTCACCCCAGTACCTGGTGTCGCTGGTCAGGGTCTCGCCGATGTCGAACACCACGGAACGCATATCCGCAGCCTACCGACCCGTCCTCGCCGCCGGCGTGAAGTGCGGCTCGATCGCGCCCGGGATCCACGCTCGCGTCGAGGCGGGCAGGTCCTGCGCGACGATCGCCATGCGGCCGAGGTGCATGGCGAGGGATGGTGACAGATCGGTCATATCTCCCACAACTACAACAAACCGCCACCTCACGGCCTTTTCCGAAGGAGAGCCGAGAGGTGGCGCGATGTGAGCCACCCCCGCGTGTGCGGGGCCGATGTCGAGGCACGCGGCAGCGGCAGACGCGAGCGGGAGCCATCCCCGCGCGTGCGGGGCCGATCCGTCCTCCGTCCAGTCGAGGAACACGTAGCCGGAGCCATCCCCGCGCGTGCGGGGCCGATAGCTGGTCCCGCTCGCGCTCGGCCACCTTCTGCGAGCCATCCCCGCACGTGCGGGGCCGACCCACACGGGTAGTCACGTCGTCCACCCGCGAGGGAGCCATCCCCGCGCGTGCGGGGCCGACCCGTCACTCGAAGCGGGCCGCCAGCAGCATCAGGAGCCATCCCCGCGCGTGCGGGGCCGACCCGGCGGTGGCCAGCGTCTCCTTCGCCATCGCGGAGCCATCCCCGCGCGTGCGGGGCCGACACTTCTTGACCTGCGTGTTTATCTGCGGGAGCGGGCCGAGAGGATCAGTCCGTCGAAGTCGACAGGCTTCCAGCGGTCCTTGCCCGCCGTGCGGACGGTCCAGCCTTGTTCGTTGGTGGCGGGCTCTACGAGGACGGCTTGGCCGTCGCCGATGCGGGTGGCGAGGAGGTCCCAGAGGCGGTCGCGGATGCGGCGGCTGGGGGTGCCGACGAAGACGCCGGCGCTGACTTCGACCATCCAGCGGGTGAGGTGGCCGCGGAGGCCTTCGGGGGCGGCGATGAGGAGGATGACGGTCATGGGCTGCTCGTGTCCTGGGTGAACTCCGGGCCGATGATGGCCAGGTGGTCGTCGCCCATGCCCGGGTCGGAGGCGGCGGGGACCGGCGGGCCTTCGGTGCCGGACCAGTTGACGCCGCCTTGGACGGTGCCGACGCGTTCGTCCCAGAGTTCGTTGACCTCGACGTCGGGCATCTCGGTGCCCTCCGGGCTGAGGAGGGTCTTGACGTCGTTCACGATGCGGCCCAGCAGCTTGTCCTGGGCGATGCGGTCGCGCAGGCCGAGGCGGGCGTCGCGTTCCTCGGTGTGGCCCTGCTGGGCGAGGTCGAAGGCGAGGGGGATCGTGTACTCGGCCTTGTAGAGGTCGGCGATATCGAGGACGAACGAGGTGGCCAGTCCGGTGTGGACGAAGCCGAGTCCGGGGCTGGCGCCCAGGCCGGTGATGACCGCGTGGCAGATCCCGTAGAGCGCGGCGTTGGCCGCCGACAGGAGGCGGTTGAGGTCGTCGCCCGCGGCGTACGCGTCGCCGGCCTTGTAGACCCGTCCGTTCCAGGGGACGCCGGTTCGGCGGGCTTCGGCCTGGTAGAGCTTGCGGATGCGGGCGCCCTCGCGGCCGCGCAGTTGCTGCATGGTGGCGGTGCTGACGTCCTCGCCAGGGAACCGCATGCGGTACATGGTCCGTGCGACGGCCAGGCGTTCCTTCGTCCGACTCACCAGCCAGGCCTGCCGGTTGAGGAGGGCCGCGCCGCGGCTGGGGCCGAGGCCGGCGGCGTACATACGCACGCCCTGCTCGCCGACCCAGCACACGGTGGTGCCGGAGTCGGCGAGGAGGTTGACGGCGCCGTGGGTGATGCGGGTGCCCGGGCCGAGGAGCATGACGGCGACCATCGCCGCCGGGACGCGGACGGTCTCGCGCTTGTTGATGACGACGACGGCGTTCTCGTCGCGGTCGATGTGGCTGCGCTCGACGTAGACGCTGGAGACCCGGTCGGCGAGGCGGTGCAGGTCGTGGGGGTGGGCTTTCCACCAGATGTCGGCCATCGGTCAGCGGGCTCCGGCGGGCAGCGGCGCGAGGGTGAGCAGGCCGCAGCCGTAGGCCTTGGACGGGCCGATGCCGCCGAGGAGCGCCGTCTGCAGGAGGGCTGGGTCGCTGATGCGCAGGCGGCCTTCGAAGGTGGCGGTGGTGAGGGTGACGGCGGTGCGGGTGCCGGGTTTGGTGAAGCTGCTGCGGCTGCGGTCGGTGATCCGTACCTCACGGGCGGGCCGCGCGTCGGCGGGGGCGGCGGAGTCCGACGGTTCGAGGCCCGGTGCCGGGTGGTCGGTGCGGGCCTCGGGGACGGTGAAGCCCCAGCGCTCGGTGCGGTCCAGGAACCAGGCGAGCTGCTGGGCGGCGGTGCGGTGGGCCAAGCGGTAGGAGCGGTGGTGGAGTTCGGCGGCGCTCTTGGTGTGGTGAGCGCTGGGCTTCTCGGGCTTGGAGGTGTTCTGGACGGGGCTGGCCTTGAGGCGGAAGGCGAACTCGCGGCCGACGGCGAGCTGGCCGAGCAGCGGGCTGTAGTCGCGGATCGCGTAGTGCTCGCCGTCGGCGTCAGGCCATCCCGCTTGTTCGACGATGTGGGTCCAGTCCGGCTTGGAGGGGGTGAGGACCAGCAGCATCGGGCGGCGCGGGTGGTCGGCGTCCAGGCGCCACAGGATCCGGTCACCGGGTTCGGTGTCGGGGATGCCGGCCGTCACGGCGCCGTGCAGGGCGCGGGGGTTGGCGAGCAGGGTACGGCTGGCGGCGCGCAGCGGGTTGATGCGGACGCGGGAGAGGTAGGTCATCGGGTCACCAGCCCAGCAGGGCGAACGGGTCGTGGCCGGTGGTCGCAGCTGCGGCCGAGGCGGCGGCGGACGGTTGCGCGGTCGTGGTGGACGGGGCGAGGCCGGTGGGGACGGTAAGCCAGGCGTGGCGGATCCGTCGGGTGGAGAAGCCGCGTTCGCGGGGGTCGAAGGAGCGCGGGACATCCTGGAGGGTGTCGTCGCCCGACGGGTCGTCGAAGGTCGCGGCCAGGTCGATCCGGTGCGGCGAGAACGGCTCCGCGGCTCGCTCGGCCCGCCGCCGGTAGGCGCTCTTGGCCGCGTCGCCCGCCTGCCAGGGTTCGTCGGCGAGGACGTCCTCCAGGGTGCCGTCGCGCACGGCACCGAGGGCGAGCGGCTGGGTGGGCACGCAGGAGCGCCGGCCGAGGGCGAGTGGGAAGGCGGGGCGGCGGATCGCCTCGGCGAGCGTCTCGACGAGGGCGGCCGGGCCCTGGACGGCCGCGACGAACACCGCGTCCTGGAGGTAGTAGCGGTGGGTGACGTGGGTGTCCTTGGCCGGGGAGGTCGGCTTCTGCACGCCCTTGGCGTTCACCCCGGCCTGCGGCAGCGGCCGGCCCCGGTAGTCGCTGACGGTGTGGTAGTCGCGCAGCAGGGTGCCGGGCTGGTCGATGCGCACGCCCAGGCGCAGGCCGACCAGGTCGGTGATGTCCGCTTCGCGCGGGCGGCCCGCGGCGGCCGCGAGCAGGCCGACGACGCCGGACTTGGTCGGCTGGGGCCGGCTGTCGCGGCGGTTGAACGCGCTGCGGTCACCCCAGGACTGGAGCGGCCCGGCGAGGCGCAGCACGAGGACCGCCTGCGCCTCGTCCTTCGGGACCGTCGTGGGAGTGGGGTCGGCGGGCATCAGTTGTCGTTCACCCGCTCGATGAGCGCGGTGCGCAGGCCCTCGCGCAGCTCGGGGAAGGTGCGGTTCGCGCCGAAGGCCTCCGCCAGCTGCTGCCCGGTCTCGTCGGCGTCGGCGGTGCCGAGGGTGTGGCAGATGCCGACGTACAGCGGGGTGTCGCCCCACTGCTCGGTGGCGGTGGCGAACTCCCCCGCGAGGCGGCGCGCGGACTCCGCGACGATGCCCCGGCTCGCCGGGACCGGGTTCTCGTACGCGGAGACGAGGTTCACCGGCTGGTCGGCGCGCACGACGACGGCGACCAGGCTCGGACGGGTGCGGTGGGCGAAGGAGTTGCCGTAACCGGTCGGCATGGAACGGGCGAAGGAGTCGACGAACAGGTCGACGGCGTCGACGGTGGCCTTGTCGTCGCCGAGGTTCTCCCACAGCTGGTGCAGGCCGACGGTCGCGTAGCGGTAGAGCGTGGCCGAGTTGAAGCCGATGGTGCCGATCATCCCGGCGCCGGTCTCGTCGGCCGCGTTCTCGTCGTCGACCGCCGTGTAGTAGTCGAACTCGAGCTCGGCGGCGTGGGTCGAGATCGCGTGCGCGACCTGCGTCGCGGCGTCCACGTTCAGCCCCGGGATGTCCGCGACCATACGGCCGAAGAGCGCGACGTCGGCCGGGTGGCCCGTCTGCAGCTGCTCCTTGACCGGCAGGGCCTTGACCGCCTCGTCGAGGGCCTTGGCGTCGAGGGCGGCGAGGTCGGCGGCCGTGTCGGCGACCAGGGCGGCGATGGCGTCCAGCTGGCGGCGCCCGTAGAAGAGCAGGTAGGCGGTGTCGCCCTCCTTCTTGCCCGCGGAGATCCCGGTCGACTTGATCAGCGCGTCGGCGAGCCGCTGGGCGTCCTCGGCGGCGAGGCCGGTGCGCTCGGCGATGCCCTTGGCGAGCTGGGCGGCGATCCGCTTGGTGCGGGTGGCGAGGTCCTGCCGGTCGCGGCTCTCGGCGAAGTGGATGCGGGTCGCGCGCTTCCAGGCCTGGGAGGAGACGCGGGAGCGGCGCTTGCCGCCGAAGTAGGCCTCCTTCGGGTTGCCGTTGTCGTCTCGGTTGAGGTTCGCCGGCGGGACGGTCTGCAGGATGTGCACGTCGATGTAGAGGCGGTCGGTCATGCGCTGCTCCTCGAAGGGTGGTGGTCCGGGCGTAGGTCGGCGGGCGATTGGGCGGCGGGTGATTAGGCGGCGGGTGACCGGTCAGCGTGTGATCGGTCGGCGTGCGGTTGAGCGGCGTGCGATCGGCCGGCGGGCGATCAGTCGGCGGGCGCCTTGTCCTTCCAAGCCTGGTAGCCGACGGCCCACTTGAGGCGGACCTGCGGGCGCCGGTCGGTGTGGTGCCAGGCCTGGATGTCGGCCATCAGGTGGTCGTAGTCCAGCGGCTGTCCGACGGTGCGCAGCTGGGTGACCAGGCCGCGCAGGTGGACCAGCAGCGCGGAGACGCTGGTGGCACCGGCGAGTTGGGCGACGCGGGTGTCGAGCGCCTCCTCGCTGAACTTGCCGCTGCGGCGCAGCGCCCGCAGGGCCTCGCCGAGCTTGACGCCGCGGCGGTGCATCGGCCTGGACTGGCTCTGCTGGTGCAGGCCGTAGAGGGCGAGGGCGGCGTGCTCGGCCTTCTGCTCGTCGGAGACCTCGTCGCGCAGGGCGAGGACGTCGTTGACCTCGCAGCTGTAGAGCGGCCACATCTTGGGGCTGTCCATGACGGGGCGGCCCAGGCCGGAGCGCATGGCCGCGAGGTCCTCGCCGGGGGGCCGGCGCGGCTGCTTGGTGCGGGGGTCGAGACGCCAGGTGTGGTCGGGGGCGGTGTACTCGTCCCAGTACCGGCGCTGCTTGGCGGTGGTGGTGTGCTCAGTCGTCAAGGTCCGCTCCAGGGGCGGGATCGGGTTCGAGGGCGCGTCCGGTCCCGGCGGCGCGGGCGGCGGCCGCTTCCCGGACGGCGTCGGCGTACCGGGGAAGGATCTCGTCGAGCCGGTGCCGGAAGTTGGCGCCGGCGGTGCCGAGCTTGTAGGTCTGCGACTTGCCCGACGTGCCCGACGTGCCTGCCGGGGTGATGGTGCGGCCCGTGAAGGTGGTGGCCGGGGCGGCCAGCAGGAGTTCGTTCGCCGCGTCCCGTGCGCGGTGGTGGGCGACTTCCTCCCAGGCGAGCCTGCCCCGCTCCAGGACGTCGTCGTCGGCTCCGGCGTCGCGGACGCCGGCGAGCAGGCGGCGCACCAGGGGGTCGAGGGTGTGCAGGAGGAGGTCGCCGGGGCGCTGGCCCTTGTCCCAGGGGATGGGGTCGGCGCCGGCGGCCCGGCGCAGGTCGGCGGAGAGGTTGTTGACGGCCTTCGCGAGCTGCTCCGCCTGCTCGGCCACGTCCAGGAGGAGCTGGTGGGCCTCGCTGTCCTGGTGGAGGGCGAGCAGGGGCAGGGGGATGGCGTCGTGAATGACGTCCTCGACGATGGCGGACTGGGTGCCGTAGACCATGCCGAAGGTCTCGACCTGCAGCGGGTAGTCGGCGGGGAGCCGGCCGTCCTCCCGCAGGGCGCTGACCTCGTCGAGCAGAACGCTGGTCTCGAAGGCGCCGTCGGAGCTCTGGCGGGTGGGCGCGAGGAGGGCGTCCAGGCCGCGCCAGGCGGCCTTGCCCTGGGTGTGGCGGCGCGGCCTGCGCTCGGGCAGGGCGGCGGCGGCCTTCTTGGCGGGCGCGGTGAACGTCCAGGCCGTGTGCGGCTCTTGCTCGGACATCGGCGTGAGCCGGTCACCGGCGCTGACGACCACCCGCGCGACCCTCGGCCGACCGGTCTCGTCCTGGTGCGGGATGAGGCGGATCCGCCGCGCCTGCCACGTCCACAGGTCGAGGAGGCCCTCGGCTTTACGGGGCTTCCAGGCGGGTTCGTGCGGGCCGCGCATCCACTGCGGGACGCCGAGGACCTCGGGCGGGGTGACCGGGAGGTTCAGCAGGAGGGTCTCGTACAGGGTGCGCCCGGTGGGGACGATGACGCCGAGCTGGCCGAGCGGGCCGGTCGGGTTGCCCGTGGTCTTGCCCGCCTTGACCTGGTCGTCGCCGACGACGCCGGTCTTGATGGCGGCGGTGTCCCAGCAGTGGGCGTGCAGGAGCCAGTGGGCGGCCTGGGCCGGCGTCAGGTCGAGCGGGTCCGCGTCGCTGCGGTTGGCGAACAGCGGGACGTTGTTGCCGCTCGCCGCGGTCGCCACCAGGGCGGCGGAGCCCTTCGTCTCGTCCTTGGCGGTCCGCAGTCCGGCGACCTGCGCGAAGGGGGAGACCGGGTCGAAGAGGTCGAACTGCGCGCGGTGCTTGTCGAAGTGGGCCTGGAGCCTGTCCAGTTCGTCCTGTGTGAACCCGTCCTTCTGCGCGAGCCGGTCGCCCTTGTTCCGGAGGGTCACGGGTGCGCCAGTGGCGTGGGCGACGACGGGCAGCAGGACCTGGCGCAGGACGGCCGGCAGCTGGGTGGAGAACTCGACGACGAGGCACTCCAGTTCGTGGGCCCGGGCCAGGACCTCGGCGATCCCCAGCTTCACGGGAGGCCCGCCGCCGACGGGGCGCACCGCCAGCCACGGTTCATCGACAAGGTTGTACCCAGGCACGCGCTGAACTCCCAACTGGCTCTGTCTAGCTCGCCGCTGATTCATCGTGGCATCGGTGAAGGTGTGCTGTGGGGCGAATGCTTGAATTGCTCCTCGGCCCCGCAGGATCTTGTGCGCGGGGATGGCCCCTGGCTCTGTCTGCGAGCCGGTCCCGGCTGCAAGTAGGCCCCGCTTTCGCGGGGTTGGAGTCGTGTGGGCGGAGCGGCACTCTGCCTCTCCTGCCCACACGCCCCGCTACCGGTACGGTCTTCCTCCGCTCACCACGAGGCCGAGCAGGTCGTCGTAGCGCAGCCGGAAGTCGCCAATGACCGCGGCGCCGTGCTCGTCGAGCTCCAGGGCCAGGCTGTGGCGCAGCCATGGATGGTCCCGCCAGCCCGGCAGCGGACCGAGCGCCTGCTCGGCCGCTTCGGTCAGCCTGGTGGGAAGGCGTACCGTGCCGGAGAGCACGTCGTCCACCACCTCGGCCGCGACCTCGCCGTTCGGGCCGAGGCTGCGGCCCGTCACTGCACGGAAGTCGTCCTCCCCGAGGCGGCGCACCAGGACGACCTCCGCGCTCGGGTCGCCGTCCCGGACGAGCGCCTCGAACTGCCCCTCGGCCAGCCTGCCGAGGGCTCCGTAGTGCAGGCCCGCTAGCGTCTGGGCCCCGTGCTCACCGGCACGGGTCAGCAGGTACCCGGCAGCCTTCGCTCGACGCTCGGTCTGCCGTTCCTCCCACTCCTGCCAGCCCTGCGCCTCGGCCTCGGCCCAGGCCGCCGGGACGACCGGGTCCGTGCCGTAGACCCGGGCGACAAGGTCGGGCACCTGGCCAGGGATGCTCCACGCGCCTCCGTCGGACGTCGTCGCCCTTTCGACCTCGGCGGCCGTGCGCAGCAGGAGGTAGCGGCCGTAGATCCCCTCGGAGGCCCGCAGGATGTACGGCGCCCTGTCGTCGTCGAGGCCGATGCCGGTGACGACGACGGTGGGCCGGGACAGCGTGTGGGGGCGCTTGACGCCGTCGTGGCGGTGGAGGCGGCCGATGCGCTGGAGGAGCAGGTCCATGGGCGCGAGGTCGGTGATCAGCAGGTCGGCGTCGACGTCGAAGGACTGCTCCGCGAGTTGGGTGGCGACGACGATCAGCCTGCCGGGGCGCTCGGATCCTTCTCTCGGCGGGCCGAGGAGTTCCAGCACCTCCTGGGTGCGGTCGGCCCGGTGGCCTGCGTGCAGACGGGCGTGCAGGAGCCGCACGTCGGCGCCGTACTCCTTGTGGAGGGCGTCGAACGTGGCCTGGGCGCGGGCCACGGTGTTGCGGATGATCAGCACGCATCCGCCGTCGGTCAGCCGCTCCCGCAGGTAGTCGGTCACGGCGGCATCCGCCGGCCCGGCGCCGTCGTCCGCGGCCCGGGCATCCGTCTCCGCCGGCTGCTCGTGGAGCACTTCGACCCGTACCTGGAGATCGTGGCGCCACGACTCGGTGCTCTCCACGAGAACCTCCGGCTGCCCGTCCCGCCTCGGCCAGACCGCCGTCACGCTCGGATAGCCCTGCGGCCCGGGAAGCTCCGGCGCCGCCGGGGCCTCCGCGGACTGCGTGCCGGCCAGGTAGGCGGCGGCCAGATCACGCCGCTGCTCGGGCGGCAGAGTCGCCGAGAGCAGCACCACCGGCACGCCGGCCTGTCCGAGCCACCACAGGCCCTCCAGCAGGAACTGCGACATGTAGACGTCGGCGGCATGGACCTCGTCGAGGATCACGACCTTGCCCATCAGGCCGGCCGTACGCAGCATCACGTGCTTGGTGCGGGTCGCGGCGTACAGGAGCTGGTCGATGGTGCCGACCGCGAACGGGCTCAGCAGACCTCGGCGACGGCCCAGGAACCACTCGGCGGGGACCCTGCGCTCCCCGCCCTCGCAGCCGTCGAAGCAGTCGGCCGACATCCCGAACTCGTCTTCCCCCACGGACGAGTAGTAGGAGTCGGCGTCCTGCCCCCACTCACCGGTGCCCTCCAGCAGACGGCGCCACTCCGCGTTGACCATCCGCTTGCCGTGCAGCAGCGCGACCTGGTCCTCCAGGCCGTCACCGACCTCTCGCAGCCACGACCGGACCTGGGTGAACATCGGGTCCGCGGTCGCCTGGGTCGGCATACCCAGGAACACTCCGTCCGCGCCATGACGGGCGGCCATCAGCTCGGCCGCCGCCAGCGCCGCCTTCGTCTTCCCCTCCCCCATCGGAGCCTCGACGATCACCAGGCCCGGCCCGCCCATCCGGCGCACCACGTCGAGGACCAACTCCTGCGAAGGCCTGGGCCCGTGGCCGAAACGGTCCTGGAACGCCTCCGGACCAGGTACCGGCAGCGCTCCCCATCCACCGCGCAGGCCGAGCCGCGCCCACGCTGCCGCAGCCCGCTGCCGCGCCTGCGGCATCGTCACCCTCGCCAGATCCGACACGCCCGTGAAGTGCCGCTCGTCGCTGGCGATCCAGTCCGCCATCACCACGAAGCCGGCCAGCTGGAGATGCACCGCTCGGCTCGGCACCTCCAGAGGTTCGACGGCGGCAAGCGGCGCCTCGCCCTCGTAGCCGAGCTCCCGGGAGAAGACCTCCACCAGCGCCGACTGCGCGAGCTTCCAGGGCCGGCTGTTTCCCTGCAGCCTCTCGTTCCTCTTCGGCGGGCTCAGCTGCCCCAGTGTCGGGATCAGACCGTGGTGGCCGGCGACCAGCGGCCAGACCCAACCGACCTGCTCCTTCGACCACGTCGCTTCGGTGAGCAGCGCCCTCAACACGCGGGCACCGGCTTTGTCGTGCCGCCAGGACACCCCCTTCACCGCGTACTTGTCCCAGCTCAGGCCCGCCTGGCGGACCGCGGCCTCGCCAGCGGGGTCGAGGCACTGGAACACCGGGGTGGCCTTGCCGCAGTCATGGATCCCGCACAGCCAGGCGAACAGCCGTCGCCCCTTGCCCGGCCCGCCCGCGACGGCGTCCAGACGCCGCCGCGTCACCGGCGGCAGGTATCGGTCCCAGACGATCTCCGCCACGGCAGCGGTGTCCAGCATGTGCGACAACAGCAGGTTGGCCGTCCCTCCGGCCCGCCCGGCAGACTTGCCCCACAGGGCACCCAACCAGCCCTCTACCTCAGGCGGGTACCACTGCCAGCGGTCATCGACCATCGCCTCGACCTCCATGTCCGAGTACGCTTCGGAGCCTAGGTCGGGGCACTGACAATCCACCCTGGATTCACGAAGAGACAACGATCGGCGCATGAGGTCTGCTATGGGAAGCCAACCGAATCGAACTGAATCAACCGGCGCCAGTTGACGCAGATCACCGCAGGTCAGGAAGTGTCGGCCCCGCGCTCGCGGGGGTTGCTCCCGATGTCGTCGGCGGCGGACAGCGCCAGGCCGGTCGGCCCCGCGCTCGCGGGGGTTGCTCCGATCACGTGGTGCAGGTCGGCCCACTGAGTGCGTCGGCCCCGCGCTCGCGGGGGTTGCTCCGCTCTCGGCAGCCAAGTTCGAGTTGGTGGTCGGTCGGCCCCGCGCTCGCGGGGGTTGCTCCATCAGGTACGAGGGCCAGGGGGCGAGGATCCAGTCGGCCCCGCGCTCGCGGGGGTTGCTCCCCCGACGCCGTCCAGGCCGCCGGCGACAGCGCGTCGGCCCCGCGCTCGCGGGGGTTGCTCAGGCCCGCCCGTGCACGAGAACCCCGACGACGAGTCGGCCCCGCGCTCGCGGGGGTTGCTCCAGTGACCGCCCGCCGCCGCACCTTCACCATCGGTCGGCCCCGCGCTCGCGGGGGTTGCTCCGCCGACCGAGCCGCCGCCCGAGCCGCCCGCGGGTCGGCCCCGCGCTCGCGGGGGTTGCTCCGGCCAGTGGCTCGTCCACTACGACCCCACCGAGTCGGCCCCGCGCTCGCGGGGGTTGCTCCTGGGAGCCTCTCCCGCTACCCCGCCGCATCCAGTCGGCCCCGCGCTCGCGGGGGTTGCTCCAAGATCAAGGTCCAGGATGACGCGGTCCCGTTGTCGGCCCCGCGCTCGCGGGGGTTGCTCCAGCTCCGCACCGCCGAGAACGAACTGGCCAGCGTCGGCCCCGCGCTCGCGGGGGTTGCTCGAAGGTCCGCGACGCGCTCGGCTGCCGCAACGAGTCGGCCCCGCGCTCGCGGGGGTTGCTCCCCCGACGGGAGCAAGGAGACGGCGGGCCAGGCGTCGGCCCCGCGCTCGCGGGGGTTGCTCCGGCGTCAGCGACAACGCGACCGTGAACGGCCCGTCGGCCCCGCGCTCGCGGGGGTTGCTCCGGGACGCGGGCCGAGTCCATCGGCACGACGGTGTCGGCCCCGCGCTCGCGGGGGTTGCTCCGAGGGCTACATGTGCACCGGCTGCCACACCCTGTCGGCCCCGCGCTCGCGGGGGTTGCTCCCGCATCCGACAGGCGGTCGAGCAGCTGCGCACGTCGGCCCCGCGCTCGCGGGGGTTGCTCGCGACGGTGGAACGCTTCGACGGCGTCGAGCACGTCGGCCCCGCGCTCGCGGGGGTTGCTCCCTCTTGATGCACTGCTGGGCGGTGCGGTCCCCGTCGGCCCCGCGCTCGCGGGGGTTGCTCCCACATCATCCCCGGCATCGGCAAGCACCGGCTGTCGGCCCCGCGCTCGCGGGGGTTGCTCCACGGTCGCTGACCAAACGCGCCGAACGTGGGGGTCGGCCCCGCGCTCGCGGGGGTTGCTCCGGCCTGCCCGAGGCCTACCAGGGCCGCGCCCTGTCGGCCCCGCGCTCGCGGGGGTTGCTCTGAGGAACTCCGGGCGGCGATGCACGAACTCGGGTCGGCCCCGCACTCGCGGGGGCTGCTCCGAAGCCCGGTGAACCACGGCGACGGGCTGGATGTCGGCCCCGCGCTCGCGGGGGTTGCTCGGCGCGCGAGCCGCCGGCGCGCAGGGTTCGGTCGTCGGCCCCGCGCTCGCGGGGGTTGCTCGCGCAGCAGTTCGGCCGCCTGCTCCAAGTGCCCGTCGGCCCCGCGCTCGCGGGGGTTGCTCCCTCCCCTTCAGCAGCGTGCCGACCGCAGGTGAGTCGGCCCGCGCTCGCGGGGGGTTGCTCCGGTGCGGCCGGTGTGTTGCCGGGAGGCGGCAGGTCGGCCCCGCGCTCGCGGGGTTTGCTCCTGCGCCAGGCCAGCTCGAAGCGCGGCAAGGCCGCCGGCCCCGCGCCCGCGGGGGTTGCTCCAAGGGCTGCAGGAACGTCGCGTACACCTGGGAGTCGGCCCCGCGCCCGCGGGGGTTGCTCCCATCAGGCAGGTGCCACCCATCGGGTGATCTCGTCGGCCCCGCGCTCGCGGGGGTTACTCCCCGTTGGACTCCGGCCCCCTTTGCGGTCGCCTGTCGGCCCCGCGCTCGCGGGGGTTGCTCCGGGAGCTGACCGATGGCCAAGGTATCGCTGACGTCGGCCCCGCGCTCGTGGGGGTTGCTCTCTGCTCGGGACTCCCGTGGACAACGCCGCGGGGGTCGGCCCCGCGCTCGCGGGGGTTGCTCCTCCAGGACCGGGTACGGCTGTTGGAAGGCCGGGCCAGCCCCGCGCTCGCGGGGGGTTGCTCCCCGGGACCGTCACCCACATGTGGGCGCCGATCGTCGGCCCCGCGCTCGCGGGGATTGCCGCCTTGCCTGACAGACCATCTAAGGAAGGAGCCCCCGCAGGCTTGAGGATCGCAGACCAGCCTCTCGAAGGCTTACTGGGCGAGAGAGCGCATTGACGACCGGCGACATCAACGCGGAGGGGTTTCCGTGCGGGGCCGTGCGGCAGCCCGGTGGGCGAGGGTGGCGAGGTGCGACGCCACGGCGATCGGGCTAGGCATCGCTGCGATTTCGGTGCTGAGCTCGCGAGTGGCGCGGGTCAGGGCGTCGTCGGTGAGGAGGCGGTAGAGCAGGGCCGGGATGACCTCCTCGGCGATCGCGCTGAGGTCGGTGGTGGCGTAGGTGCGTTGCGGCCGACGGCCCCGGTCCGTCGTGGCGGTGGGGGACTTCGTCCGGACTCCGCGGCGGGCTTCGGCGTGCGCGGGCAAGGCGGTGTCCAGGCGTCACGCCTGCGGGGGACGAGGCCGTGACCGATCCCGGCGGGTAGGAGTTGCAGGGGGCATGAGCAGTGCGTTCACAGAGTGGGGTGCGTCATGACCACCAGCCCGGCGAATCCGCGCGAGGTTTCCGACGGTGACTCCCCCGCGCCCGGCCAACCGGAGTTCTCCGCCTGCCCGTTGATCTTCGATCCGCAGTGCCCGGAGCTGCCCGAGGACGTGCTCGGCGGGCTGCGGGAGCAGGCGCCCGTCGTGCGGATCACCCTGCCCGGCGGGCTGCCGGCGTGGATGATCACCCGGTTCGACGACGTCCGGGCCGGGCTCGGGGACCCGCGGCTGGTGCAGTCCCCGCTCTCTGTGCCGGGGTTCACCGGCGAGGACCCCCGCATGGCGCAGATCCGGTGGCTCGGCCTGCCCGAGCGGATGAACCAGTACCTGCTGCGCGCCCTGCTGGACCTCGACGCACCCGACCACACCCGGCTGCGCAAGGCGGTCGCACCGCACTTCACCGCGCGCCGGATCCACGCGTTGCGGCCCCGGGTGGAGCAGATCACCGACCGGCTCCTGAGCGAGCTGCCCGGACGGACGGCCGCCGACGGCAGCGTCGACTTCATCGAGGAGGTCGCATTCCCCCTCTCGATCACGGTGATCTGCGAGATGGTGGGCATTCCCGAGCAGGACCGCCCGCTGTGGCGCCGTTGGGCGGACGACCTCAACGGCCTGGACACCGACCTCGTCCGCGACTCCGCGCCCGCCCTCGTGGACCACGTGCTCGCGCTGATCGAGGAGCGTCGGCGCACCCCCGGCGACGACCTCATCAGCGCGATGGTGACGCCCTCCCCGGACGGTGAACCTCCCCTCCCGGAACGGGACATCGTCACGATGACGATGCTGGTGACCAACGTCGGCTACGAGAACACCGCCTACTTCCTCGCCAACGGCCTCGCCGCCCTGCTCGCCCACCCCGACCAGCTGGACCTGCTGCGCGACGACCCCGCCCTGCTCCCCTTGGCCGTGACGGAGCTGCTGCGCTGGGGCGGCTCCGTCCCGGCGACCCGGCCGCGCTTCGCCGCTCAGGACATCGACCTGCACGGCACCCGCATCCGGGCCGGCGAGGCCGTCGTCCTCTCGCTCCTCGGTGCCAACCGCGACCGCCGGTACCACCCCGACGCCGACCGGTTCGACATCACCCGCGACCAGGACGCACAGGACGACCACGTCGCCCTCGGCCACGGCGCCCACTTCTGCCTCGGCGCCGCCCTCGTCCGCCTGGAGACGCAGGTCGTGCTCGGCGCACTGACCGCCCGGTTCCCCGGCCTCCGGCTGGCCGTCGCCCCGGACCGGCTGGAACGCGTCCACGTGCCGGGCGTGGGCCGCCGACTCACCCGCCTCCCGCTTCACCTGTGAGCGGCCGGCGGGCCCGGGCCCTGGACGTCCTTCGCCTCCCGGGACCCCTCCGCCGCAGAGATGTCCGACCGCCTCAGACAGGCCCGACCGGTGCCCGAGGCACCGGGCCGCCCCGGAAAGGGACGACGCACGATGCCGAACGACCAGGCGGTAGCACCGCCGGCACCCGTACCAACGCCGGTACCTGCACCCGCACCCGTACTCGCCGAGCACGCCGGCGGATGTCCGGTCCGCGAGAGCCGGATGCCCGACGGGTCCATGGGCTGGGTGGCGTCCGGCTTCGCCGAGGTACGCGACGTCCTCACCGACCCCCGCCTGACCAGCGCACCCTCCACCCTCGCCGCCGACGGCTCCCCCGACCCGCGCATCGCCGGCCTGACCGCGCTCGGGCTACCGCCGGAGACGCACCACTACTTCCTCAACGCCATCGTCGACTTGGACCCCCCGCGCCACACCCGCCTGCGCCGGCTGGTGTCCCGCGAGTTCACCGCCCGCCGCATCCAGCTCCTCGCCCCGTCGATCGAGCTGATCACCGACCGGCTGCTCGACGAACTACCCGACCACCGTGACGAGTCCGGCGTCGTCGACCTCGTCGAGCACTTCGCCTACCCGCTGCCGGTCGCCGTCATCTGCGAACTGGTCGGCGTCCCGGAGCCCGACCGGCACCTCTGGTCCGACTGGAGCCGGAACCTGACGGCTGGCCACACCGAACGGCTGCGGACGGCAACACCCGCCCTGGTCCGGTACGTCCGGGAACTGATCGACCGCCGCCGCGCGGAGCCCGGCAACGACCTCATCAGCGGGATGCTCCAGGCGCGAGACGACAGCGCGGACGGCGGCCCGGACAGCGGCCCGGACGGCGGCCCCTCCAACGCGGCGATGAGCGAGGACGAGATGGTCAGCATGACCCTCATCCTCGTCCTCGCCGGCCACGAGACCACCGCCCACCTGATCGCCAACGGCACCCTGGCCCTGCTCACCCACCCCGACCAGCTCACCCTGCTGCGCCGGGACCGCACGCTGCTGCCGCACGCCGTCGAGGAACTGCTGCGCTGGTGCGGCCCGGTGCCCTCCGCACGCCTGCGGTACGCCGACCGCGACCTCGTCCTGCGGGGCGTGCACATCCGCAGGGGCGAGGCCGTCCACCCCCACCTCGACGCCGCCAACCTCGACCTGCGGCACCACGACCGCGCCGAGCGGCTCGACCTGACCCGGAAGCGGGCCGCCCAGGCCGACCACCACCTCTCCTTCGGGTACGGCATCCACTTCTGCCTGGGCGCGGCGCTGGCCAGGCTGGAAGCGGCCATCGCCTTCGGGCGGCTCCTCGACCGCTACCCCGGACTGTCACTCGCGGCGGACCCCGGCACCCTGATCCCCGGCGGCCGCCCGGTCGGCTGGGAGCTGAACCACCTGCCGCTGCACCTGGAGCAGGTCTGACGGACCGTCCGGTAACGGGCAGTGGCCCCCGGATCGGTCGGCGCCCGGTGCCGGGCGAGGTGGCTCAGGGAGTGGGGCGGGCGACGGTGGTGAGGTACTCCGCCACGGCGGTCGGACTGGGCATCGCCGCGATCTCGGTGCTGACCTCGCGGGCGGCGCGGGTCAGGGCGTCGTCGGTGAGGAGGCGGTGGAGCAGGGCCGGGGTGATCTCCTCGACGGTCGCGCTGAGGCCGGCTCCACGCTGGTGGACGGCGGCCGCGGCGATGAAGCGGTCGGAGCCGTCGGGCAGGACCAGCTGGGGGATGCCCGCGTCGAGGGCGCCGAGGACGGTGCTGCTGCCGCCGGGTACCACTGCCAGCGGTCATCGACCATGCCTCGACCTCCATGTCCGAGTACGCTTCGGAGCGTAGATCGAGGCACTGACAATCCACCCTGGATTCACAAAGACAACGAGCGGCGCATGAGGTCTGCTCTGGGAAACCAACCGAATCGAACTGAATCAATCAGCGCCTGTTGACGCAGATCACCGCAGGTCAGGAAGTGTCGGCCCCGCGCTCGCGGGGGTTGCTCCACCCAGCAGCCCACCCAGACGACCACCAACGGGTCGGCCCCGCGCTCGCGGGGGTTGCTCTTCCTCGACTTTCCCGCCGGTGACGCCGACGACGTCGGCCCCGCGCTCGCGGGGGTTGCTCCCGGCTGGCCGGTCATGTGGGCCATCTGGGCCGGTCGGCCCCGCGCTCGCGGGGGTTGCTCCCGACCTCGATTGTTGTAATCGGCGCGCGAAAAGTCGGCCCCGCGCTCGCGGGGGTTGCTCCTCCGTGCCCAGGCCGCCATCCTGCAGGAGCTCGTCGGCCCCGCGCTCGCGGGGGTTGCTCCGGCGGCGGCTGGCGGTGCCGTTGAGGGTGGCGGTCGGCCCCGCGCTCGCGGGGGTTGCTCCCATGAACATGTGCCTGGGTATCTCTGATACACGTCGGCCCCGCGCTCGCGGGGGTTGCTCTTCCGGAAGATCGGGCTTGACGGCCAGACGGCCGTCGGCCCCGCGCTCGCGGGGGTTGCTCCAGGCCAGCCGCTTCAACCTTCGGAAAAGGCGGGTCGGCCCCGCGCTCGCGGAGGTTGCTCGGCCCGGGCGGCGGCGACGGCTTCGAGCTGCTGGTCGGCCCCGCGCTCGCGGGGGTTGCTCCCCGCGAGAAGGGGTGCACGACCAGATCGCCAAGTCGGCCCCGCGCTCGCGGGGGTTGCTCCCCGGGCGGCGCGTCTCGCCGCCCCGGCGCTGGGTCGGCCCCGCGCTCGCGGGGGTTGCTCTCCGATCTACCGCCAGGACGGGACCGTGGTCCCGTCGGCCCCGCGCTCGCGGGGGTTGCTCCATGGCGCCCTTCCAGCTCCTCACCCGAATCGGGTCGGCCCCGCGCTCGCGGGGGTTGCTCCACCCTCACCCACCCGACGTACAGGCCGAGGAGGTCGGCCCCGCGCTCGCGGGGGTTGCTCCGGGATGACCGAGGAGTGGCGGGAGCCGGCCAGGTCGGCCCCGCGCTCGCGGGGGTTGCTCCCGGGCGAGGCTGGCGCAGTGGGCGGGCACGCAGTCGGCCCCGCGCTCGCGGGGGTTGCTCCCAGGCCGGGGCGGGCGGGCAGGCGTCCAGGTAGTCGGCCCCGCGCTCGCGGGGGTTGCTCCCAGGGCAAGCCGGTCCCTGACCGGGTCCGTAAGTCGGCCCCGCGCTCGCGGGGGTTGCTCCTGGGCGGTGGAGTTCACGTTGTCGACGCCGTAGTCGGCCCCGCGCTCGCGGGGGTTGCTCGGGCAGAGCATGTCAAGTACAACGCCACGTACCGTCGGCCCCGCGCTCGCGGGGGTTGCTCCAGGCCGCACTTCTCCCACCGGCGCGGCACGGAGTCGGCCCCGCGCTCGCGGGGGTTGCTCCTGAGCACGAGGAACAGCACGAACAGGGAGATGGTCGGCCCCGCGCTCGCGGGGGTTGCTCCGCGCCGACAGCCCTGCGCTGGAAGGGCGCCGCGTCGGCCCCGCGCTCGCGGGGGTTGCTCTGCAGCGCACAGTGGACGAGGCCCTCGGTGGTCGTCGGCCCCGCGCTCGCGGGGGTTGCTCCGGCGCCATGGTCCTGCGCACCCGCTCGGCAGAGTCGGCCCCGCGCTCGCGGGGGTTGCTCCGCTTCTGGGGCTCGTAGAGTGCCTCCTGGCGCGTCGGCCCCGCGCTCGCGGGGGTTGCTCCCCCAGCTGCCGATGAGAACGATGGCCGCGGCAGTCGGCCCCGCGCTCGCAGGGGTTGCTCCGTTGAGTCCCAGGCGAGTTCGAACTTCTGGGTGTCGGCCCCGCGCTCGCGGGGGTTACTCCAGCGCGGTGCCGTCCTTCCACTGCCCGCTGGTGCCGGACCCGCGCTCGCGGGGGTTGCTCCCCTACCTGGTAGGCCCACGCAGAAGGGAGCCCCCGGCGCGTACCGGGGGGCTCTCAATGTGGCGTCTCAGTGCTGACCGAGTGGGCCCCTGTCGCACGGCGGCCAACTGGCGTGGAGATCTCGGGGCAGGCTCTCGGGAGTTGCCTGGCTGGGTGGCTCAGGGGGTGGGGCGGGCGACGGTGGTGAGGTGCTCCGCCACGGTGGTCGGACTGGGCATCGCCGCGATTTCGGTGCTGACCTCGCGGGCGGCGCGGGTCAGGGTGTCGTCGGTGAGGAGACGGTGGAGCAGGGCCGAGGTGATCTCCTCGGCGGTCGCACTGAGGCCGGCTCCACGCTGGTGCGCGGCCGCCGCGGTGATGAAGCGGTCGGAGCCGTCGGGCAGGACCAGTAGAGGGATGCCCGCATCGAGTGTGCCAAGGGTGGTGCTGCTGCCGCCTGGTACCACTGCCAGCGGTCATCGACCATGCCTCGACCTCCATGTCCGAGTACGCTTCGGGGCGTAGATCGAGGCACTGACAATCCACCCTGGATTCACAAATAGACAACGATCGGCGCATGAGGTCTGCTATGGGAAGCCAACCGAATCGAACTGAATCAACCGGCGCCAGTTGACGCAGATCACCGCAGGTCAGGAAGTGTCGGCCCCGCGCTCGCGGGGATTGCTCCTCCTGACGCACGTACGCCCGCGTGCCACCGGGGTCGGCCCCGCGCTCGCGGGGATTGCTCCCCCTGGTCAGGGCCTAGACCACCCACTCTGACGTCGGCCCCGCGCTCGCGGGGATTGCTCTGGGGAGTCGCCCGCGCCACCGCGGCGAAGGCCGTCGGCCCCGCGCTCGCGGGGATTGCTCCGCTCTCGGCAGCCAAGTTCGAGTTGGTGGTCGGTCGGCCCCGCGCTCGCGGGGATTGCTCCGGGCGTTGTACGACCCGGCGGCGGCGGTGCGGGTCGGCCCCGCGCTCGCGGGGATTGCTCTCCCATGGGCTACATGCTCTGCTTCGTCTTCCTGTCGGCCCCGCGCTCGCGGGGATTGCTCCCTGCTGCGGCCGCGCTGGTCGTCGTGGTCGTCGTCGGCCCCGCGCTCGCGGGGATTGCTCGGTTCTTGGGCGTCAGGACCCACTCGGTGGGCTGTCGGCCCCGCGCTCGCGGGGATTGCTCCCCATGTGTACGGGGATGTTGAAAACGTGTTGAATCGGCCCCGCGCTCGCGGGGATTGCTCCCACGCGGTTCGCCGGCCGTCAGCCTTGGCGGTATCGGCCCCGCGCTCGCGGGGGTTGCTCCTCCCTCGCGTTCGGCGCCAGCTTGGCCAGCGCGTCGGCCCCGCGCTCGCGGGGGTTGCTCCCCGCTCCCGATCGATCAGCCCAGCTGACGATCGTCGGCCCCGCGCTCGCGGGGGTTGCTCCGGGCTGCCGACCTCCCGTCCACCGGGTAGCACGTCGGCCCCGCGCTCGCGGGGGTTGCTCCGGCATGCAGGGGAGCGTGGTGCTCTCGGCATCGTCGGCCCCGCGCTCGCGGGGGTTGCTCGACGTCCTCGGCGAGACGATCTGGTCGAAGCAGGTCGGCCCCGCGCTCGCGGAGGTTGCTCCTGCTGCTGGAGCTGGGTGAGCTTGGCCTCGGCGTCGGCCCCGCGCTCGCGGGAGTTGCTCCGCCATGCTGAACACCGGTGCCCGGCCGGTGCTGTCGGCCCCGCGCTCGCGGGGGTTGCTCCGGGTCCGGGAGGGGCTCAACGTCCGGCTTGTCGTCGGCCCCGCGCTCGCGGGGGTTGCTCCCTGCGTACGGTGTCGGCGATCCCGGGCGCCGCGTCGGCCCCGCGCTCGCGGGGGTTGCTCCAGAGCAGGCGGATGGGCGAGTTCGGCAACTTCGTCGGCCCCGCGCTCGCGGGGGTTGTTCCCCCAGTTCCCAGTCCGCAGCGCCGTACAGCAGGTCGGCCCCGCGCTGCGGGGGTTGCTCCCCTGCATGGTAGGCCCACGCAGAAGGGAGCCCCCCGGCGCGTGCCGGGGGGCTCTCATTGTGGCGTCTCGGTGCTGACCGAGTGGGCCCCTGTGGCACGGCGGCCAACTGGCGTGGAGATCTCGGGGCAGGCTCTCGGGAGTTGCCTGGCTGGGTGGCTCAGGGGGTGGGGCGGGCGAGGGTGGTGAGGTGCTCCGCCACGGTGGTCGGGCTGGGCATCGCCGCGATTTCGGTGCTGACCTCGCGGGCGGCGCGGGTCAGGGTGTCGTCGGTGAGGAGGCGGTGGAGCAGGGCCGGGGTGATCTCCTCGGCGGTCGCGCTGCGGCCGGCTCCGCGCTGGTGGACGGCGGCCGCGGTGATGAAGCGGTCGGAGCCGTCGGGCAGGACCAGCTGGGGGATGCCCGCGTCGAGTGCGCCGAGGGCCGTGCTGCTGCCGCCGTGGTGGATGGCGGCGGCGCAGGTCGACAGCAGGGCCTGCCAGGGGACCCAGCCGTACGGGCGGACGTTGTCCGGCAGGCTGCCGAGCGTGCCGAGGTCGAGGTCGCCGGTGGCGAGGACGAATTCGGCGTCGATGTCGGCGGCTGCCGCGATGACGCGCTCGATCCTGGTGAGGCCGTCGGTCTTGGGCGGGACGGTGCCCAGCGTCACCGCGATGCGCGGGCGGTGGGAGGGTGCGGCCAGCTGGGCGGGGAGTTCGCCTTCGCCGTTGTAGGCGACGGGCCGCATCGAGGTGCCGTACCGCTCGTCGCCGGCCATGCTGGGCGGCGCGAGGTCGATGGTGTCCGCCGGGTCGGGCAGCCGGTCGATTCCGTGACGGGCGAAGGTGTCCGCCATTTCGGCGAGCATCAGCGCGCGCAGCTTCGGGGTGCGGGCGAATCCGAGGTCGTGCTGGACGGCGGGCACGCCGAGGCGGGTCGCCGCGAGCAGGGCCACCGGGAACTGGTACTCGTACACCACCAGGTCCGGCCGCCACTGCGCGGCGAGTTCGACCGTCTCGTCGGCGACCCGGCTGTTGACGTGGGCGGCCAGTGGGACGAAGGCCTCGCGGTCGGCCGAGTTGCTCTCGACCACCCGCCGCATCAGGTCGGGCCGCCGGGTGCGGCCGGCCTCCCTGATCTCCTTGCGCCAGTCGACCCCGGGCGCGATGGGCAGGTACGGCAGCCCGGACGCGGCGACCCCTTCGCCGCCGTCCATCGAGGCCACCGCGACCTCGTGGCCGAGCTCGCGCATCGCCCTGGCCAGTGGGACCAGCGGGAACAGGTGGCCCAGGCCGGGTGCGCCGGCGAACAGTACACGCATGATGGAACCTCGGGGAGAAAGAGAAAGAGAAAGAGGGAGACGGAGGAGATGGGAGGAGGACGGGGGGTCAGGAGGCGGCCCGGTGCAGGGCGGCTTCCATGCCGTTCAGCACGGCGTTGCAGTCGTGCTGCAGGGTTTTGGCGTCGACGGCGCTGAGCAGGTAGACCCCCAGCCAGTTGCGCGAGCCGGCGGACGGGTCGAAGGCGGGGACGGGACGGCCGGCGGGCATCACGAAGGCGGGGACGGCTTCGATGGTGCTGCCCGGGGAGAGCAGGCTCTGCCAGTCGACGGCCTGCGGGTTCCAGAGCGGGGTGCTCTGCCAGGGCACGCCCGAGGCGTCGGCCGGGACGACGGCCAGTGACGCGGCGGCCCGGGTGCCGGTGGTGGGCATGGCCTCGGGGTAGTCGACGCGCTCGCCGAGCAGTTGGCGGACCAGCATGCCGATCGGGTCGAGTCCGAAGACCTCGTGGACCTGCCTGGTGGTGAGCAGGCCGCCGAACCTGGCCGCGGTCTCGATGACGACCAGTTCGCCGTCCTTCATCAGCTTCAGCTCGGTGTGGGTGCCGCAGTTCTCCAGCCCGAGCGCGTCGACGGCCTGTCGGGAGACCTCCTCGATCCGGCGCTGGACCGGCACCGTCATGACGGAGGGCGAGGTGCTGGCGACCTCGACGAAGGACGGTACGGTCGGCAGCTTGGCGGTGAGGGCCAGGGGGCGGTAGACGCCGTCCGCGACGATCCCCTCCACGCTGACGTAGTCGCCGTAGCCGGGCTCCTTGTACCAGCCCTCGGTGGAGCCCTGGGCGATCTCCTCGACGAGGCGGTCGTGGTCGGTGTCGGCGGCGTACAGCTCGTTCATGCCGACCCGGCTGCCGGCCTGGAGTCCGCGCTCGATCTCGGCCCACGCCGGGGCGGCGTCCTCGGGCTTGTCCAGCACGATCTGGGCGACCGACCCGGCGCCCCAGGCCGGCTTGAGCAGCAGCGGGGGTGTGAACTCGGCCAGCGCGGTGTCCAGGTCGGCGAGGCTGTCGACCCGGCGGAACGCGGGTATCGGGACCCCGGCGGCGGCCCAGGCCTCGCGCATCAGCCGCTTGTCCCTGGCGCGGACGATCCCCTCGCCGGGGCCGGCCAGGTTGAGGCGGATCGCGGCCTGGGCGACGGCCAGGACCGCGAACTCGGAGAGGGTCAGCACCGCGTCGGCCCCGATGGCCTTCGCGTACTCCACGATCAGCTCGACCAGGTCGTCCCCGCGCGGCGCCTCGGGCACCAGCTCGATGCTGGTGCAGCTGGGCCGCCACACGTCCTCCCCGGACGCGGGCAGCGGTGCCAGTGCGAGGACGTGCAGCTCCCCGCAGGCGGCGATGCGCGGGAAGGCGTACTCCAGCGGGGCGCCGCCCTTGACGTAGACGTACAGAATCCGGTTCAACGTACTTGCTCCTGAGAGAAGTTCACTCGTGGGCGGCCGCGGGAAAGGGCGCGGAGGGGCACACGGGCGCGCTCGTGCGCGGGCCCGTGCGGTGTTCCGGCGACATCAGCCGACGGTGTCGGCCGGCCACGTCAGCCGGCGGTGCGGAAGGGGCGCAGCTGCAGCAGGCTGATCTGGTCGCCCTCGATCGCCCACTCGATGTCGACCGGGGTTGCGTACGTCTCGTCGGGCGAGAAGTGCGACTGCAACAGCCTGCTGATCAGGGCCAGTCGGCGTACGAGGTCCTTGGTCCCGGCGTCCAGGTCGGTGCCGGCGGTGCCGAGCGAGACGGTGCGGCTGCCGCCTTCCATGGTGTTGCACAGGTACTGGAGCGGGGCGCCCCGGCCGGAGACCACGTCGGTCACGGAGCGCGGCGAGATGTTGAGGTAGACGTTGCGGAAGTCCTGCGGGCTCAGCGGGTTGCAGGTGACCAGGACGCCGCCGACGGTGGCTCCGACCTGTTCCTGGACGATCACGGCCATCCGGCAGTGGTCCAGGGGGATGCCCGCCTGGCGGCGCAGCAGGACCGCGCGGGGTGAGAACAGCGAGGCCCAGACCTCGCGGACCGCGTCGAGGACGGCGTCCGTGCCGCTGGCGTCGGCCACCGATTCGTAGAGTCCGGCGGCGGAGAAGCCGGCCAGGTCCTCGGCGTTGGAGGAGCTGCGGACGACCTGGACGTGGGCGCCGTACAGGTGCCGGTCGATCGCCCGGTCGATCTCGGTGCGGATCGGGTCGGGCAGCGGGGTGTCGCGGATCAGCCGCTGGGCTTCGAGGCAGAGTTCCTCGATGCGTTCCTCGATCCGCGTCCCCTCGTGGAGCGAAGTCCCGTCCCGGAGGGCGGAGTCCAGCCGGTCGACGGCGGTGCGGAGTTCCGCCGAGGAGTCGAGGAAGCGCTGCTGGAGGGAGAACGGCAGCACGATGCCGCGCGGCACGTGGGCGTACTCCTTCACCAGGAGTTGCGCGGCAGCGTCCAGTTCGGTCCTGTCCGCGTCCTCCGGGGCGCCGAGTTGCCGGGCGAGGTAGCGGAGCAGGTTGTCCCGGGGCGGCCGGGGCACGCTGTAGAAGCCGAGCCAGCGCGGTGAGCCGTGCTGGAGCAGGTGGGTGAGTTCGCCGAGGTTGGCGGCCTTGGTGCCGAACCGGACGTGGTCCCCTTCGCGCAGTGCGGACAGCGGGGTGACCGGTGTGGGCGTGAGGTCGGGCAGGTCCACGGCGACGCGGTCGGTCGGCGGGGTCGGCGGGGCTTCCTCGCGGTCGCCGGGCCGGGCGGCTTCGAGGAGGAGGTCTCCGCCGTCGGCTTCGACGCGGTAGTGCACCCAACATCGGTCGCGCAGCCCGGCGCGGTCGATGCGCTCGGCGGCTTCGACGCCGACGGCGTTGGGGATGCGCCATCCGGCGGCCATCACGTTGATGTGGGAGAGCGGTGTGGTGTGCTCGGTGTGGATGATTCCGGAGACCCGGGGGATGTCCTCGGGCACCCGGGGCATCACCACGATGTCGTGCCACTCCAGCGGCTCGGGGTCGGCCCGGTACTCGTCCTCCGAGCCGAACACGCGCAGCCGTCCGTGGGCGGTCCCGGCGTTCAGCGGTACGTAGGAGGCCGCGGAGTAGAGCTCGTGGGACAGGACGCGCGGTATCTCGGTCTCCGGTATGCGGGCGAGGTAGCCCTCCTGCTCGTGGCCGGCCGGCTTGAGGACCAGCGGCAGCGAGGGGTCGATGTGCTCGCGCACCCGGTGGTAGAAGAACCGGAGCATGTCCTGGGACATGGTGTCGACGTCGACGGTTTCCAGGGACAGGAAGGTGTCGGCCTCGTGGCCGTTTTCCGCGGCGCGGCGGGTGTGGCGGGCGAGGGTGCCGAGATAGAAGCGACGGTCGGGATTCCGGTACACGTCGTCATTGAACGAATCGAGTCCGCGCGCCAGTTCGTCGATCGACATGCCGAGGATCTCGCACGCGATGTAGCGGACGTGGAGGGTGCCGTCGGCGCTGTCGATGAAGTGGAGCACCGACTCGTCGCGGTCGAGCACGACTTTCACATAGGGATAGCCCCCGACCTGGCCGGCGAGCTCGGAGAACTCCTCCAGGGTGAGCTTTTCGCCGGCGAGGCGGGGCCGCGTGGTCGCGTCGTTGCGATCCGAACGGGTCATGCGCACAGTTCAGCCATTCTTCGTCGTGTACACGATCAGTACACCTGGTGCAGAAGGGTCGGTACGACGGCGCCCACATTGCCATTCGATTTCAATGTTTGACGAATGGTCATGTCACATCAGGCCATCATGGAACGATCCGGCCACGGGAATCCGATAGGGGAATCCGCCCCGCCGCATCAAGCTGTGGTAAAGGTCACAACAAGGGGCGACCGGTGCTTGGTGAGCGATCGAGCATTTCCGGAATCATTGATTCCTGTACGACCTCAGGAGGGCGCGCGCACTCCTCGCGCACCCTCCCCGCGCACCCCGATCGGATCCGGCCGACGGATCCGGCGGTCCCGGCGGCCTCGGCTGCACACCGGGGCAGGACAGGGCGTACGACCCTCCAGTGCCAGTGGCATATTGCCCGGAACGGCCCACTCCCGGATGCGGCGAAAGTGCGTAGATCCCTTGTATTTCAAGGGAGTTGACGCATACCGAGGGGTACGGTGAGGTGGGCATGACGCTCCGGTCGGCGTCGCGTCCCGGGCTCGGGCCCGGGCGGGTCGGCCGTAGCTGCCATCGGCGCGAAGGGGGAGCTTCCTGATGGCATACGCGAAGGGTTATGACGTCTCCGACTTCCAGTCGGGCATTCCGGGGGACGCGGAGTTCGTCTTCATCAAGGCCACCGAGGGCGGTCGCACCGGCCAGTCGGGGTACACCGACAAGCTGGCGGACGCCCGGGGGCGGGGACTGGTGGTCGGGCACTACCACTTCCTGCACGCGGAGAACCCGGTCGACGGCGAGATCGAGCACTTCTGCCGGGTCGTCGGGCAGGTGCCCGCGGGCGAACTGCTGGTGCTGGACTTCGAGCCGTACGGGCAGTCTGTCGCCGACGGCGACGCGACCGCGGCGAAGAACCAGTGGCTGGCGGCGGTCAAACAGCGCTATCCGGACCACCTGGTCGGGCTCTACACCAACCGGGACTACTGGTTCCGGACGGACGACAACGCGGGCGACTTCCTGTGGATCGCGGACTACGTGTCCCCGGGTTCGCCGCGCGTCCAAGCGTCCTGGCGCTTCCACCAGTACAGCGACGACCCGCTCGACGCGGACGTCTTCAACGGCTCGCTGGACGAGTTGAGGGCGTGGGCCGGCAGCGGCCAGGCCCCGGCCCCCGACACACCCGCGCCGACGCCGACGCCGAATCCCACACCCTCGGTGCCCGACTGGCCGGGGCTGCAGCTGGTGAGCCGGGACCAGTGGGGCGCGCGGGCATGGCGCGAGCCCAACGGTTCGATCCCGTACGCCGGTGCGCGCGCCGGGGTGAAGGTGCACTACCTGGGCACCCGGTACGCCTTCGACACCCACGACACCTGCCCGGCCTACGTGCGGCGCCTCCAGGCCTCGCACATGAACGACGACGGCTGGTCGGACATCGGCTACAGCTTCGTGGTCTGCGAGCACGGCTTCGTGTACGAGGGCCGCGGCCTGAACCGGCGCAACAGCGCCAACGGCGACGTCCCGCTCAACGAGGCCCACTACGCGGTGTGCGGGCTGGTCGGCTCCTCCGGGTCGACGGAGCCGACCCCGGAGCAGCTCAACGGGCTGCGGGACGCGATCGAATACTGCGAGCAGCAGGGCCCGGCGGGCCCGGAGATCAAGGGGCACCAGGACGGCTACTCGACCGACTGCCCCGGCCCGGCGCTGTACGCCTGGGTGCGGTCCGGTGCGCCGCGCCCGTCCGGGACGGTGGTCACCCCGCCGTCCCAGCCCGCGCCGCAGCCCGACCCGACACCGGCCCGCTACCAGAGCAGCGTCGGCGGCCTGTCGTACGGCTACGGCGCGCACGGTCCGCAGGTCACCATCGTCGGCGAGGCGCTGGTGGCGGCGAACTTCGGCTCGCACTACACCCAGGGCCCCGGCCCGGACTGGACCGACGCCGACACCCTCAACTACGCCGACTACCAGCGCAGCCTGGGGTACTCGGGCGGGGACGCGGACGGCGTGCCCGGCGAGGCCTCGCTGCGCCGGCTGCTGGGCGGGGCGGTCCCGCTGGCCGAGGTGTCGAAGTCCCGGGTGGTCGCGGCCGCCCGCCAGGACCCGGACGCGGCCCAGGGCGCCACCACGTACCCGGACGACGTGTACACGGTGGAGCAGGCGCTCCGCGCCGAGGGGCTGCTCGACGGGCAGTGGGTCGACGGCTCGTTCGGGACCAGCACCATCGACGCCTACGCCGCCCTGCAGCGCCGGTACGGGTACAGCGGGCAGCAGGCGGACGGCATCCCCGGCATCGACTCGCTGACGCGGCTCGGCCAGGCGCACGGCTTCACGGTCACCGGCTGATCGACGGCCACCGGCTGATCCACAGTCACTGGCTGATCCACGGCCACCGGCCGATCCGCGGTCGCCGGCTGATCCGCAGTCACCGGCCGACGTCGTCCGAGGAGGATCGATGTACCAAATCGCCCTGTCCCTGTGGCGCACCTGTGTGCCCTACATCGTGGCGTTCCTGGCGGTGCAGGCGGCGCGGCTCGGCCTCCACCTGGACAACGCCTCCGTCACCTCCGCCCTGGTCACCGGCTTCGGTACGGCCTACTACGCGGTGTTCCGCTTCCTGGAGCACCGGTTCGGCGCGACCTGGGGCTGGTTCCTGGGGGCCGCCAGGCCGCCGTCCTACCAGCAGCCGGCGGCCACCCCGCCGGCGGCCGCCAAGCCGGTAGCAGCCACGCCGACCACGCCGACCACGGCGGCCACCACACCAGCCGCACCGACGGCGACCGAGTCGCCCACGCCGCCGACGACCACCCGCCCCGACTACCGGAACCTGCCCGAAGGCGGCTGACCGGCCGGACGGGAGACCGACCCGGGGTTGCGGAATTCCCTGCTCCGCAACCCCACGAAATAGGCGCAGTAATACAATTAAGTTTCTCAGTTCAGGTCTTGACGAATTGTCACCCGATTATGAAACTGAGCCTGCCACCACTGCATCGGGCACCATCGGTCCCTTGATGCACGAAGTGAACGGAGGGGGAATTTGCCGACGATACCGACCTACCCCGGCGTCTACATCGAAGAACTTCCCAGCAGCGTCCGTACCATCACCGCGGTGAGCACCTCGGTGACCGCCTTCGTCGGGGCCACCCGGCGCGGCCCGCTCGACCAGCCGGTCACCCTCACCAGCTTCGCGGACTTCGAACGCCGTTTCGGCGGGCTCGCGGCGCAGAGCCCGGTCAGCTACGCCGTCCAGCAGTTCTTCCTGAACGGGGGCTCGGTCGCGGTCGTCGTCCGGGTCGCCGCGGCCGGCACCGGCGCCGCCGCGGGTGCCACGCTCACCTCGACGCAGACCTCCACCGCGACCCCGGTCCTGGACGTCACGGCCGTCGAGCCGGGGCTCTGGGGCGGGACGCTGCGGGTCGCCGTGGACTACCGGACGCCCACGCCCGGCGACACGTTCAACCTCCAGGTGTTCGACACCTCGGGCGCGGTCCGGGAGTCCTTCGCGGACCTGTCGGTCCAGGACGGCAGCCCCCGGTTCGCCGAGACGGTGGTGAACAGCGGCTCGGCGGTGGTCCGGGTGAAGGTCCGGGCGGCGAGCCGGCCGGACCCGGTGGGCACCGTGTCCAAGCCGTTCGCGGCCGCCCTGCCCGACCTCACCCACGAGGTCCAGGTCAAGATCGGCGACGTGACGCGGACGGTCAGGATCTACGACCCGGCCGTGGACGGCGCCGCGCCGACCACCGTCACCGAGCTCGCCCTGCTGCTCGAACGCAAGCTCCGCGCGCTGCCCGACGCCCCGGGCAAACGCGTCTTCGCGGGCACCCGGGTGACGGCGTTCGGCCGGCAGCTCCAGGCCGTCGCCGGCTCCACCGACCCGGCCGACGTGGTCCGCTTCCTCGGCGAGGCGGCCAACAACCTCGGCCTGGAGGGCTCGGTCAGCCCGCCGGTCTTCGCCCTCGCCGGCGGCCAGGACGGCGGGGCCCCCGGGCTGACCGACCTGATCGGCAGCGAGGCGGGCAAGACCGGCATCCAGGCGCTGCGCGACGTGCAGGACGTCAACCTGCTGGTGCTGCCCGAACTGGCCGGCTACACCGACGTGGACGACGCCGTCACGGTGGTCTCGGCCGCCCAGGCGCTCTGCGTGGAGAAGCGGATGTTCCTGATCGTCGACTCGCCGCAGGCGTGGACGACGCTGGACGCCGCCCGGGCCGGCCTGTCCGCCTTCGACTCGGTGCGCGGCGACCACGCGGCGCTGTACTTCCCGCACCTGGAGCTGGTCGACCCGCTCACCGGGCGGCTGCGCGCCTTCCCGCCGTCCGGCACCGTCGCCGGGGTGATCGCGCGCACCGACGGCCAGCGGGGCGTGTGGAAGGCCCCGGCGGGCACGGAGGCCGGCCTGCCCGGGGTGCGCGCCCTGACCGTCCCGATGACGGACCGGGAGAACGGCCTGCTGAACCCGCTCGCGGTGAACTGCCTGCGGACGTTCCCCGTGGTGGGCCCCGTGGTGTGGGGGGCCAGGACCCTGGCCGGCGCCGACGTGCTCGGCTCGCAGTGGAAGTACGTGCCGGTGCGGCGCCTCGCGCTGATGCTGGAGGAGAGCCTCTACCGCGGCACGAAGTGGGTCGTGTTCGAGCCCAACGACGAGCGGCTGTGGGCGCAGATCCGGCTGAACGTGGGCACGTTCCTGCACTCGCTGTTCCAGCAGGGCGCGTTCCAGGGCACGTCCGCGCGCTCGGCCTACTTCGTCAAGTGCGACCGGGACACCACCACCCAGGACGACGTCAACCGCGGCGTGGTGAACGTCGTGGTCGGGTTCGCGCCGCTCAAGCCCGCGGAATTCGTGATCGTCAAAATCGAGCAACTCGCCGGACAGTTCGAGGTTTAGGATCTCCATGGTCGAGTTCACCGTCAATCCGCACCGGTTCGATCCGTACAAGAACTTCAAGTTCCTGGTCGTCTGGGACGGACGGGTCGTCGCCGGAATCAGCAAGATCAGCCCGCTCAAGCGCACCACCGAGGTGGTGAAGCACCGCAGCGGGGGCGATCCGAGCGCGCCGCGCAAGTCACCGGGCCGCACCGACTTCGAGGCGGTCACCCTGGAGCGCGGGGTCACCCACGACCCGGAGTTCGACCGCTGGGCCAACAAGGTCTGGATGGTCGGCGCGGGCCGCGGGGCGGAGGTCTCGCTCCGGGACTTCCGCAAGGACCTGGTGATCCAGGTGCTCAACGAAGCCGGCCAGGTGGCGGTCGCCCACAAGCTGTACCGGGCCTGGCCGAGCGAGTACCAGGTGCTGGGCGAACTGGACGCCAACGCCAACGCGGTGGCCATCCAGAGCCTCAAGCTGGAGGTCGAGGGCTGGGAACGGGACGAGGAGACGCCCGAGCCGGAAGAGCCCTCGTTCCAGCAGCCGGCCTGAGGGGCCTGAGCGCGATGGAACTCGCGGGGGAGGCGGCCCTGTTGGCCACCTGGGAGGCCGGGGTGGCGGCCGGCCGCAGCGGGCGGGCCCTGCTGCTGCACGCCGTCGCCCGGCCCGCCGCCGGGCCGGAGGAGCTGCTGGCCGTACCGGTCGGCGAGCGGGACGCCGAACTGTTCGGCCTGCGCGGCGAGTTGTTCGGTGAACAGCTCACCGTACGGGTGGGCTGCCCGGGGTGCGCCGAGGAGATGGAGTTCGACTTCGACGCCGGACAGGTGGTCGGTGCCGGTCGACCGGCCGCCGGGCCGCTGCGGGTGGAGTCGGACGGCTGGCGGGTCGGCTTCCGGCTGCCCACCACCGGCGACCTGGCCGCCGCCGAACGGGCCCCCGCGGGCGAGGCCAGGACCGTCCTGCTGGAGCGGTGCGTCCTGAGCGCCGAGCACGACGGGGAGCCGGTGCCCGCCCGGCGGCTCCCCGAGCCGGTCCAGCGGCAGGTGGCCGAGGCCGCCGCCGCGGCCGACCCCTGCGCGGACGTCCGGCTCAACCTCGGCTGCCCCGACTGCGGCCGACAGGCCCTCGCCGAACTGGACATCGCCTCCTACCTCTGGGAGGAGCTGGACGCCTGGGCCCGCGCGACCCTGCTCGACGTCCACCTGCTGGCCACCGCCTACGGCTGGAGCGAGCCGGAGGTCCTGGCGCTCAGCCCGCTGCGGCGCCGCTACTACCTGGAGCTGTGCGCAGATGCCTGACTACTTCGACCGCCTGGTCGCGAAGGGCGGCCCCGGCGGGGACACCGTCCGCGTCCGGCCGCGCCTGCCGGGGCCGTTCGAACGGATCGAGACGCTCGGGGCGGCGCCGCCGCCCGCCGGGGAGGCCGCCGCGTCGGGCCGGGAGGTCGGACAGCCCGGGCCCGCGCCACTCCCCCGGCCGTCGGCGGCACCGCGTCCGCTGCCGTCCGCGGGGCCGCTCCGGCCGGCGCTCCGCGAGGCGCCGCCGACTCCTCCGGCCGCGCTCCCGCTGCCGCGCACGCCGCTGCTGGTCACGCCCCCGCTCGCGCCCGCTCGCGTCGCGCCGGCCGCACCCGCCGGGCCCGGGTCGGAGGGTACGGCCGCCCGCCCGGCGGCCGTACCGGCGGTCACCGCACCCGTCCGGCCGCCGGGCCCGGAACAGGCGGCGACCCCGCCACCGGCCACGGGACGGCTCGGCGTCGCGCCGGCCGCCCGGCGCCCGGCCGCCGCGGGCGCTCGGGCCGCCGCTCAGGCGGCACGTGGCCGGCCGCGGCCGACCGAGCGGGTGGTCCGGGTCCAGATCGGGCGGGTGGAGGTCAGGGCCGCGGAGCGCGCCCCGGCCGGCCCGCGCCGGGCGGCGGCCGCCCGCCCCTCCCCCGCGCTCGACCTGGGCGCGTACCTCGACCGGGAGCGGCCATGACCAGGCGAGTGGGCCTGCGGGCCGTCACACGTCGCGCACGGGCAGATGCCGCCGAGCGAAACGGGGAGGGCGCATGAGCAACCACCTCGCGATCGCCACGGTGACCGAGGCGCTGCGGCTGCTCGTCTCCCGCGCGCTCTCGCCCGACATCCCGTTCGCGGTCGAGGTCGGCACCCGCAAGCCGCCGACCGAACCACCCGCCGACCCGACCATCACCGTGTTCCTCTACCAGGTCACGCCCAACGCCTCACTGCGCAACCACGACGCGCCCACCCGCGCGACCGACGGCACCGTGCTGACCCGGCCGGCCGCCGCCCTCGACCTGCACTACCTGATCAGCTGCTACGGCGAGGAGTCCCAGCTGGTGGGCCAGCGGCTGCTCGGCTGCGTCGTCCGGACGCTGACCGAACAGCCCGCGCTGTCCCGGCAGTTGATCGAGGAGGCGGCCGCCCAGCCGTACCTCGTGGGGACGGACCTCGCCGCCTCGCCGCAGCGGGTGCGCTTCACCCCCACCACGATGGACGTCGACGAGATGTCCAAGCTGTGGAGCACGCTGCTCCAGACCCCCTACGCGCTGTCGGTGACCTACCAGGCCACCGCCGTGTTCGTGGAGGGCAAGGTCGATCCGGTCGCGGGCAAGCCGGTGCTGCGCCGCACCGTCCGGGCCGTGCCGTCCCGCGGGCCGGTCGTCGAGCGGGTGCTGTCCCGCCCGGCCGGGTCCACCGGCGCGCCCGAGGAGGGGCCGGTGACCAGGGACCGGGAGCTGGTGGTGGTCGGCTCCGGTCTGCGCGCGGAGCTGGTCGTGGCCCGGCTGGGCGGGCGCCGGGTGCCGGTCGCCCCGGGCGGTGTGCGGGACGACCGGCTGGTGGTCGCCGTCCCGGCGGACCTGCCGCCCGGCGTGTACCAGCTGCAGGTGCTGCACGGCCTGGCGCTGGACGGCCGGCCCGCCGCGGAGCACCTCGCCGTGGAGTCCAACGCGCAGACCTTCGCCCGGCAGCCGCGGATCGCCGCGCCGATCGGTACGGCGGACCGTACCGACGGACCGGCCGGGGTCTCGGCCCAGGTGGACGTCCGACTGGACGTTCCACTCCGGGACGACCAGCAGGTCCTGCTGCTGCTGGACGAGTTGAGCCCGCCGACCGGGCGCGCCGGGGCGAGCTACCAGTTCCGCGCACCCGTGCCGTCGCAGCCGCGCAGCGACCCGTTCGCGGTCCGGGTGCCGGTCACCGGCGTCCGGCCGACGGTGTACCTGGCCCGGGTCCAAGTGGACGGCGTGCCGAGCGAGTTGACGGTGTCCGGCGACGGGGCCTTCACCGGCCCCGTGGTGGACCTGACGCACTGACCACAGGACGCACCAACACAACGGACGGGACGGGGGGAGAGATGGCAACGCGCCGCAGGCAGGACCGCGAAGGCCTGGCGGACGAGTCGCACCGGCAGTCGCTGTCGGCCGCGGTCGCCGCCGTGCTCGCACGGGTCGACGCGCACGCGGCCGGCCGTACCGCCGAGCCGGCCCCGCCGTCGACCCCGGAGACGACCCGTACCGCCGAGCCGCCCGCCCCCGGCACCCGCCGCACCGGGCGGCGGCAGCCCGCCACCGCCCTGGACGCGCTCGCCGCCTCCTTCGGGCTCACCCCCTTCGAGCGGGACGTCCTCGTGCTGGCCGCCGCGCCCGAGATCGACCCCACCGCCGCCGCCCGGTGCGCCGCGGCCGGCGGCGACCCCGGGCGCGGGTACCCGACCTTCTCGCTCGCCCTCGCCGCCCTGGACCGGCCGCACTGGAGCGCGCTCACCCCGGTGGGCCCGCTGCGCCGCTTCCGGCTGGTCGAGCTGGACGACGAGACGGCGCTCACCGCCTCCCGGCTGCGGATCGACGAGCGGGTGCTGCACTTCCTGGTCGGCGTGCCCTACCTGGACGTACGGCTGCACGGCCTGCTCACCCGGGTCGGGCCGCCCGGCGAACTGCCCGAACCCCACGAGCGGTGCGCGGCCGAGCTGGCCCAGGGGTGGTCCGCGGCCGGGCTGACCGGCCCGCCGCACGCCGAGCTGAGCGGCGCCGACCGCCGCACCCGCTGGGAGATCGCCTCGGCGGCCGCCCACCGCTCCGGGCTCGGCCTCTACGTCGCGCACCGCGAGGACCTGCCCACCGAGCCCGCCGAGCGCGAGCAGCTCGCCCGGCTGTGGCAGCGGGAGGCGATCCTGATCCCGGCCGCGCTGCTGGTCGAGGACGGGGAGCCGGCCCGGGAGCAGCCGCGGTCCCCGAACGGCGCGGAGGCCTTCCTCGCGAGCCTGGCGGTGCCGCTGGTGGTGTCCGGCGACGAGCCCCGGCCGGCCGGGGCCTCCGACCGCGCCCGGCTGACCGTGCCCACGCTCGGCCCCGAGGAGCAGCTGGGCATCTGGACCGAGGCGCTGGACGGCGCGCCGGGCATCGCCGAGGCCGAACTCCGGGCGCTGGCCGCGCAGTTCTCCCTGCCCGGCCATGTGATCCGGTCGGCCGCCGCAACGGCCCGGCGGGCGGCCGAGAAGGACCAGGACGTCGGCGAACTGGCCTGGCACGCCGGGCTGGTGGAGGCCCGGATGTCCCTGGACGAGCTGGGCCGGCGGGTCGAGCCACGGGCCGACTGGGAGGACCTGGTCCTGGAGGAGCGCCAGCGCGCGACGCTGCGCGAGATCGTCGCCCACGTCCGCCGGCGCGGCACGGTCTACCAGGAGTGGGGCTTCGAAGCGGTGCTGCGGCGCGGCCTGGGGGTGACCGCGCTGTTCGCCGGCGGCTCGGGCACCGGAAAGACGCTGGCGGCCGAGGTCGTCGCCGGGCGGCTCGGGGTGGACCTGTTCGTCATCGACCTCTCCCAGGTCGTCAGCAAGTACATCGGCGAGACCGAGAAGAACCTCCGGCGGGTCTTCGACGCGGCCGAACGCGGCGGCGCGCTGCTGCTGTTCGACGAGGCCGACGCGCTGTTCGGCAAGCGCAGCGAGATCAAGGACAGCCACGACCGCTACGCCAACCTGGAGGTCAGCTACCTGCTGATGCGCATGGAGGCCTACCGGGGCCTGGCCGTGCTCACCACCAACATGAAGAAGGCGCTGGACCCCGCGTTCATGCGGCGGATCAGGTTCGTGGTCGACTTCCCGTTCCCCGGGGTGCCGGAACGCGCCGAGATCTGGCGGCGGGTCATCCCCCCGCGGACCCCCAGCGAGGGCCTCGACCCCGAGCGGCTCGCCCAACTCACCGTGGCCGGCGGCTCGATCCGCAACATCGCGCTGTCCGCGGCCTTCCTGGCCGCCGACGAGGGCTGCCCGGTGCAGATGCGGCACATGCTGGCCGCCGCGCGCACCGAGTACCTGAAGCTGGAGCGCTCGCTGTCACCCTCGGAGGTCGGCGGATGGGTGTGAACGCGCGGGACGGAGGCGGGCCGGGCACCCCCGAACACCCGGGTGCCGGGCGGATCGAGGTCGAGATCGGCGAGCTGGTCCTCGACGGCTTCGAGCGGATCGACCACGAGCGGCTGACGACGGCGTTCCGCGGCGAGCTGGCCCGCCTGGTCGAGACGCGCGGCGTACCGCTCGCGGCGGGCGGCGACCGCGCGCTGGACCTGCTCTCCGGGCTGCCGCCGCTGCCGGCGGGCGCCTCACCGCAGCGGCTCGGCGAGGCGCTCGCCCGCGCCGTGCACGCCGGGCTGTCGGGTACTGGTCAGCTCCCGGCTGGTGGGCGGCTCTCGGGTACCGGGCGGCACGTGGAACGGGGGCGGACGTGACGCAACTCAACGCCCCCGCCCGGGACTCCGCGCAGGACGCCAAGCAGGGCGGCCAGGCCCGGCGCAAGACCCGGGCACCGAAGGCCCGCACCCCCGAGCCGAAGGAGATCGTCTCCGGCGCGGGCCAGCCGCTCGACCCGGGCGTGCGCCGGGAGTTGGAGGCGCGGCTCGGCCACGACCTCAGCCGGGTCCGGGTGCACACCGACCGGGACTCCGCCGCGCTGACCGAGCTGATCGGCGCGGACGCCGTCGCCGTCGGCCCGGACCTCTTCTTCGGCGAGGGCAAGTACCGGCCGGCCGCCGAGGACGGCCGCCGACTGCTCACCCACGAGCTGCTGCACACCATCCAGGCCCCGAACCCGCTCGGCGCACTGCGGGCCGGCCGCGACCTGGGCGCGGTGAGCCTGCCGCAGGACGCCGTCGAACGCGAGGCGGAGCAGGGCGCGAGCGGGGACCGGCCGACGACGGCGACGCCCAGCGCCACACCGGGCTGGCTCCGCTACGCGACCGTCGACGCCGACCGCTTCCGCACCGAACGGCTCGACCCGGCCACCCTGGTCGACCGGCTGGCGTCCGGCATCCTGCGCTCGCTGCGCGGCGACCCGACCGACTCCTCCGGCCGAGTCCGCCTCCAACTCGCCAGATTCGCGCCCGAGTTGCAGTCCTCCGTCCTGGACCGGCTGGCGGTCCTGCTGCCCTCCTCCGACTACACCCGGGTGCTGGAACTGGTCGAGGCCGCCGAGCACCGCCCGGCCGACGTGGACGCCGCCCAGACCCCCGAGCCGGTGACCGATGCCGCCGACCGGACCACCGACGACCGCGACCGGACCGACCAGGAGGACCGCGAGGAACGGGACCGGAAGCAACAACTCGACGACGAGGAACGGCAGTCGGACGACCCGAAGGCTCGCAGCAAGCACCGGAAACACCGCAAGGGCCACGGCGGCAAGGACGAGAAGGACGGCGACGAGGAACGCCCGGAGCAGCAGGACGGACAGCAGGCACCACCCGCGGAGGGCGAGGCCGCTCAGACCGAACCGGCCGCACAGCCCGCCGCGCAGCCGGAGGCCGGTCAGGCCCAACTCCCCACGGAGGCGCAGCCGTCGGCTGTCGAGGAGGCGCCCGCGGCAGGCCCGGAACAGGCGCCCGTACCGGCCGAGGAGGGCGCCGCCCAGCCGGTCGCCGCCACCGTACCCGGCTCGCCCGAGGCCGAGCAGCAGGGCATCGGCACCCGGCCCTCGGCCGGCACGAAGCCGCAGGAGCCCGCCGCCGGGCTTCTGCCGCAGACCGCGCCGGTCAAGCCCGAGCGCCTGGACGCGATCGCGCGGGCCGAGGACAGCCCGCTGGCCCGGCACGGGCTGCTGGAGGGCGACCACCGGCAGGGCGAAGCCCCGGACGAGGAACGGCCGTTGGGCATGGAGCCCGGCGCCGACTCCGAGGTCCACGACGCGCCCGCCGCGGGCGAGGACCGGCCGTCGTCGGCCGTCCCCGGGCCCGAGCTCAAGCCCGGGGACTTCCTGCCCTCCGCCGACCTCGACGTGTCCGCCGTCCCGACGGCCGATCAGCTCACCCTGTCGGCGGACGGCACGCCCCCCGCGCAGGCCGAGGCGCCCGAGTTCCCCGAGCCGCCCGCGACCAAGGCCGAGCAGGTGCAGGCCGAGCGGGACAGCCGGCCGGAGGACGACGCGGAGACGGCCCCGGCTCCGCCCGAGCAGGCGGAGCCCGGGGCGGCACCCCAGGCCGCCCCCGAGCCGACCCCCGCCACCGAGGCCGAGGACCGGAGCGCCCGCGACCTCCAGCCGGAGCAGCCGGTCGAGCAGGAGATCGGCCCCGAACCCACCGCGAACCCGGCCGCGGCCCCGGCGCCGGCCCCTGCCGAGCCCACGCAGCCGGAGGCGCCGCAGCCCGAAACCCCCGCCGAGGCGGCGCGCGAGGCCGAACCCGCACCCGAGGCGGCCCCCGAGGCGGCCGCCTCGCCCGAGCCGAGCGGCCCGGACCGTACCGCCCCCGTGGCGCCGGGGCCGGTCGGCGGCAGCGGGCCGGTCGGCGGGGACGGCGCCGTCCTCGACAGCGCTCCCGGGGCAGCCCCCGACACCGCCCTGGACGCCGCCCCCGGCCCGGCCGCCGAGCAGGCCGACGCGCCCGGCGGACTCACCGCCCAGGCCGCCCCCGACGCCTCGCTGGAGGCGGGCGGCGGCGCCTGCGCGGGCCCCCAGCAGCCCACCACCGAGGCGGAGCAGGACGGCACCGGCGGCGCCGGCGGCGGCTGTGCGGGCGGAGGCGGGGCCGCGGCCGGGGGCGCCCAGGGCGGGCAGGAGCAGCAGAAGCCGGCCGCGCCCGACGTCTCCGGCCAGGACCCGCAGAGCGCGCTCGCCACCGCCGCGAGCCTTCCGCCCGATCAGCTGGCCACCACCCTGGACGGCGTGGACGGATCGGTGGACCGTACGGTCGGTGAGCAGCACGCCCGACTGCAGGCCGCCCCGCCGACCACCCAGCGGCCCTCCGGCGCACCGCAGACCCAGTCCGGCGCACCCGAGGCGGCGCCGCCCGCCGAAGCCGTGACGGAGCGGCTGGAGCGGGTCGGCCCGGAGGGCGCGGACGGCGGGCAGCGGACGGCCGACCAGAAGAAGGTCGAGGGCCGGAACCCCGGCGACCGGGTCGCCCCGCCCAATGTCGCCGACGACGCGGGCAACCAGGTCTCGGCGCAGGAGGTGCAGCAGGCCCAGGTCGCCGTCGACGGCGTCCCCTCGACCGACCCGGCGCTGAACACCACCGTCGGCGCCGCGCCCAAGGTCGAACTGACCGGGGAGAGCGACCCGGCACGCACCGACCGGCAGGCCGCGAAGCTCAAGGAGAGCTCCGGCAGGATCCTCGGCGTCGGCCGGGAGGACACCGCCAAGCCGATGGGCGAGGACCGGATCTACCCGGACGTCCCGAAGGAGACCCTCACCGCCTCCGTCCCCGGTGGCGGCGGCAAGCGCGGGGGCGCCAGGGCAGGCGGCGCCGTCGACACCAAGCCGGGCATCGGCATCGTCACCCAGCAGGAGCGCGGCCCGCAGATCCAGGCCGCGGTCGGCGAGGGCCAGGGCCGGCTGGGCTCCGAACAGGCCCAGCAGAAGCAGGGCGAGGCCGACGCCCGGCGGCAGAACCAGGCCGAGGTCGACCAGGCGGTCGCCGACAACGCCCAGGCCCAGGCCGGGGAACGGGGCGACGCCGCAGAGAGGGTCAAGGCCGAACGCGAGCAGTGGCGCACCGAGCAGGACGGGAAGATCACCACCGCGGACCAGGACGCCGGTGCCGAGCACACCGACAAGACCGGCCAGATCGACAAGAAGCGCGCCGGGGCCGACAAGGACGTCCAGGACCGCCAGCAGCAGGACAACCAGAAGATCCAGGACAAGCGGAAGGAGGCCGAGGAGAAGGCCCAGAAGGAGAAGGACCGCAAGAAGGAGGAGTCCGAAGGCTGGTGGGGCTGGGTCAAGTCCAAGGTCAAGGCGGCCTTCGACGCACTGGTCGAGGCCGTCACCAAGGTCTTCGACTTCTTCCGCGGCCTGATCAACGACATCATCGACGGCTTCCGGAAGTTCGCGAACTGGGCGATCGACCAGGCGCGGAAGTTCGCCGTCGAGCTGATCGACAAGCTCGCGGACGCGCTCATCAAGATCTGCGACGTCCTGCTGGCGGCCTTCCCCGAACTGCGGGACAAGTTCCGCAAGAAGATCGAGGAATGGCGCGACAAGGCCATCGCCAAGGTCAACGAGTGGGCGGACCGGCTCAAGAACGCCGTCAACAAGCTCCTCGACGCGCTCGCCGCCGGGCTGAACGCACTGCTGGACGCGCTGGAGGCAGGACTCAAGGCCGCCATCGAGGCCGTCCGCAAGGCCGTCATGGACGCGATCGACTTCGTCCAGAAGGCGATCGCCGTCTTCGGCGAGTTCGCGGCCCTGATCGGCGACATCGCCCCCGACCCGGGCGGCTGGCTGAAGAAGCTCGGCACCGCCGCGGTCGACGGCATCCAGCACTACCTGTGGGGCGCGATCAAGAGCGCGGTGCGGACCTGGTTCAACGAGAAGGTCGAGTCGGTCGTCGGGCTGACGTCCACGATCGTCAACGTCCTGGTCAAGGGCTGCATCTCGATGGCCCAGATCGGCCGGATGGCCTGGCAGGCGATCGTCGCGGCACTGCCCGGGATGATCGTGTCGATCGTCGTCGAGAAGCTGGTCTCGATGATCGTGCCGGCGGCCGGTGCGATCATGACGATCATCCAGGGGCTGATGGCGGCCTGGAACACCATCAGCAAGATCATCGCGGCGATCGGGAAGTTCGTCGCCTTCCTCAAGGCCGTCAAATCCGGATCGGCCGCCTGCCTCTTCGCCGACGCCGTCGCGGCGGGCGTGGTCGCGCTGCTCGACTTCATCTCCAACTTCCTGCTCAGCAAGCTCAAGGGAGCCGGCAAGGCGGTCGGCACCAAGCTCAAGGGGATCGCCCAGCGGATCCTCAAAGGCCTGGCCAGGGCAGGTCGCGGTGCCCGCAAGGCGGCGGGCCGGGCCGTCAACAAGGCCCGCGCGAGCCTGCGCCGGGCCACCCAGTCCCTGCGGCGCCGGCCCGGCCCCGGCCGTCCCGCCCGGCCCGCCCGCCCTGCCCGCACCGGCCCCGCGCGGCACACCGTGCAGCACGCGGAGCGCCCCGCCCAACACCGCCCAACCGCCACCCGCCCCAAGCCCGCCACCCCGCGCCGCCCCACCTCCCCCGTCGGCCGCGCCCTCAACTCCTCCCGCCAGACCGTCAAAGCCGCCCTCAACCGGGTACGGACGGCCGCCCGCACCCTCGGCCGCAAGGTCCTCAACAGCAAGCTGGGCCGCGCCCTCACCAACGGCGCCCACAGGATCCGCGACGCCTACCGCAAGCAACGCGACCGCCTCCGCACCTGGCACCAGAAGCGCCAGCAGCAACGCGCCCAACGCCGCAAGCGCGAGAACTCGCCCGAGGCGAAGCAGCAGCGCCTGGCAGCCATCCTGGCCCGTCTGCGCCCGAGACTGCACCGGCTGCTCGGCCGAGGACTGCCGGACAAGGTCCTGAGCGCAGTGCTGAGGGCACTCCGGGTCTGGTACCGGCTCACCGGACTCGACAAGGTCGGCTCCTCCGCCTTTCACGTACTGGCGAAGCTCAATCCGCAGGAAACCGCCGTCGACGGGATCGATGTCGACATTGCCGACCGCGTGGTCCTGATGATCAACAAAATCGGCGAGGAGTACCGCGCGAGGGCCCTGCAGGCCAACGGCGGACGGGCTCAACCCGAGCCGGCATCAGCGGCAAGGGACACGTCCGAACTTGGCCGGCTGGTCAGCAAGGGGAACGTCAAGAAGCGCCAGACTGTCGAACGGTTCGAGGTCGATGTCGCCCAGACTCCGTACCAGGCATCCGGAATGGTCCAGAGCATTCCTGCTCGCGATTCCATGAACATCCCGAGCTATGTGGAGTATCGCGACAACGATCGGATCCTGGCCAGCGTACGACGGGACCAGGGACCGTCCTATTCGGGAAAGGTCCAACGGGAAGATCAACTGGTGCACTGGACCTGGCGGGAGGACGATACCCTGAAGTCGGCCGCCCTCAAGCACAACGAGTGGACGGCCAAGCTGGAGAGCGAGTGGACTCCTGCGGAGCGCCGCGCACTGGCAACCAGTGCCCTGTCCGTCATCTCCGGAGGCAAGCCCGAAGGCCGACACCAACAGAATGCCGCCGAACTCGCACAGTGGCACTTCCAGGTGGAGGGAGGCCGCGACCCGGCGACGTTCGCACTGACCGCCATGGGTCTTGACATGGCCTCACGAGGCCGCGGTCGACTGAAGCTCGGTGACGAGGAGGTGGACTACTCGGATCTTCTGCAGTTCGCGCGGGACTTCCCGATGCGCGAGTTGAAGGCCAAGAAGATCCGGAAAAACCTCCACAAGCACATGGAAACGGTCCAGAAGCACTGGGACAATCCCGTTGGCGCTCGCGGGAATCCCCTCAAGCGCCCGCTCAACAACACGGACAGTAAGGCCGGCCAGGAAAAGTCCGACATGCGCCGAAGGCAGCTCCGAATATTCCGCGCCTGGCTCGCCAGCGTCGACGACCTGAAGGCCTGGGCGAAGGAACTGGAGGGTCTCGCGGCAGAGAGCCCGCAAGTCGTCGAAGCGAGACTCGCCCAGCTGGAGAAGCTCATCCGCGCCAGACTTGAAAAGCTTTGGGAGAAACACAGTGGGTCAACGACTTGAACATGGTGAGCGGTATGAGTAAAGGTGACATCGAGTTCGGCTCCCGCCGGCGTGTACTCCGACCAGGCCCAGGGGAGGCCGAGGTCGAGGCCTTCTGCGCGGCCCACGCGTGGCCGCGAGTCAGAGAGGGCTGGCTGGATCCGGAGGCCAAGTGGGAATACAAGATCACCTGGTCCTGTGGGCCCGCGGTGAAGATTCACTACGTGGAGGACGAGCTTGCCGGGCAACGGTATGTCCAGACCTCCGGCTCCAACCTGCAGATCCTGGAGCACTATGCGCGCATTGCCGAGGAAGAGCTCCCGGTGTGGAACCTGGAAGACCTCGTCGAGCAAGCCGATCTCGCCGAAAACCCCATTCGACGGGGCTTGGCACTCATCCGGCTGGGGGTAGGGGCGCCCACCCGCATCGACAGTGATGTGTTCGCACGGATCGCCGCCGGTCTTGAGGACGCCGCGAAGGAAGTCCGAGACATGTCGATCCTCGCATCGCTCTACGCGGCGTACCCGAGCCTCCGCCCGCTGTTGGAGTCCGTTTCCGAGAATGACGAAGTCCAGGACCTGCGGGACCGTGCACGCTCGATCCTCGCGGCGTTCGACAACATGGGAGTTGCACGGGAGTGACCGGGTACACGGATGCGCCGAAGCCGATCAGGGCCGGGCTGGTCGTCGTCGATCCGCTGCGCGGCACTCCGCAGCGGGTCGTGGTGCTGCAGTTCAATCCGGACAGTCTGGAGCGCTCGTTGGCGCCGCAGGTGGCAGGAGCGGACGGCACCGGGGACCGGACGGAGGCGTTGCGGTTGAAGGGGCCGGCCGTGGAGAGCTGGAAGTTCACGGCGGAGTTGGACGCGACCGACCAGCTGGACCTTCCGGCGCCGAACGGGATTCATCCGCAGTTGGCGACGCTCGAGCTGCTGGTGCAGCCGACCAGTGCCCAGGTGCGGGCGAACCAGGCGTTGGCCTCGCTCGGGACCTTGGAGGTCACGCCGATCGAGGCGCCGCTGACGCTCTTCACCTGGGGTGGGAAGCGGATCCTGCCGGTGCGGCTGACCGAACTGACCATCACGGAGGAGGCCTTCGACATCGACCTCAACCCGATCAGGGCCGCTGTCGCGATCGGGCTGCGCGTCCTGACCGTCAGTGATCTGCCGACCGGGCACCGCGGGGCGGAGCTGTATCTCGCGCACCTGGCGCAGAAGGAGCGGCTGGGCGGTGCCGCGGCCGACGGCCGGTTGGGCGCGCTCGGGCTGGGAGGGGGGTTCCAATGACCATCGACCCGCTGAACGCGCTGCCGGCGCCCTCCCCGTACCCGTTGACCAGCCGGTACCACGGTGTCCCGGTCGCGTTGCACACGGAGCCGGACGGGCGCCAGGTCCCGTACCTGCGGCGGCGGTTGCTGCCGAGTACGGAGGGGCTGACCCCGCTCGCCGAGCACACCGTCAGTGCAGGCGACCGTCCCGATCTGCTCGCCTACCGCTACCTCGGCAGCGCCGACCAGTGGTGGCGGATCGCCGACGCCAACCCGGTGCTCGATCCACGGGAGTTGACCGCGACGCCGGGGCGGCGGATCACGATCGCGCTGCCCGGCGCGGTGCCGGGGGCAGGCCCGGGGGTGGGGAATGGTTGACGCCTCGGCGGTCACGGGGGGCGGGGCGATCGGGTCGATCCACCTGAGCCTGTTGATGGGGCCGCAGATTCCGGTGCCGGTGCCGCAGCCGGTGACCGACGCGCTGCTGTCGGCGCAGGTGACGGTGGCGTCGGGGCAGCGCAGCGGGTTCCAGTTGGCCTTCGACCTGTCGAAGAACGGGCTGATCAACACCGCGCTGCTGCCGGGCGGTTTCTTCGACCCGAAGATCAGGGTCGTGCTGATGGCGGTGGTCACGGGGACGCCGGCCGTGCTGATGGACGGGGTGATCATCCGCCAGGAGGTCGGGGTCAGCAACCAGCCCGGCCAGTCCACGCTGACCGTCACCGGTGAGGACCTGACGGTGCTGATGGACCTGGAGGAGCAGGCCGGTGTGCCCTTCCCCGCGATGTCCCCGGCGGCCCGGGTCGCCGCGATCATCGGCAAGTACGGGCAGTACGGCATGGTGCCGCTGGTCGTCCCGGAGCTGGTGCCGCAGACGCCGATGCCGACCCGGCGGATCGACTTCCAGAAGGGCACCGACCTCGGCTATGTCAACGAGCTGGCGAAGGCGAACGGTTACGTGTTCTACCTGGACCCCGGGCCGGTCCCGGGGATGAGCCGCGCCTACTGGGGGCCGGAGGTCCGGCTGGGCGTCCCGCAGCACGCGCTGAACGTGAACATGGACGCGCTGTCCAATGTCGACCAGCTCACCTTCGCCTTCGACGGCACCGCCCGCGAGGAGCCGGAGGCGCGCATCCAGCTGCCGGCGACCAAGGTGTCGACGATCCTGCCGGTGCCGGAGGTCAGCATCCTGCGGCCGCCGCTCGCGCTCAGGCCGGCGCCGGCGCTGAAGAAGAAGGTCATCGCCGACACCGCCAAGAAGGACACCTCGCAGGCCGTCGCCGAGACGATCGCCAAGGCGATGCAGTCGGCGGACGCCGTCTCCGGCTCGGGCCAGCTCGACGTCGTCCGGTACGGGCACGTGCTGCGGCCGCGCGAACTGGTCGGCGTCCGAGGGGCCGGGATCACCTACGACGGCCTGTACTTCGTCAAGAGCGTCACCCACAACCTCAAGCGCGGCTCGTACACACAGAACTTCACCCTGGCCCGCGAGGGCCTGATCGCCCTCCAGCCGACCGTCGTCCCGTAACACCGAAGTCCCGCAGCACCGCACCACCAAAGCACCGCAGCACCAAAGCACCGCAGCACCGCAGCACCGCAGAGCGTCGAAGTCCCGCAAGGCCGCCCCGACCAGCAGGAGTTGCCAGCATGGCCGAACCGACCCGCTACCTCGGCAAGTACCGGGGAACGGTGGTGACCAACACCGACCCGCTCGGGATCGGCCGCATCCAGGCCCAGGTGCCCGACGTCCTGGGCGACGCCGTGTCGACCTGGGCGATGCCGTGCTTCCCGGTGGCCGGCCCGGGCATGGGGCACTACGCCGTGCCGCCGGTCGGGGCGGGCGTGTGGCTGGAGTTCGAGCAGGGCGACCAGAGCTACCCGATCTGGACGGGCTGCTGGTACGGCTCCGCCTCGGAGGTGCCGGTGGAGGCGACGACCGGGCCGCCGGGCGTCCCGAACATGGTGCTGGAGACCTCGGGGCGGCGGGTGATCGTGCTGTCCGACGACCCGACCACGGGGATCACGCTGCGCATCCCGAGCGGGGCCTCGATCGTGATCAACGACTCGGGCATCCGGATCAGCAACGGCCAGGGCGCCTCGATCGCGCTGGTCGGCGCCACCGTGACCATCAACCAGGACGCCCTGAGCGTGACCTGACGGGGGGAGATTGTCTTGTCCGGAAAAATGCTGCACGTCAATGCGACGGTGATCTGCCCGCACGGCGCCCAGGCGACGGCGGTGCCCGCCCAGGGCCGGGTGCTGGTCGCCGGGCAGGCCGTCACCAGCACGGCCGACCTGTACACCGTGACCGGCTGCCCGTTCACCGTGGCCGGGAAGCCGCAGCCCTGCGTCACGATCCGCTGGGTGCTGCCGTCCGCCCGGATCCGGGTGAACGGCTCGCCCGCGCTGCCGCAGTCCGCCACCGGGCTGTGCCAGAGCGCCGAGCAGATCCCGCAGGGGCCGCCGGTCGTCACCGTCGTCCAACAGCGGGCGGAGGGGGTATGAGCACCACGCGATCCACCCAACAGACCGTCGGCGGCGCCGAGTTGATGGCACCACCGCCAGGGCCCGCCCGGACGGACCTCGCCTTCCCGTTCCGGATCGACAGCCGCGGGCGCACCGCCGGGGCGGCGTACGACGACCATGTGCGCGACCTGATCGAGCAGTTGCTGTTCACCAGCCCGGGCGAGCGGGTCATGCACCCGGACTTCGGCTGCGGGCTGCTCGACCTGGTCTTCGCGCCGAACAGCCCGGAGCTGGCGGCCACTTTGCAGCTGTCCGTCCAGGCGGCGCTGCAGCGGTGGCTCGGCGATGTGATCGAGGTCGTCGCGCTCGACGTGGAGAGCGAGGACAACGTGGTGCGGGTCGAGCTGGCGTACGTCGTCCGCCGGACGGGCACCCGGCGGCAGGACGTGTTCGAGGGCGGGGTGGCGGCATGACCGGCCAGGCGGAATTCCCGACCTCTCAGTGCGGCACGGAACTTCGCCGGGCCGACGTGCGCGCGGCGCGGCTGCTGGGCCTGGACGGCGCCGAGCCGAGCGACGACGGGCGCACGCTGACGGTGACCTTCCTCGGCCGGGCGCCGGACGAGCTGGGCCCGGAGAACATCCGGGTCGACGGCGGCCGCCGGATCACCGGCCTGCGCGCCCTCGCGGTCGACATCGAACGCGCGGACGACCCGGAGCTGGACGACCGGATGCTCGTCACCCTCGACCGGGCGGGCGACACCTCCCGCTACCGGCTGAGCGTGGTCCTGGCGGACGCGTACGGCCGGCCGGGCACCCGCCCGTTCCCGGGCTTCGACCCGCGGTACGCGCACACCGGGTTCTCCTTCGGCGCCGACTGCCCGTCCCCGTACGACTGCCGCACCGACGAGGGCTGCCCGCCCGCCGTCCGGCCGGCCCCGGTGATCGACTACACCGCGCGCGACTACGAGAGCCTGCGCCGGCTCGTGCTGGACCGGATGAGCCTGACCGTCCCCGGCTGGACCGAGCGGCACCTGCCCGACCTCGGCGTCACCCTGGTCGAGCTGCTCGCCTACACCGCCGACCAGCTCTCCTACCAGCAGGACGCGGTGGCCACCGAGGCGTACCTCGACACGGCCCGCCGCCGGGTGTCGGTGCGCCGGCACGTCCGGCTGGTCGACTATGCCGTGCACGACGGCTGCAACGCCCGGGCGTTCGTCGCACTGGAGGTGGACCGCTCGGTCACCCTACGGTCCGGCACCTTCCGGTTCGCCGCCGTCGACGTCGGCCGGCTGGGCCCGCAGGAGCGCCCGGAGCTGTCCACGGTGATCCCGGACGAGGACCTGGACGTGCTCGCCCGCACCGCCGCCGTGGAGGTGTTCGAGCCGCTCGGCGGAGCGGACCTGGTGCTGCACCCCGCGCACAACACCATCCGGTTCTGGACCTGGGGCGACCAGGACTGCGTCCTGCCCCGGGGCGCGACCTCCGCCACCCTCCGCGACGACCGGCCCGACACCGACCCGTGCCCGCGCGAGGACCGGCCCGGGGCGGCCCCGCGCGACGACCGGCCCGGGGCGGCCCCGCGCGAGGACACCGCCCCGCCCGGCGACCGGCCCGGCACCGACAAGCCCGAGCCCCGCACCCGCCACCTGGCGCTGCGCCCCGGCGACCTGCTGGTCATCGAGGAGGTCCTCGGCCCGCGCACCGGCGCGCCCGCCGACGCCGACCCCGCGCACCGCCAGGCCGTCCGACTCACCTCTGTCACCCCGCTGGTCGACGAGCTGTACGACCAGCCCGTGCTAGAGGTCACCTGGGCGCCGGAGGACGCGCTCGCCTTCCCGGTCTGCCTGTCCTCCCACGGCGGCGGCGACTGCGGCCCGATCGCCGACGTGAGCGTCGCCCGCGGCAACGTCGCCCTGGTCGACCACGGCCGCTCGCTCACCTTCTGCGGCGGCGCCCCGGAGTCCTTCCCGGTGCCGCCGGAGCCGGTCCGTACGGCGCCCTGCGGGCCCGGCGGGTGCGGTTGCGAGGACCGCGCCGAGGGCAGCCCGGCGGCGGAGGCGATCCGGGAACTGCTCGACCAGGCCCGCGACGGCCGCCAGCTCGGCCCGGAGCAGGTCCGCGCCCTGGACGCGCTGCTCGGCGAGGCGGCGGTGCGGCGGGCCGGGCTGAGCGTGCTGCTCGCGCCCGGCGCGACCGCGGAGGGCGAGGACGGCGGGGGCGCGGTGGTGGAGCCGCCCACGGCCGACGCCCAGGCGGCGGCGCTGGAGACCCTGCTCGACCAGAGCCGCTACCCGGTGCTGCCGCAGCCCTTCCGCCCGCTGCTGCGCTACGCGCCGGTCACCCAGGCGGCCGCCTACCCCGACCGGGCGCACGTCTGCGCCGGGCAGGCCGCCCTGCTCGCCGGCGTTCCGGAGCGGGTCCGGCTGCGGCTGGAGGAGCTGTGGCACCGGGCGTGCGACGGCCACCACCTCTCCCGGGCCGAACTCGCCGAACTGACCGTGCTGTTCGGCGCCCGGGTGGTGCAGGAGCTGCGGCTCGCGGAGCGGCCCGCCGCCGGGCTGCGCGAGCTGCTGGCCCGCCGCACCCACCTGCTCGCCGCCAAGCTGCGCCGCCTGGAGGTGCTCACCGCGCGCGCCCGCTCCGGCGGGGTGCTCGGGCGGCCCACCGTCTGGGAGGTGGCCCAGAGCTGGGGCGCCCGGTACGCCGCCGGGCTCGACCCCGACTCCCCCGCGCTGGCCGGCCCCGCGGCCGGGATCGCCGTCCAGGACCCGCGCGCCGCCCTGCCCGAGGTCCGGGCCGCCTCGGCGGGCCAGGAGTGGACGCCGCGCCGGGACCTGCTCGCCGACGGCCGCCGGGACCGGCACTTCGTGGGCGAGCTGGAGGACGACGGGCGCCTCGCGCTGCGCTTCGGCGACGGCCGCCACGGCCTGCCGCCCGCACCCGGCGGCACGCTGGAGGTCGCGTACCGGATCGGCAACGGCACGGCCGGGAACGTGGGCGCGGAAGCCGTCAACCACCTGGTGGTCTGCCGGGACCGGCCGCCCCAGTCGAACCGGCGCGGCGCCGCCGCCCGGCCGCAGGACGCGGTGCGGCTGGTCCGCAACCCGCTGCCCGCGACCGGCGGGGTCGAGCCCGAACCGCTCGACCAGGTCCGCCGGCTCGCCCCGCTCGCCCTGGGCCGCACCCGGCTGCGCGCCGTCACGGCCGCCGACTACGCGGAGCTGGCCGCCGCCCTGCCGGGCGTCCGGCGGGCCGCGGCCGCGCTCCGCTGGACGGGCAGCGTGCAGGAGGTGCACGTCGCCGTCGAGCCGTTCGGGCAGGCGGTGGCCGGCCCGGCCCTGCTGGAGGCGGTCGGGCACGGCCTGGAGGCGTACCGCCGGATCGGCCACGACCTGGTCGTCCGGCCCGCCCTGCTGGTGCCGATCGACCTCGAACTGCGGGTCTGCGCCGCCGCCGGCTACCAACGCGGCCACGTCCTGGCCGAGTTGCGCCGGGTTCTGGGCAACCGCGCCCTGCCGGACGGCCGGCTCGGCTTCTTCCACCCGGACGCGCTGGGCTTCGGCGAACCGGTGCGGGTCTCCAGGCTGGTGGCCGCGGCGGCCGCCGTGCCGGGCGTCGTCAGTGCTGAAGTGACCAGGCTGCGGCGGCAGTTCGGACGGGACGACGGCGAGCTGGACGACGGGCTGCTGCGGCTCGGCGCGCTGGAGATCGCCGCGTGCGACAACGACCCCGACCGGCCGGAGAACGGCCGGCTCTCGATCGTCCTCGGAGGTGGCCGATGAGCGGCCAGTGCACCTGCGGCTGCGCGGGCACCGCCACCGCGACCCCGGTCCCGATGTTCAACCCGCCCGGACTGGACGCCATCGGCTACCGGGTCGGCCGCTACGGGGAGTTCCTCGACAGCCTGCTCGCCCGGCTGTCCGGCCCCGCCTACCCGGCGCTGCGCGACCTGACCGTCCGCACCCCGGACGACCCGGCGATCGCGCTGCTGGACGCCTGGGCCGTGCTCGCCGACCTGCTCACCTTCTACTCGGAGCGGATCGCCAACGAGGGCTACCTGCGCACCGCCACCGAGGAGGACTCGCTCGCCCTGCTCGGCCGGCTGGTCGGGCACCGGCCCCGGCCCGGCGTGGCCGCCGACACCTACCTCGCCTACTCCCTCGACCACGACCCGAGGGCGGCCGAGGACCCGACCGTGGTGATCCCGCGCGGCGCCCGCAGCCAGAGCGTCCCCGGCCCCGGCGAGGACCCGCAGTCCTTCGAGACCGCCGAGGACCTCGCCGCCCGCTCGGCCTGGAACGAACTGGCCGTGCTGCGCCGCCGCCCGTACCAGCTGACGCCCGGCCAGCTGAACCCCGGCGGACGCGCCGAGCTCTTCGCCGCCGGCACCGCGAACAACCTGCGGCCCGGGGACCGGCTGCTGTTCGTCTTCAGCGCCGACAAGGCCGCCGACCCGGTCCACCGGATGCTGCGGCTGGTGCCCGAGGTGCGGCTCGACCGCGACAACGACGTCACGGTGATCGGGCTGCCCCGGGACCTGCGCACCCTCAAGGACCTGCGCGCCGAACTCGCCGACTGGATCACCGTCTCCGAGTCCGCCCCGAACCCGAGGCCCGGGCACAGCCGGATCGTCCGGGACTTCGACGAGCAGGTGCTCGCCCCGCTGCGCGCCGACCTCGACCGGCCGTCCGGCCCGCTGGGCACCCCGGCCGAGTTCGCCGACCGGCTCGCCCCGGTGGTCGCCCGGGCCGCCGAGGCCGCCGAACTGGCCCACGCCCAGCAGCCGGTGGCCGACTGGTTCGGGCACCTCGGCGAGGAACTGACCGGCCTGCGGGACCGCGCCCACCAGCTGGAGCCGCCGCAGGCCCCCGACAAGCCCGGGCCCCCCGGCCCCGGCACCGCCGACCCGGCCGTCCGCGGACTCGGCTCGCTGCTGGCCGCGCTGCGCACCGCCCCCACCCGGCCCCCGCTCAGCGCGCGGGACCTCGCCCGCGACCCGCAGCGCCTGTTCGCGCCCGGCTCGGACCTCGGCGCGCAGCTGCTGTCCGCGCTCGACCCCCGGCTGCGCGACGGCCTCTACCCCGCCTGGCGGCAGGTCGACCTGACGGCGCCGCTTGCCGTGCACGAGATCCAGGCGATGCGGGTGGTCGCCACCCCGTTCGGCGCCACCGCGCCGCTCAAGCCCGTCTACGGCACCGACGGCCGGATCGACCGCTACGTGGACTGGCCGCTCTCCGGCAGCACGCTGGTCAGCGTCCGGATCGCCTTCGACGACGCCGGCACCGTCCCGAAGACCGCCGACTTCACGTACGTCGAGGCGGGCAGCCTGGTGCACAGCGGCTTCTCGCTGCCGTGGGACCACACCTTCCCGTTCGGGCCCGGCCAGGTCAAGATCGTCACCACCGAGCCGACGGCACCGCCCGTACCGCCGCCGTCCGCCCTGCGGACCGCCGTACCCGCGCCCGCCCCGGAGCCCGGCGTCAGCGCCCAGCTGCTGGCCGAACTGCCCGAGCGCACGGTCTTCGTGTCCCGCCCCCAGGCCGACGGCCGCGTGCACGTGAAGGTCGAGGGCGGGCCCGGCCCCGCGCTCGACTACCAGCTCGACCCGGGCCAGGAGCGGACCGGCGAGTCCGGCGAGCTGAACGTCCGGGTGCACCGCTACGCCGGCACCGACCAGTCGGCACCGGCCGTCGAGGTGGCCCTCACCACCAAGCTGCAGCCGGTCTCCGGCACGGTGCTCACCCTCGACGCCGTGTACGACCAGATCGCGCCCGGCAGTTGGGTGGTGATCCAGCGCCCCCGCAAGGGCCTCGACGGCGGCATCCCGGGCAGCCGCGACCTCGCCGAGGTCATCACCCGGGTCACCGACGTGCGCGTGGTCTCCCGCGCCGACTTCGGCATCACCGGCAAGGTCACCGAACTCTCCCTCCAGCAGCCCTGGTTGGACGACCAGGACACCCAGCTCTCGCACCTGCGGGACGCCACCGTCTACGCCCGCGGCGAGGCGCTGCGGCTCGCCGACGAGCCCGTCACCGAGGACGTCCGCGGCGACCGGATCGAACTCGCCCGGCTCTACGACGGGTTGACCCCCGGCCGGTGGATCGCGGTCAGCGGCGAGCGGACCGACCTCCCGCACACCACCGGCGTCCGCGGCACCGAGCTGGCCATGATCGCCGGCGTCGAGCAGGGCGTCGACCCGCTCCTGCCCGGGGACACCGTCCGCACCACCGTCACGCTCAGCGCCCCGCTCGCCTTCCGCTACCGGCGCGACACCGTCCAGGTCCTCGGCAACGTCGTCCGCGCCACCCAGGGCGCCACCCGCGACGAGGCGATCGGCAGCGGCGACGCGGGCGTCCCCGGCCAGCGCTTCACCCTCTGGCAGTCGCCGCTCACCTGGCTGGCCGCCGACACCCCCGGGGGCGCGCGCAGCACCCTGGAGGTCCGGGTCGACGGGGTGCTCTGGCACGAGGTCGACAGCCTCACCGGACGCGGCCCGGACGAACGGGTCTACGTCACCGCGACCGCCGCCGACGGCCGCACCACCGTCACCTTCGGCGACGGCGTGCACGGCTCGCGCCTGACCACCGGCCGGGAGAACGTCCGCGCCCGCTACCGGATCGGCATCGGCGAGAGCGGCAACGTCGGCGCCGGCCGGATCACCCAGCTCACCACCCGCCCGCTCGGCGTCTCCGCCGTCGTCAACCCGCTGCCCGCCACCGGCGGCGCCGGACCGGACGGACCGGGCCTGGCCAGGCGCACCATCCCGCTCGCCGTCACCGCCCTGGACCGGCTGGTCTCGGTGCCCGACTACGAGGACTTCACCCGCGCCCGGGCCGGCATCGGGCGCGCCAGCGCCACCCGGCTCTCGGACGGCCGGCGGGAGCTCGTCCACGTCACGGTCGCCGGGGTGGACGACATCCCGCTCGCCGCCGACTCCGACCTGCTCCGCACCCTGCGGTCCTCGCTCACCGCCTACGGCGACCCGCGGCTGCCCGTCCGGGTCGCCGTGCGCGAGCTCGTCCTGCTGGTCGTCGCCGCGGGCGTCAAGGTCGCCCCGGACCACTCCTGGGACCTCGTCGAACCGGCCGTGCGCCGCGCCCTGCTCGACCGGCTCGGCTACGCCGGACGCCAACTCGGCCAGCCCGCCCACCTGTCCGAGGTGCTCGCCGCCGCCCAGGCCGTCCCCGGCGTGGACCGGGTGGACGTCGACGCCTTCACCGGCGTGCCCGGCAGCCTCACCCCGGACGGCCTGGAGAACCTCGCCGCCCAACTCGCGCGGCCGCAGCCGACGGTCCCGGCCCGGCTCGCCCGCTACGAGGAGCAGCGCTACCGGGTGCGGGACCCCGCCGGCGAGACGCTCACCGACATCGCCGCCCGCAACGGCGTCCCGCTCGCGGAGCTGCTGCGCCTCAACCCGGCCGTCACCGACACCCGCCCGCTGCCGGCCGGCCGCGTGGTGACGGTGTTCCGCGGCATCCGACCGGCCCAACTCGCCGTACTGGCACCGGACCTGCCCGACACGTTGATCCTCAAGGAGATCCGCGGATGAACCAGCGCATCCATCGGAGGTGGGCATGACCAGGGACCCGGACGGGCTGCTGGAGCTGCTGCCCCAGTGGCACCGGCTGCGGGACGCCGACGCGGGCGAGCCGCTGCGCGCCCTGCTGGCCGTCATCGCCGAACAGGTCGACGTCGTCCGCGGCGGCGTCGACCAGGGCTACCAGGACTGGTTCGTGGAGACCGCCGCCGACTGGGCCGTCGCCTACCTCGGCGACCTGGTCGGCTACCGGATCCTGCCCGGCTACGAGGAGGTGCTCGCCACCGGCCTGCACGGCGAGGCCTCCGCCGAGCGGATCGCGGCCCGCGATCGGCTCGCCGCCCGGCTGGCGCCCCGCCAGGACGTCGCGAACACGGTCGCCAACCGCCGCCGCAAGGGCACCCTCGCCCTGCTGGAGGAGCTGTCCGCCTCGGTCGCCGACTGGCCGGCCCGCGCCGTGGAGCTGTCCCGGCTGCTCGCCGGCACCCAGCCGGTGCGGCTGCTGCGCCCGGACGAGGAGCCGGCCGACCGGCAGCGGCTGGGCCGGGGCCGGCTGGTCGACGTCCGGCGCGGCGCGGCGCTGGACCTGCTCGGCGGGCCCTTCGACGGCCAGGCGCACACCGTCGACGTCCGCCGGGCCGCCTCCCCGCGCCGCCAGGGCGGCTACACCCCGGCCGGCGTCGCCCTGTCCGTGTGGCGGCTGAAGCCGTACCCGGTGACCCGGGCGCCGGCCTACTGCGTCGACCGGGCCAGGAACCTCTTCACCTTCTCCGTCCTCGGCAACGACGCCCCGCTGGTCACCCGGCCCGAGCCGGGGCCGGCCGGCGCGCACCCCGCGACGGCCGACACCGTGCCGGCCCCGATCCGGCGCCGGCAGCTGGCCGAGCGCACGGCCGACTACTACGGGCCCGGCAAGAGCTTCGCCATCTGGCGCGACGGCTCCCAGGAGCCCGTCCCGCCCGCCGAGATCGTGGTGGCCGACCTGACCGACTGGACGTACCGGCCCAAGCGCGGCCAGGTCGCCGTCGACCCGCTGCTCGGCCGGATCGCCTTCGGCGCCCGCTCCGCCCCGCGCCGCGGCGTCTGGGTCGACTACCACTACGCGTTCGGCGACGACACCGGCGGCGGCGAGTACCCGCGCGACCGCCCGGAGTCCCGGCACCGGACGCTCTACCAGGTCGGCCCCGGCCGGCCGTTCGAGCGGATCAACGACGCGTACGAGCAGTGGCGCGCCGACCAGCGGGACGGCACCGCGGGCGGCTCCGCCGTCATCGAGATCACCCACAGCGGCGCCTACCAGGAGCAGTTGGACTTCGACCTGGAGGCCGACGACCGGCTCGAACTGCGCGCCGCCGAGGGCACCCGGCCGGTGATCCGGCTGCTCGACTGGTACAGCAACCGGCCGGACGCGCTCAACGTCCGGGGCACCTGCGCGGGCGGGCGGCTCGTCCTGGACGGCCTGCTGGTCACCGGTCGCGGGGTCAACGTCACCGGGCCGCTCGCCTCCGTCACCCTGCGGCACTGCACCCTGGTGCCGGGCTGGTCCCTGGAGCCGCACTGCGAACCGCACGCGCCGCAGGAGCCCAGCCTGGTGCTGGACCACACCACGGCCTGCGTGCGGATCGAGCGCAGCATCCTGGGCACGATCCAGGTCGTCGGCGACGAGGTGGACGACGACCCGCTGGAGATCCACCTGGCCGACAGCATCCTGGACGCCACCGGCCCGGACCGCCCGGCGCTCTCCGGGCCCGACTGCGAGCACGCCTACGCGGTGCTGCACGCGCACCGCTCCACGGTGGTCGGCGAGGTGCACACCCACGCGGTGCGGATCGCCGAGGACAGCGTCTTCACCGGCCGGATGCGGGTGGCCCGCCGCTCGCTCGGCTGCCTGCGGTTCTGCTACGTGCCCCCGGGCTCGCGCACCCCCCGCCGGTACGAGTGCCAGCCCGACCGGGTGCGCTCGGCGGTGACCGAGCTGGTCGAACGCGGCGAGCTGGACCCGGCGCGGGCCGAGCGGCTGCGCGAGACCGAGGCCCAGCGGGTGCGCCCGCTCTTCACCAGCCTCCGGTACGGCACGCCCGGCTACGGCCGGCCGGCCGCCGGCTGCGCGCCGGAGATCACCCGCGGCGCCGAGGACCGCTCCGAACTGGGCGCCTTCCACGACCTGTTCCAGCCCCAGCGCGAGGACAACCTGCGGGCGCGGCTGGCCGAGTACACCCCGGCCGGCACCGACGCCGGCCTCTTCTTCGCCACCTGACCGACCCCTGACCGACTCCCAACCGACTGAAGACCGTTGACTGTGAGAGGGACCCCGTGCACGCAGACTTCTCGCGCCTGACCTTCCGGCCCGGCAGGCACTACTCCGCGGTGCTGACCCAGCAGGGCCGGGTCCAGCTCGACGCCGACGCCAACGAGCAGGCCGCGATCGAGCGCTACCAGCTGCGCACGCTCGCCACCGACCTGATCGGCCGGCGCGGCGGGCCCGCCGGCGCGGCCGGGTTCGCGATCGGCTACCTGCCGGGCAACCACGACCTGGACGACCTCGCCATCGGCGGCGGCCGGTACTACGTGGACGGCGTCCTGTGCGAGGCCGACCGGCCCGGGCCCGGCACCGCCGTGCCCGACGACGGCGTCTGGGGCGCCGAGGCCCGGGAGGAGCCCGCCGGCTGGACGTACTGGGACCAGCCGGACGCCTACCGGGACCAGGAGCGCCCCGGCGACCGGCTGCCCGACGCGTTCCCGTTCCTGGTCTACCTGAAGGTCTGGGAGCGCAGTGTCACCGCCATGGAGGACCCGGAGATCCGCGAGGTCGCGCTCGGCGCGGCGATGCCCGACACGGCGGCCCGGGCCAAGGTCGTCTGGCAGGTACTGGCCCTTCCCGCCTCGGAGTTGAACGTGCCGGACGGCGGTCCGTCCCGGGTGCTGGAGGCCTTCGACGCCTGGGCCGAGCCCCGCGAGCGGCCCTCCTCCTGGCTGGCCGCGCGGGCCCGGCGGCCGGAGCGGGCCGGCGAGGACCCGTGCCTGGCGCACCCCGAGGCCGGCTACCGGGGCCCGGAGAACCAGCTGTACCGGGTGGAGGTCCACCACGGCGGATCGGCCGAGGGCGGCGCCACCTTCAAGTGGTCCCGGGAGAACGGCTCGGTCGTCCTCCCGATCGCCTCGGTCGAGGGCGTCTGGGTCGCCCTGGACACGCTGGGCGACGACGACAAGCTCGGCCTCTCGGTGGGCGACCGGGTCGAGGTCGCGGACAGCGCGTACGTCAGCCGGGACGAGGCGGCGAACCTGCTCCAGGTGGAGGAGATCGACCTGCCGGGCCGCCGGGTGCGGCTGTCCGCCGAGCCGGTCCCGGGGGTCGGGCGGCTGGCCGAGCTCCACCCCTTTCTGCGCCGCTGGGACCACCGGGAGGCCCGCGGCCGGGACACCCTGCCCCTGGCCGGCGGCGCCCTGCAGCTCGCGGAGGGCGCCTGGCTCGACCTGGAGGACGGCGTCCAGGTGTACTTCCGGCCCGGCGGCGCCTACACCCGGGGGGACTACTGGCTGGTCCCCGCCCGGACCGCCACCGGGTCGGTGGAGTGGCCGCGGAACGCGGCCGGGGAGGCGCTGCTCCAAGAGCCGGCCGGGGTCCGGGTGCACCACGCCCCGCTCGCCTGGGTGAAGGGCCCGACCACCGTCGTCGACCTCCGCCAGACCTTCGCCCCGCTGACGGCCACCGCCCGCTCCGAGATCTGATCGGCCGGGGCGCGACGGCGGGCGCGGCAGGGCCGTCGGCGTCCTCGAGCCGAGGGCCGCGGGCCCGGGTGGGGGCGTCGACGGCGAAATGGGAACCGGCCACGCCCCCCACCCGCGCACATCGGTCACCCCACCGATACGTCGCGGACATTCCCGGTGTTCGCGGTGTTCGTGGTGCTTCCGGTACCCCCGGTGTTCGCGGTGTTCACGTGTTGTCCGAATGGTGGTCGGGCTTTTTGACATCCTCCTTATCGTCATACATTCTTCTCGGCATGTCTGACCGTCACCCGATCACGTGCGCCGCCATCGAGCTGGCGCTGATCGGCGTGGCCGCGCACTGCGTTTCCGACAATCTCTGTCGCTGAATCCGCCCTGTCCCGACGCGTTTAGCGGTGATCGCCGCGTCGGGGCGTCGCCCCCTGCTGCGGGCGCGGTGCCGCTCACTTCCCCAGGCCTCACTGTCGCCCGCCTTCCTCCGTACACCATCGGTAGCGAAAGGCCCCCTTTCCGATGTCTCGAACCACCACCTTCACCCCTCGCCGCCTCGCCACGGCGACCGTCACCGTCGCACTGGTCGTCGGGCTGGCGGCGTGCGGACCGAAGGCCGACGGCGGTGGAGGCTCCGGCAAGGACGCCGCGCCGCAGCAGGGCGGCACCCTCACCGTCCTCAACCAGAACCCGCAGGACCAGTTCGACCCCGCGCGGCTCTACACGTCCGGCGGCGGCAACGTCCCCTCCCTGGTCTTCCGCACCCTCACCACCCGCAACCGGGCCGACGGCGCGGCCGGCACCAAGGTCGTCCCGGACCTCGCCACCGACACCGGCACCCCCTCGGAGGGCGCGACGGTGTGGACGTACCACCTCAAGGACGGCCTGACGTTCGAGGACGGTTCGCCGATCACCACGGCCGATATCAAGTACGGCATCGAAAGGTCATTCGCCCCCGAACTCTCGGGCGGCGCACCGTTCCTGAGGGACTGGCTGGTCGGCGCCGCGGACTACCAGGGCCCGTACAAGGACGCGCGCGGTCTGGACGCCATCGAGACGCCGGACGAGAAGACCATCGTCTTCCGCCTCAACAAGCCCGAGGGCGACTTCCCGTACCTCGCCACCCAGACGCAGTTCGCCCCCGTCCCGAAGGCCAAGGACACCGGGACGAAGTACCAGGAGCACCCCGTCTCCTCCGGCCCCTACCAGGTCGTCAAGAACGAGAACGACGGCGCCCACCTCGTCCTCAAGCGCAACCCCAACTGGTCGGCGGCGACGGACGACCAGCGCAAGGCGTACCCGGACACCATCGACGTGCAGTCCGGGCTCGACCCGGCGGTGATCAACCAGCGGCTCTCCGCCGGCACCGGCGCCGACGCGGCCGCCGTCACCACCGACACCAACCTCGGCCCCTCCGAGCTCGCCCAGGTGAAGGACGACAAGTCGCTCGCCGCGCGCGTCGGCACCGGCCACTTCGGCTACGTCAACTACCTGGCGTTCAACCCGAAGGTCAAGCCCTTCGACGACCCCAAGGTCCGGCAGGCCGTCGCCTACGCGATCAACCGCACCTCGGTCGTCAACGCGGCCGGCGGCTCCTCGCTCGCCGAGGCCGCCACCACCTACCTGCCCGCCCAGGAGACCTTCGGGTACACGCCGTACGACCCGTTCCCGGCCGGTGCCACGGGCAACCCGGCGAAGGCCAGGGAGCTGCTGAAGGAGGCCGGTTACCCGGACGGCCTGACCATCACGCTCACCCACTCCAGCGCCACCGGCAAGGGCTACGGCCCGGACCTGGCCGCCGCCGTCCAGGACGGTCTGAAGGCCGCCGGGATCACCGTCCAGCTGGAGGCCCTGGACTCCACCCGGTACTCCAAGACGATCCACACCGTCGGCACCGAGCCCGGCCTCTTCCTCTCCGGATGGGGCGCCGACTGGCCGTCCGGCGGCCCGTTCCTGGCCCCGATCTTCGACGGCCGGCAGATCGTCACCGACGGCTACAACTTCAACTCCGCGCAGCTGGACGACCCTTCGGTGAACGACGAGATCGACCAGATCAACAAGATCACCGACCACGCCGAGGCCGCCAAGCGCTGGGGCGCCCTGGACAAGCGGATCGGCGACCAGGCCCTCACCGTCCCGCTGTTCCACCCCGTCTACAAGCGGCTGTCCGGCAAGGACGTCCGCAACATCGTCATCAGCGACTGGACCGGCGTCCTCGACATCTCCCAGGTCGCGGTCAAGTAACGGACGGGACCGGACGGATCGATCGGACAACCATGGCTCCACAGCAACCCCGAGCCGGGGAGGCCCCCGCGGCCTCCCCGGCCGCCGGGGGACCACAGGTGTGGCGGCGGCTGCTCGCGCGGCGCGCCGCCCTCACCGCCGGCCTCGTCATCGTCCTGCTCGTCCTGATCGCCGCGGCGGCACCGCTGCTCAGCGCGATCGAGGGCCAGGACCCCACCAGTTACCACAACGACCTGCTCGACTCGGCGGCCGGCGGGGTGCCCACCGGCTCCTTCGGCGGCGTCAGCGCCGAGCACTGGCTCGGCGTCGAACCCGGCACCGGGCGGGACGTGTTCGCCCGACTGGTGCACGGCGCCCGGATCTCGCTGCTCGTCGCCGTCGGCGCCACCCTCGTCCAGGTCGCGATCGGCGTCCTGCTCGGCCTCGCCGCGGGCCTCGGCAACCGGTGGCTCGACCAGCTGATCGGCAACACCACCGAGGTGATGCTCGCGCTGCCCACGCTGGTCTTCGCCATCTCGCTGATGGCGGTCGTGCCCCCCGGCTTCCCCCGCCCGCTGCTGCTGACCCTGGTCATCGGGCTGCTGGGCTGGGCCGGCACCGCACGGGTGGTCCGGGCGCAGACGCTCAGCCTCCGGCAGCTCGACTACGTGGCCGCGGCCCGGCTCGCCGGCGCCACCCGGTGGCGGATCGCCCGCCGGGAGCTGCTGCCGTCCCTGGCCGCGCCGGTCATCACCTACGCGGCGGTGCTGCTGCCGTCCAACGTGGTCGCCGAGGCCGGGCTGTCCTTCCTCGGCGTGGGCGTCAAGCCGCCGACCTCCTCGTGGGGCCAGATGCTCTCCGGGGCGACCACCTGGTTCCGCGCGGACCCGATGTACGTGCTGCTCCCCTCCGCGCTGCTGTTCACCACCGTGCTCGCCTTCACCGTGCTCGGCGACGCCGTCCGCACCGAGCTCGACCCCCGTGCGGCCTCCCGGCTGCGGGTCGGTACGGCGCGCGGCGGCTCCGGTCCGTCGAAGGCCGGCCCCTCGGGTGCCGTTCCGTCGAGCGCCGGTCCGTCGAGCACGGGCCGGGGCCCCTCCGAGGAGGCCACCGCATGACCCGCTTCCTGCTCCGCAAGGCCGTCGGCATGCTCGGCGTCCTGCTCGTCCTCTCCCTGGTCGTCTACGCGGTCTTCTACATCGCCCCCGGCGACCCGGCCCAGCTCGCCTGCGGCGAGAAGTGCAGCCCCGCCCAGGTCGCCCAGGTGCGCGAACGGCTCGGCCTCGACGCGCCCGTCTACCTCCAGTACGCCCACTTCCTCCAGGGCGTCGTCGCCGGCCGCGACTTCAGCGCCGGGACGGGCCTGCTGCACTGCCAGGCGCCCTGCCTGGGCATCTCCTACCGCAGCGGCGAGCAGGTCACCGACATGATCACCGCCCGGCTCCCGGTGACGGCCTCGCTGGCGCTCGGCGCGATGGTGCTCTGGCTGGTCCTCGGGGTCGGCACCGGGCTGGTCTCCGCGCTGCGCCGGGGCCGGCTCAGCGAGCGGCTGCTGACCGCGCTGACGCTGGCCGGCAGCTCCATCCCGGTCTTCGTCATCGGCCTGGTGCTGCTCATCGTCCTGTGCGCCCAGCTCCAGTGGCTGCCGTTCCCGAGCTACGTGCCCCTCACCGAGGACCCGCAGCAGTGGTTCTGGGGACTGCTGCTGCCCTGGGTCTCGCTCGCGCTCATCGAGTCCGCGAAGTACGCCCGGCTGACCCGCTCCTCCATGCTGGAGACCCTCGCCGACGACCACATCCGGACCTTCCGGGCGTACGGCGTCAGCGAGCGGCACCTGGTGACCAGGCACGCGCTGCGCGGCGCGCTCACCCCGGTGATCGCGCTGACCGCCATCGACCTCGGGACGATGTTCGGGTCCGCCGTGCTGACCGAGTCGCTCTTCGGCCTCCCGGGGCTCGGCAAGCTGCTGGTCACCTCGGTGGGCCTGATCGACCTGCCGACCGTCGTCGGCCTCACCCTCGTCACCGGGTTCTTCGTGGTCCTCGCCAACGTCATCGCGGACGTGCTCTACGCGGTGACCGACCGAAGGGTGGTCCTGACGTGAGCGCCGGTACCCTGAGCCCCGAGCCCCGGGGCTCCGAACCCCTGGCCGCCGAAGCCCGGGGCGAGGCCCTGGTCGACGTCCGGGACCTGGTCGTCGACTTCCCGGTCGGCGACGGCCACGTCCGCGCCGTCGACGGCGTGGGCTTCACCCTGGAGGCCGGGCAGGCGCTCGGCATCGTCGGCGAGTCCGGCTCCGGCAAGAGCACCGTCGCCTACGGGCTGCTCGGCCTGCACCGCGGCACCGGCGCCCGGATCGGCGGCTCGGTGCGGGTCGCCGGGGTCGACGCCGTCACCGCCGAGGGCGACGAACTCCGGCGCCTGCGCGGCGGGTTGGCCGCCATGGTGTTCCAGGACCCGCTCTCCGCCCTCGACCCGTACTACGCGGTGGGCGACCAGATCGCCGAGGTCGTGCGGGTGCACCGGGACGTCTCCCGCCGGGCCGCCCGGGCCCGGGCCGTCGAGGTGCTCGACCGCGTGGGCATCGCCGACGCGGCGCGGCGCTCGCGGTCGCGTCCGCACGAGTTCAGCGGCGGCATGCGCCAGCGGGTGCTGATCGCGATGGCCCTGGCCTGCGAGCCGCGGCTGCTGGTCGCCGACGAGCCGACGACCGCGCTGGACGTCACCGTCCAGGCCCAGATCCTCGACCTGCTGCACGAGTTGCGGGCCGAGACCGGCGCCGGGCTGGTCCTGGTCACCCACGACCTGGGCGTGGTCGCCGGGAGCGTCGACCGGGTACTGGTGATGAAGGACGGCCGGGCGGTGGAGCACGGGCCGGTCGCCGAGGTGCTCGGCGCTCCGCGCGAGCCGTACACCCGCGCGCTGCTGTCGGCGGTGCCCCGGGTCGACGCGCCCGCCGAGCCGGCCGAGACGGCCAGGTCGGCCGGGTCGACCGGGCCCGTCGGGGATGACGTGCTACTCGAAGCCGTCGACCTGCGCCGGGAGTTCGCCACCCGCGGCGGCCTCACCCGGCGCACCGGCCCGGTGACCGCCGTGGACGGCGTCTCGCTCACCGTACGGGCCGGCGAGACGCTGGGCGTGGTCGGCGAGTCCGGCTCCGGGAAGACCACGCTCGGGCGGATGCTCGTCCGGCTGCTGGAGCCGACCGGCGGCCGGCTGCACTACCGCGGCCGGGACATCGGAGCGCTCGGGGAGAAGGAACTGCGCCCGATCCGGCGGGAGTTGCAGATGGTCTTCCAGGACCCGGTGTCCTCGCTCAACCCGCGTCGCAGCATCGGCGAGTCCATCGCCGACCCGCTGCGCATCGCCGGGGAGAGCGACGAGCGCCGCATCCGCAGCCGGGTCGGCGAACTCCTCGAACGCGTGGGGCTCGACGCCGACTGGTACCACCGCTATCCGCACGAGTTCTCCGGCGGGCAGCGGCAGCGGGTCGGCATCGCCCGCGCGCTGGCGCCCCGACCGCGGCTGATCGTCTGCGACGAACCGGTCTCCGCGCTGGACGTCACCACCCAGGCCCAGGTGGTCGAGCTGCTGGGCGAGTTGCAGCGCGACCTCGGCCTCGCGCTGGTCTTCATCGCCCACGACCTCGCCGTGGTCCGGCAGGTGAGCGACCGGGTCGCGGTGATGCGGGCCGGGCGGATCGTGGAACAGGGCGACGCCGACACGGTGTACGACTCCCCCCAGCACGCCTACACCAAGGGCCTGTTGGCCGCCGTCCCGGTCCTGGACCCGGCCGAGGCGACCGCCCGCCGCCACGCCCGCCTGGCCTCCGCCGGCGCCTGACCGTCGACTGCCCGGCCCGGGTCGCACCTCGCGGGGTGCAGCCCGGGCCGGGCGGTCGCGTACAGGTTCATGACGAATCATCAGTTGGTCTTGGTGACCCGGGAGTTGGCGCCTTCACCCGCGCGGGCTTCGTCCCGGCCCTCGACCAGGACGGCGGGCTCCAGCGGCGAGGCGATCTCCTGCGGCCTGCTGCGGGATGCCCAGTCGCGGATGCCGAGCACCACCATCACGAAGAAGATCCCGTAGACGATGCCGGAGAAGTACAGCTCGGAGTGGACCGCGAGCGGCACGCCCACCAGGTCGACGGCCAGCCAGACGAACCAGAACTCCACGTAGCGGCGGGCCTGGCTGTACATGGCGAGGATCGAGCCGACGAAGATCCAGGCGTCCGCGAGGACCATCCACCACGGCGCCCCGGGGTAGAACGAGGCGTCCGTCCCCTTCAGCACCGCGCCGAACGCGGCCGTCCCCGCCACCATCGCGGCCGCCAGCACGGCGCGTTCCTGCCACGACGCCCAGCGGACGTTGATGGTGCCTTCCTGCTCGCGGCTGCGCTTCCAGGTCGCCCAGCCCCAGGAGGCCGAGACGATGATGACGATCTGCCGGGCGGCGTTGCCGCCGAGGTGCACGTTCAGGCTGGCGATCAGCAGCAGCACCGAGCCGAGGATCTGCACCGGCCAGGCCACCAGCGAGCGCCGCAGGGCGAGCCAGACGGTGGCGAGCGCCAGGATGTTGCCCAGGAAGTCGGACCAGTAGACGGGGAGGCCGAAGAAGTCGAACTGCTCGTTCAACCAGTGGAACGCGCTCATGACTCACACCTTTGTTCGTGCGGAGCGAGGTGGGGGAAGGGGCGGTCGGCCCCGCCGAAGCGGGGGGTGCGGGGCCGACCGGGCTCGTGGCGCGGGACGCGGGGTCGCGGGGGAAGCGGGGGCGCGCGCCGGGCAGGTGAGGGACGGTGCGAAGAGGTGGTGCGGGCGGATCAGAAGAGAACGGTTCAGAAGAGAACGGTTCAGGAGAGAACGGTTCAGGAGAGGACGGCGAGCACGTGCCGTCCGTGCTCGGAGTCCAGCAGGGCCTCGGAGCGGCGGACGTCTTCCCGGGCGGCGAGCAGCAGCTCGTCGACGGAGGCGAACCGCTCGGTGCCCCGGATCCGGGCGACGAACCAGAGCTCGACGCGCTCGCCGTACAGGTCACCCGGGGTGTCGTGGCAGTACACCTCGGTGTGGATCTCGGAGGTGTCGCAGAAGGTGGGGTTGGTGCCGACGCTGATCGTCGCGCGGTGCACGGTGCCGCTCGCGCGGCGGGCCAGCCAGCCGCTGTAGATCGCGGGCGGCGGGGCGGGTGTGCCGGGGTCGGGGGCGATGTTGGCGGTGGGGAAGCCCAGCCCCCTCCCCCGGCCGGCACCGTGCACCACGGTGCCGGACAGGGGGGCCGTCGGGGTGTCAGCCATGGGGGGTGAGCTCACGGAACTGGCTGGTGTGGAAGACCAGCGGCTCCACCCCGGGGAACAGCTCGACGGTGAGCAGTTCCAGCAGGACGATCTCGTGGTCGCCGCCGTCGTACACCGCGTGCACCCGGGCGGTCAGCCAGAGCGCCGCGTCGTGGATCAGCACCGCGCCGCCCGGCGTGGCCTGCCAGCCGGTGCCGTCGAAGCGGTCGCCCGCGCGGGAGGCGAGCCGCCGGCAGAGCGCGCCCTGGCCGCGGCTGAGCACGCTCAGCCCCAGCTCCGGAGCCTCCGTCAGCCGGGGCCAGGTGGTGGAGGTGCGGGCCACGCTGACCGCGACCATCGGCGGCTCCAGCGAGATCGACACGAAGGAGCTGACCGCGAGCCCGACCGGTTCGCCGTCGCGCAGCGCGCCGAGCGCGACCACCCCGGTGGGGTAGGCCCCGAACGCCTGGCGCAGCGCCGCGCCGTCCAGCTCGGCCCGGTCGGGCCGCTCCGCGGCGGTCGCCGCGGCCGCGGTCGGGTGGTGGGCGGGAGTGACCATGGTCGTCGCCGTCCTCTCGTCGCCGGTGCGGGGGGTCAGTGCCGGTACCGCGCGGCCGGGTGGCTGGCCGGCAGGGCCCGGTCGGACGCGCCGGTCAGCCGCTCGCGCAGCGAATCGCCCTGCGCGTACTCGCCGCGGAAGACGCCGCGGGCGCGCAGGATCGGCAGCACCGACTCGACGAACTCGACGGTGGAGGCGGGCTGGACGGTCGGCGAGAGCAGGAAGCCGTCCAGGTCGGCGCCCTCCGCCAGGGCGCAGATCTCGTCGGCGATCTCCTCGGCGGTGCCGACCACCGGGCGGGCGCCGACGCCGTGGGTGTGCCAGTCGGCGAGCACGTCGCCGACGGTCTTGTCGGCGAACCGGGCGACCTGGGTCTGCGACATCTCGGTGGACAGCTCCGCCATCGGGGTGTCCGGCGCGTACGAGGACAGGTCGAGGCCGGTGAACATGGCGTAGCTGGCGACGGTGACCTCCGGGCGCTGGGCGTCCAGGACGCGCTGCCAGCGGCGTTCGGCGTCGGCGGTGGTGGCACCGATCACGCAGGAGAAGGCCGACATCACCTTGACCTCGTCGGCGCCGCGGCCGGCCCGGACGGCCTCCTCGCGGATCGCCGCGGTGTGCCCGGCGAGCTGTTGGACGGTGCCGCTGCCGACGAACATGCACTCGCCGTGCCGCCCGCCGACTCGGCGCCCGGCCGGGGAGGCGCCGGCCTGGAACAGCACCGGGGTGCCCTGCGGGGAGCGGGCGGTGTTGCCGTAGCCCTGCGAGCGGAAGTACGGGCCGTCGTGCTCGACCAGGTGGACCTTGGCCGGGTCGGCGAAGCGGCCGGCCTTGTCCTTCTCCAGGGCGTCGGGCTCCCAGGAGCCCTCCCAGTACTTGTAGACCAGGTCGAGGAAGTCCTCGGCCATCCGGTACCGGTCGTCGTGCGCCACCATGTCCATCCCGAAGGCCTTGACGGCGGTGTCGGCGGTGCCGGTGGTGACGATGTTCCAGCCGAGCCGGCCGCCGGAGAGCTGGTCCAGGGTGGCGAGTCGGCGGGCGAAGGCGTACGGCGGCTCGACCAGCACCGAGCCGGTCACCACCAGGCCGAGGTCGGTGGTGCTGGCCAGCAGGGCCGAGGCGATCACGAACGGGTCCAGGCGCGGCAGGTCGAGGGTCTCCTCGGTGGCGATCGGCGGGCGCACCCCGCCGATCTCCGACCAGCCCCAGGCGTCGGCCAGGAACAGGAAGTCAAGCTTGGCGTCCTCGCAGATCCGCGCGATGTCGCGCCAGTACCCGAGGGTGTCGAACAGGTGCCGGCGGCTGTCGGGGTGGCGCCAGGTGGCGGTGCCGCTCGCGTTGGTCTGGGCGTTCTCGAACAGTCCGAGCTTGAGGTTGCGCATGGGGTGTTCTCCGTTGAACTGGTGGTGCGGGGGAACCGGGGTGCTGAGCGGACCGGGCGTGGGGGCCGGGGACCGTCAGGGTGCTACGGGAACGGCGGGGGCGTCGAGGACCGCGCTGGTCGCGTCGGGGAGCGGGGCGGGTGCGCCGAGGGGGCCGGCGGCCGCGTCGAGCTGCGCCGCGGAGGGCATGGCGGACTGGGCGCCGAGCCCGGTGACGGCCAACGAGGCCGCGCGGACGGCCCGTTCGGCGGCGGCGAGCAGGTCGGCGCCCCGGGCGAGGGAGTCGGCGAGGGCTCCGCAGAAGGTGTCGCCGGCGCCGACGGTGTCGACGGCGTCCACGACGGGGGCCGGCAGGTGCACGGCGGGACGGCCGGGCTGTTTGACCAGCGCCCCGTCCGCGCCGAGCGTCACCACGACCGCCCGGCAGGGCAGGGCGGCCCGCTCCAGCAGTTCGCGCGCCCCGTCGGGGCCGGCGGGCGGCTCCGCGCCGAGCAGGGTGGCGAGTTCGCCGAGGTTGGGGACGAGGACGTCGACGGCGGCGAGCACCTCCGGGGCGACCGGGCGGGCCGGGGCCGGGTTGAGGACGACGGTGCCGCCCTGCTCCCGGGCCCGCAGCACGGCGGCGGCGACCACCTCGGCGGAGATCTCGTGCTGCACCAGGACCACCTCGCCCGCGGACCGGGCCAGCCGCTGCGGCAGGTCCGCGACGGACAGCTCGGCGTTGGCGCCCGGGTTGACCACGATGGTGTTCTCGCCGGCCCGGTCGACCACCACCGAGGCGATCCCGGTGGTGCTCTCCGGTGCCGGGCGCACCGCCCCGACGTCCACCCCTTCGGCGGCGAGCGCCCACAGGATGGCGTCGGCGTCCGAGCCGACCCGGGCGACCATCCGCACCCGCGAGCCGAGCCGGGCCGCCGCGACGGCCTGGTTGGCGCCCTTGCCGCCGACGCCCTCCACGAAGCCTCGCGCGAGCACGGTCTCGCCGGGTCGCGGCAGGTCCTCGACGGTCAGGACGAGGTCGCGGTTGATCGAACCGACGACGGTGATGGGCGGCATCTGCACTCCTTGGGAGATCGATCTCCCACACTGTGGACCAGGCCCCCGGAACCGTCAAGTACCCTCGTGCTGCGTATTCCGCGAGCTCAGCCGAGCCCGTTCCCGACCGCGAAGGACCGCCCCACGTGACAGCGCCCCGACTCCTCGACGTGGCCGCGGCCGCCGGTGTCTCCCGCGCGACCGCCTCACGCGTCCTGGCCGGCACCCAGCGCAACGTCGACCCCGAACTCGCCCGCCGCGTCGAGGAGGCCGCCCGGCACCTCGGCTACCGCACCAACCACTCCGCCCGGGCGCTGCGCACCGGAACCACGGGCACCATCGGCGTGGTCGTCCCCTCGCTCGCCAACCCGTACTTCGTCCAGCTCGCCGACGCCCTCGCCCAGCAAGTCCGCGCCGCCGGCGGGCAGTTGGTGGTCTCCGACGCCGCCAACGACACCGCCGTCGAGGCCGAGCAGATCGAGACCCTGCTCGGCGGCCGGGTCGACGGGCTGCTCGTCGTCCCGGTCTCCGCCGGCGCGTCCGGCCCCGCCGTCCGGGCCGCCGCCCAGCGCACCCCGGTCGTCCTGTTCGACCGCTGGGCCACCGGCTCCGGCACCGTGGCCGTCACCCTCGACAACACCGCCGCGATGCGGCTGCTCCTCGACCACCTCGAAGGCCTCGGCCGCCACCGGATCGCCCTGGTCGCCGCCGACCAGGCGTCCTCCTCCGGCGCGGAGCGCCTCGCCGCCTTCACCGGGGCCCGCGGCGCCGACGCCACCACCGTCCTGCTGCCCAGCTTCACCACCGACGCCGGGCGCACCGCGGGCCGCCGGATCGCCGAGCGGCACGCCGGGATCGACGCCGTGGTCTGCGGCGCGGACGTCCTCGCGGTCGGGCTGGTCAGCACCCTGCAACGCTCGGCGATCCCCGTCCCCGGCCGGATCGCCGTCACCGGCTTCGACGACACCGAGATGCTCGAACTCCTCGACCCGCCCATCACCTCGATCCGCCACCCGCTCACCGCCATGGCCGAGCGCGCCCTGACCCTCCTTCAGTCCCCGGCCCGTGAACGGTCGGAGCGGGTGGAGCGCTTCGCGCCGCAGCTGGTGGTGCGCTCCTCCACGGACGCCGACGCCTGAGCGGGCGAGAGGCGGCCCCGGTGTGCGGCGCGCACCCCGGGGCCGCCTCTCGGCGAACCGCTCCGGCCTTCGACCGGGCGGGACCCCTCAGGCCTTCCGCCGTACGGCGATGACGGCCGCGCCCAGCACGCAGGCGGCGGCGGCGGTGACGTAGGCGAGGTGGTAGCCGCCGAGCTGGTCCGAGCTGGTCCCCGCGACCAGGACCATCACCGCGACACCCGCGCTGGCGCCGATCTGCTGCGTCACGACGTTCACCGCGCCCGCGACGGCGTGCTGCTGCTCCGGGACGCCGGAGAGCCCGGCCGTGGTCATCGAGGGGAAGTTCAGCCCCTGGCCGATGCCGCTGACCACCAGGCCGGGCAGCACGTGCAGCACGTAGTTCCCGTCCTGCGGCGTGCCCAGCCACAGCCCGGTGCCGACGCCGATCAGGACCAGGCCGACGGCCATCAGCGTCCGCGGGGAGTACGTGGCCAGCAGCCGGCCGGTGACGAAGTTGGCGGTGAGGAACACCGCCAGGGACATCGGCACCAGCGCCAGGCCGGACTCGGAGGGCGAGTAGTGCAGCATCCCCTGGAGGTACAGCGGGGCGAAGAACAGCATCCCGATCGAGCCCGTGTACTGGAGGAACGCCGACAGGCTCGCGTCCCGCACCGAGGCGATCCGGAAGAGGCCGAGCGGGAGCACCGGGTCGGCGGTGCGGTGCTCCCGGACGACGAACAGCACCAGGGAGACCGCCGCCGCGGCCAGGACGGTCCACGCCGTCGCGCCGCTGCTGCTCACGCCGACCACGAGCAGGGTGAGGCCGAGGGTGCCGGTGATCGCGCCGGGCAGGTCCAGCCGGCCGCGGTGACCGGCGCCGTCGGGCAGTCCGACGCGGGTCGCGGCCAGCACGCCGACCCCGATCAGCACCGAGAACCAGAGCACCGAACGCCAGCCGAAGAACTGGGTCAGGACGCCGCCCAGCAGCACCCCGCCGCTGAAGCTCACGGCGCCGACGGCCGTGTACACGCTGATCGCCCGATTGCGGGCCGGGCCGACCGGGAAGAGCGCGGTGAGCAGGCCCAGCGCGGCCGGCCCCGACAGGGCGGCGCCGATCCCCTGGACGGCGCGCGCGCCCAGCAGCGTGACGGTGTTCGGGGCCACCGCCCCGACCAGCGCGGACACGGTGAACAGGGCGACGCCGACCTCGAACACCCGCCGCCGCCCGAGGACGTCGGCGAGCCGGCCGCCCACCAGCAGGAAGCCGGCGAAGGTGACGGCGTAGGCGGTCATCACCCACTGGAGCGTGGTCTCCCCCAGGTCGAAGCGCTCTCCGACGGACGGCAGGGCGGCGTTGAGCACGCCGAGACCGCTCACGTCCAGGGCGAACGCCCCGGCCAGCACGCCGAGCGCCAGCCCCGGCCGACGGGCCGACTCGACCACGGTGGCGGTCATGCGGGCCCGCCCGGGAGCTCCCGGCCGAGCGCACGGCGCCGCGGGAGGGACCTTACTAAGGAGCTGTCGGCACTGGCTGACGATGCATCAAGATTCTCAACTGCCATGCGGTCAGCTTGCATTGATCGCTCATCCGCTGTCCACCCCGCCCGGCGCGCATGGTACCGGCAGTCGGCCCTTCCCCAGGTCATTCGATTTCCGTCGACCTCTACCCGACGGCGGCATCCATCACACATTCGTACATCTGTTGCATCGAGGAGATCGAATCGGACACTTTGTCGATCAAATCCCGCCAGCGCTTCATCCGGCCGTCGAAATACGCGATCCTTGAATCGATGAACGCGTAGTCGACACATCTCTCCGCACCCCGAGGGCGGATGAACATACCCGCGCTGCGGAATTCTCAGCAGCGGAAGTGGCCGGCAGCCCGACCGGCAGGAGCCGAACGCGTCGGCCAGAATTCCACAGTGTGCCGCTGATCAGTGAGCCGCTGAACGGCGACCACTCAAGCACCCCCGAAGACCCGACCCTCACCCCGTCCTGCCGCGCCGCGCGGTCGGCACCCCGAGTCCTTCCTCCTGTCGCGAGAGGAGCAGCGCTGCCCGACCGTACGTCCATGCATGTCATGTACAGACCTACTACCGTGCCGGCAGGCTGACCGGCGCTGCCCCGACGCCGCCCACCCTCCACTCCGCCCCGCCCCGCTTTTCGTTCGCTCCACCGGATTTCCCGTTCACTTCACCGGACTTCCCGTTCACGTCGAGCGCGAACTCCGGAAACACCGGCCCCGTCCGCACGCCGCCCCGCCGATTCCGCGACGGCCCCCGGCGCGGAGGACGGATCCCGCCGTGCCCCGCCCCCCTGCTCCCGGCTGCCCTGAAATCGGCGTCCCCCCCGACCGGCCGGCCGCGAAGCCCCGTCCTCCATTCCATCCGCCCTGCTGAGGGAGTCGCCATGCCCCACGAGCGCGCAGCGCGAGACATCACCGACGTCACGGATTTCCTGCTGTCCCGCTTCGCCGAGCTGTCGGACGTGTCCGCGGCCTCGGTGGACCTCCGGGCGCCCATGCACCGGTACGGGCTGGACTCGTTGAAGTCGGTGAACCTCGCGGCCTCCCTGTCCGAGTACCTCGGCTGGCAGGTCCCGGCCACCTGGATGTGGCAGTACCCGACCCTGGACGGACTGGCCCGCGCCCTCGTCGACGGCCCGCGCGCCGCCGGGCCCGCCCCCGGCGCCGAGCGCCGCAAGCCCGCGCACGAGCCGGTCGCGGTCGTGGGCATCGGCTGCCGCTTCCCCGGCGGACCGGACCCGTCCTCGTTCTGGCGGCTGCTGGTCGAGGGCGGCGACGCCGTCGGACCGGTGCCGGCCGCCCGCCGCGAGCTGCTGGGCGATCGGGTGCGCTGGGGCGGGTTCATCGACGGCATCGACCGGTTCGACCCGCTGTTCTTCGGCATCTCGCCCCGCGAGGCCGTCCAGATGGACCCGCAGCAGCGCCTCGTCCTGGAGCTGTGCTGGGAGGCGCTGGAGGACGCGGGCATCGCGCCGGACAGCCTCGTCGGCACCGACACCGGCGTGTTCATGGCCTCCTGCTGGAACGACTACGCCGCGCTGGCGCACTACCGCGGCCCCGACGCCCAGATCACCCCGCACACCGCGACCGGCATCCACGACGGCATCATCGCCAACCGCGTCTCCTACGTCCTCGGCCTCCAGGGCCCCAGCATGGCGATCGACGCCGCCTGCGCCGGATCCCTGGTCTCGGTGCACGTGGGGTGCCAGTCGATCCAGCTGGGCGAGAGCGACCTGGTGCTGGCCGGCGGCGTCAACCTCAGCTTCGTCCCCGACTACTACACCGCCATGGACCAGCTGGGCGCGATCTCCCCCGACGGCCGCTGCAAGACCTTCGACGCCCGGGCCAACGGCACCACCCGCGGCGAGGGCGCCGGCGTCGTCGTGCTCGCCCCGCTGAGCGTGGCGCTGGAGCGCGACCTGCCGGTGTACTGCCTCATCAAGGGCAGCTCCTCCAACAACGACGGTCCCAGCAACGGGATGACGGCGCCCAACCCGCAGGCGCAGGAGAAGATGCTCCGCACCGCGTACCAGCGGGCGGGCATCGCGCCGGACCTCGTCGACTACATCGAGTGCCACGGCACCGCGACGCCCCTCGGCGACCCGATCGAGGCCAACGCCGTCGGCGCGGTCCTGGGCGGCGCCGACCGCGCGGCGCCGCTGAGGATCGGCTCCGTCAAGTCCAACGTCGGGCACCTGGAGGCGGCGGCCGGCATCGTCGGCCTGGCCAAGCTCGCGCTGTCGATGCGCAACGGCGTCCTGCCGCCGAGCCTGCACTACAGCGCACCCAACCCACAGATCCTGTTCGACGCGTACAACCTCACCGTCCAGGACCGGCTGACGCCGTGGCCGCGCCGCTCCGACGCCCGCCGGGGCGGCGTCAGCTCCTTCGGCTTCGGCGGCGCGATCTGCCACATCGCCGTCGAGGAACTGCCGCGCCCCGAGGCCTCGCTGCTGCTGCTGGCCGCGGACTCCCCCGCGGAGCTGGCCGAGCGGGCCCTGGAGTCGCGGGACGCGACCGACCTGCGCGCGCTCTGCCGCCGCACGCCCGGCGACGGCCCGTTCCGGCTCGCGGCCACCGCCCGCGACATGGCCGAACTCCGCAGCAGCCTGGACGCCTTCGCCGCCGGCACCACGGCCCCCGGCCTGAGCGTCGGGGAGGTCGGGGAGCGGCCCGGCCGGCCGCGGGTGGCGTTCCTGTTCTCCGGCAACGGCTCGCAGTGGGTCGGCATGGGCCGCCAACTGCTCGCCGGCCGGCCCGAGTTCCGCCGCTCCATGACGAGGTCCGACCGGCGGATGCGGGAGCTGCTGGGCTTCTCGCTCGTGGAACAGCTGATGGACCCGGACGGCCGCCTCGACGACATGGACGTCTTCCAGCCGCTGCTGTTCTCCCTCCAGGTCGCGCTGGCCGAGACCTGGCGCTCGCTGGGCGTGGAGCCGGACGTCGTGGTGGGGCAGAGCGTCGGCGAGTTCGCCGCCGCGCACATCGCCGGCGCGCTCGACTTCGAGGACGCCTCCCGGCTGGCCGCCCACCACGGCCGGCTCCTCCAGCAGCTGGCCGTCGGCCGCGGCGAGGGCATCGTGGTGATGACCCCGGCGGACGAGGTCCGGCCGCACCTGACCGGCGGGCTCACCCTCTCCGGCCACAACGGCCTGAGCTCCACCCTGGTCACCGGCACCCCGCAGGAGATCGACGACCTCGTCCGGCGGCTGACCGACGCGGGCGTCGTCAACCACCGGGTGCGGATGGGCCACGCCCCGCACTCGCCGCTGGTCGACCACGTCCTCGCCCCGCTGAAGGCCGAGCTGGACGGCATCAGGCCGCGCACCGCCCGTGTCCCGATGATCTCGACGGTCACCGGCGAGCCGGTCGACGGCGCGGAGCTCGGGCCGGACTACTGGGCGGACAACCTGCGCCGGGAGATCCGGGTGGTCGACGCCCTGACCAGGCTGCGCGACCACGACGTCGACGCGGTGGTCGAGCTCAGCCCCCACCCCCTGCTGCTCAAGTCGGTGTCGGAGATCCTGCCGGCCGTCACCACCCTGCCCTCGCTGCGGCGCGGCGCCGACGAGGCCGCCACCCTGCTCGGCTCGCTCGGCGCCCTCTACGCGGCCGGACTCCCCGTCGCCGCCCACCCCTTCCTCGCGGGCGACCGCGGACGGCACGCCGTGCCGGGCGGCGGCGAGGCCCCGGCGGCCGACCGGGTGCACCTGGTCCCCGTCACGGCCCGGACCGCGGACGCGCTGGCCGACACCTGCCGCGCGCTGTCCAACCATGTCGAACGCGACCCGGCCCTGCGGGTCTCCGACCTCGCCTACACCCTCGCCGCCCGGCGCACCCACCACGCCCACCGGATCGCCCTGTTCGCCCGCGACCGGCAGGACGTCCTGGACGGGCTCGCCCGGATCGCCGACGGCCGGCCGCACCCCGACGTCGTCACCGGCACGGTCTCCGGCACCGCCGACCGGCGGGTGGCGCTGGTGTTCTCCGGCACCGGCACCCACTGGGCCGGCATGGGCCGCGAACTGCTGCGCTCGCACGCCGGCTTCCGGCGGTGGATGCACGCCTGCGACGACGCCGTGCGCGCGGCTGGCGGCGGCTCGGTGCTCGACCGGCTCACCGCCCCGGACGGGCAGGCCCGGTACGAGGAACTGGACGTCCAGCAGCCGGTGCTGTTCGCCCTCCAGGTCTCGCTGGCGAAGGTCTGGCTCGGACTCGGCGTCGAGCCGGCCGCCGTGGTCGGGCACAGCCTGGGCGAGGTCGCGGCCGCCTGCGTGGCCGGCGTGCTGTCCCTGGAGGACGCCGCCAAGGTCGTGGTCGCCCGCTCGCAGCTGCTCGAACACGAGGCCGCCGCGGGTGCGATGCTCTCGGTCGACCTGCCGGAGGCGGAGCTGCTGCCCCGGCTCGCCGCCTACGCCGGGCAGGCGGCCGTCGCGGCGGTCAACAGCCCCACCAGCACGGTGGTCTCCGGCCCGCGCGAGGCCCTCGACGCCCTGGCGGCCGACCTCGGCCGGGACGGGATCACGGCCAGGAGGCTCCGGGTCGAACGGCCGATGCACAGCCCCGGCATGGACGCGCTGACCGGCCCGCTGCGTGAGCGCCTCAAGGACATCACCCCGCTGGCGCCCGGCCTCGACTTCCACTCCACCGCCCTGGCCGGCGCGGTGAACCCGCTCGTCGACGCCGACTACTGGGTGCGCAACCTGCGCGACCGGGTCCGGTTCGCCGAGGCGACCGCCGCGCTCGTCGACCGGGGCGTCTCCACCTTCATCGAGATCGGCCCGCACGAGACGCTGCGCGGCGCGGTCGAGGAGACCGGGCTGTCCCGGGGCGTCCGGGTGCACGCGGTCAACTCGATGCGGCGCGGGGAGAGCGACCTCCGCTGCCTGCTGGGCGCCGCCGCCGAACTGTTCGTCAGGGGCCTGCCGCTGACCTTCGACCCGCTGTTCGGCGACGACGTCGAGGTGGTGGAGACCCCGCTCGTCCAGTGGCAGAAGGAGCGCTACTGGATCGACTCCGAGCCCCGCCGCGAGCCCGCCCCGGCCCCGGCCGCCGCCGTCGCCGAACCGGTCGCGGCGCGGCCGGCGCAGGCCACGATGGCGGAGCGGCCGGTGGCGGAGGTCGTCCTCGCCGAACTCGCCGACGCGCTGGGCGTACCGGCGGGCCGGTTCGACGCCGGCGCCGGCCTGCGCGACTTCGGCCTCGACTCGATGCTCGCGATCCGCCTCGTCAACCGGATGCAGGCGGTCCTCGGGCACCGGGTCTCGCCGGTGGTGTTCCTGGACGGGCGCTCCATCGCCGAGGTGGTCGGCCACTTCGTCGGGCTCGCCGACGGACCGGCCGCTCCCGCCCCCGCCCCGCAGCCGCCCCAGGCGGTCCAGGCGCCCCAAGCTTCGACGCCCACGCCCGAGCCGGCACGGTCCTTCCTGGAGGACCTGTCCGAACTGGACGCCGAGGAGCTGCTGGAGGAGCTGGACGCGCGCGGCCTGCTGGAGGCCACCGACGCGCCGGCGTCGGAGCAGCTGCGCGCCGAAGGCCTCGGCCTCGAACTGGCGCCGGCCTCGCACGGCCAGGCCTCGCTCTGGTTCATGCAGATGATCGCGCCGGACGCCGTGCCCTACAACTACATGGTGACCGCCCGGATCCGGACGGCGGTCGACGAGGACGCCCTGGAGCGCGCCGTCCTGGCCGTGCTCGACCGGCACCCCGCGCTGCGCACCCTCTACGTGGAGGCGGGCGGCCGCCCGTACCAGGTCGTCCTGGACGAGCCGGTGTACGAGTTCCTCGTGGTGGACACCGCCGACCTGGACGACGAGGAGGCCCGCGAGGAACTGGCCCGGTACGGGCACGAGCCGCTGGACATGGACAACGGTCCGCTGGTGCGGGTCGTCCTGATGCGGCGCGGCCCGTCCGACCACTTCCTGATGGTGCTGGTCCACCACATCGCCTCGGACGCGGCCTCGGCCGACATCATGATCCGTGAGCTCCAGGAGTTCTACGAGGGCGCCGACCCGGCCGGCCGCACGCCGGTCGCCCCGTACACCGAGTTCGTCGAGTGGGAGCGGCAGTGGCTGGCCGGGCCGGCCGCGGAGGCGGCGCTGGACTGGTGGTCGGAGAAGCTCGCCGACCCGCCCGCCCACCTGGACCTGTCCAGCAAGGAGCGGCCGCCGGGCGTCACCTACGAGGGCCGCGACCTCGCGTTCCGCTGGAGCGCCGAGGAGACCCGCCTGCTGCGGGAGTTCGCGGTGCGCGAGGGCGTGTCGATCAGCACCGTCGTGCTGGCCGGCTTCTTCGCCACGCTCAACCGCGCGGCCGGGACGGAGGACTCGGTGCTGGCCACCGCGATCGCCCAACGGGCCGAGCCCGGCTGGGAGTCCGCGATCGGCTACTACCTCAACACCGTGCTGGTCCGGGCGAACCCCGCCGGCGACCGCAGCTTCCGCGAGCTGCTGCGCGAGGTCCACGCCTTCTCGCTCGGCCTCCTGGAGCACATGAACTACCCCCTGGACCTGCTGGCCGCCCAGCTGAAGCCGCCGCGCGCCGAGGGCCGCTCCCCGTGGTTCGACGTGGTGGTGAACTGGCTCTCCTCGGACGCCTTCCCCCGCTCCGTCAAGCTCTTCCACGGCGTCGGCGAGACCCTCTCCCCGGACGCCGCGCTGCCGCTCGAGCCGCTCCAGGTGCGCAGGCACCTCGCCAAGTTCGACCTGGAGATCTCGATGGCCGACATCGACGGCCGGGTGGCCGGCCACGTCCAGTTCAAACCGGGCTACCTGGAGAGGCAGACCGTGACGGCCCTGCTCGCGCTGTACCGCACCGTGCTCTTCGACTCGATCGCCCGACCCGACCAGGCCCTCGGCGACATCGCGCCGGCCGGCCTCCCCAAGGAGACAGAGCAGTGACCGAAACCCTGCACTCCGAGTTCATCGCCCAGGCGGTCAAGAACCCCGACGCGACCGCGGTCTACTCCGACGCCGGCGTGCTGACCTACGGCGAGCTGAACGAGCGGTCCCGCGAGCTGGCCGAGCGGCTCCTCGCCGACGGCGCGGGCCCGGGCGTCCCGGTCGGCATCTGCGTCGAGCGCACCCCCGACCTGCTCGTCGCCGTCCTGGCGGCCCTGCGCACCGGCTCCTGCTACCTGCCGCTGGACCCGAACTACCCCGCCGACCGGCTGGCCTTCATGGTCCGGGACAGCGGGACCCGGCTGCTGCTCACCACGCCCGCGTCCCGGGCCAGTTGCCCGCCCGGCCCGACCGTGGTCGTGCTCGGCGGGACCACGATCACCGAGCCCGGCGCCGAGCCCGTGGCGGTCGTGCCCGAGGACACCGCGTACGTCATCTACACCTCGGGCTCCACCGGCACGCCCAAGGGCGTGGCCGTCCGGCACGCCGGCGCCGTGGCGATGCTCGCCGAGATGGACCGGGTCCTGGAGGGCTGCGACCTGAGCGGCGTCTCGGCGGCCAGCTCGGTCTGCTTCGACCTGTCCGTGATGGAGGTCTTCAACGCGCTGTGCCGCGGCGGCGCCGTCGTGCTCGTCGAGAGCGCCGTCCACCTGACGGAGAGCCGGTACGCGGACCGGATCACCCACCTGTCCGTCGTCCCGTCGGTCATGAACGGCCTGCTCGACGCCGGCGCCCTGCCCCCGAACGTGCGGTCGATCGTCTTCGGCGGCGAGGCGCTGCGCCGCAAGTTGGCCGACCGGGCCTACCGGGAGACCGGCGCCACCCGGGTGTTCAACGCCTACGGCCCCACCGAGGGCACCGTCTTCTGCTCGTTCGGGCTGGTACCCGAGGACGGGACGGACGAGCCGACCATCGGCCCGCCGACCACCACCGACCTGGTCTACGTGCTCGACGACGAGCTGCGGCCGCTCCCGGCCGGCGAGTCCGGCGAGCTCTACCTCGGCGGCGTCGGCCTCGCGCACGGCTACGTCAACCGGCCCGGCACCACCGCCGAGCGGTTCGTGCCGGACCCGTTCCGCGACGGCGAGCGGATGTACCGCACCGGGGACGTCGTCAGGTTCACCGAGGACGGCGAACTCCGGTTCCTCGGCCGCTCCGACCACCAGGTCAAGCTGCGCGGCTACCGGATCGAGCTGGAGGAGGTCGAGGCCCGGCTGACCGGCTGCCCCGAGGTCCGGGAGGCCGCCGCCGCCGTCCGGGGCAACCGGCTGGTCGGCTACGTCGTCCCCGCCGGCGAGGGCGCGCCGCAGGACGGCCCCCGGCTGGACCCGGCCCTCCAGGGCGCGATCACCGGCCGGCTCGCCGCCGAGGTGCCCGACTACCTGGTGCCCGCGACGCTCGTCTTCCTGCCCGCCCTCCCGCTGGGCCCGGGCGGCAAGCTCGACCGCGACGCGCTGCCCGAGCCGCCGGCCGCCGGCACCGACGGGCCGCGGTCGGCCGCCGGCACGCCGACCGAGGTGGCGCTGGCGGAGATCTGGGGCGAGCTGCTCGACCTCGATCCGTCGGGCATCGACGTGCAGTCCGCCTTCTACGACCTCGGCGGCGACTCGCTGCTGCTGATCCGTCTCGCCCGGCTGATGACCCGTCGCTTCGACCGCCGCGTCCGGGTGCCCGACCTCTTCAGCTTCCGCGACATCGCCTCCCTCGCCCGCTGGCTCGACGACGACAGCGGCGCCACCCCCGAGGTGGTCGAGTCGGCCCGCCAGCGCGCCGGCGCCCGCCGCGCCGCCCTGCGCGGCCGCGGCGCCGGCGGCACCGGCCGATAGCCACCCGAGTCACCTCCACCCGACACGAAGCACACGAAGCAGGAGCCTTCCATGACCGACAGCCCCGAGCAGGAGTACGACCCGGGTGACGTGGCCGTCATCGGCATGTCCCTGCGGGCGCCCGGCGCCCGCACCAAGGAGCAGTTCTGGGACGTCCTCGTCCACGGCCGGGAGACCGTGTCGTTCCTGGCCAAGGAGGACATCCACGTCGACGAGACCCTGATCCACAACCCGTCCTACGTCCGGGCCTGCGGCGTCCTCGACACGTACGACAGGTTCGACCCGTCGGTGTTCGGCATCAGCGACCGGATGGCCGCCGCGATGACCCCGGAGAACCGGCTCTACCTGGAGAGCGCCTGGGAGTCCCTGGAGGACGGCGGCTACGACCCGGACCGGCTCACCGCCGAGATCGGCATGTACGGCGCCAACAACCCGCAGACCGCCGCGCTCTACAGCTCCCCGCCGGACCGGGCGTCGGTCGGCCCCGAGGCGATCGAGGCCAGCCTGGCGTGGTCGCCGGACAGCATGACCTCCAACGCCCTGTACTACATGGGGCTCACCGGCGAGGCCGTCACGGTCGCCGCCGTCTGCGCGGGCTTCCACTACGCGGTGCACCTGGCCTGCCAGTCGCTGCTGCTCGGCCAGAGCGACATGGCGATCGCCGGCGGCGCGATGGTCCGCCTGCCGCACCCGCGCGGGCACCTGTGGGAGGAGAACCGCATCCTGTCGAAGGACGGCCACTGCCGTCCGTTCGACGCCAACGGCACCGGCAGCGCGCTGTCCAGCGGTGTCGTCACCCTGCTGCTGAAGCCGCTCGGCCGGGCCGTCGCCGACCGCGACCACGTCTACGCCGTCGTCCGGGGCTCGGCCGTCAACAACAACGGCGTCAGCGCGATGGCGTACGGCCTGGCCCAGCCCGAGCGGCTGAGCGCGTGCATCGCCGCGGCGATGGAGGTGGGCGGCGTCAGCCCGGACACCGTGTCCATGTACGAGGCCAACGGCCTCGGCCTGCCGGTGACCGACGAGCTCGAAGTCCACGCGGCGACCATGGCGTTCGGGAAGCAGACCGCGACCGCCTCGATCGGCGGGGTCAAGGGCAACGTCGGCCACGGCGGCGTGGTGTCCGGCGGCTTCGGCGCGGTCAAGGCCGCGCTGGCGCTGTACCACCGGACGCTCCCGGCCACCATCAACCTGACCGAGGTCAACCAGGACCTCGACTTCCCCAGCACCCCCTTCGTCCCGCAGATCGAGGGCGCGGCCTGGGAGCCGGAGGCCGGCATCCGCCGCGCGGGCATCACCTCCCTCGGCGGCGGCGGCTACAACGCCCACCTGGTGCTGGAGGAGCCGCCGACACCGGCCGGACGCGCCCCCGAGGAGGCGGGCCGCCCCCGGCTGGCCACCCTGTCCGCGATGGACGACGACGCGCTGGCCCGTCAGCGCACCCGGCTCCGGGAATGGCTGGAGGCCCGCCCGGAACTGCGCCTGGACGACGTCTGCTTCACCCTCAACCTCGGCCGCAAGGTGATGGGCCGCCGCTGGGCGGCCGTGGTCCGCAGCCGCGAGGAGCTGATCGCGGCGCTGTCCGACGACGCCCGCGGCCCGGTCGCCTCGACCGCCGCCGCCCCGCGGACGGACCCGGGCTCCTTCTCCCGCACCAACACCGGGATCGTGCCGTCCGGCCAGGACGCGCCGGCCCTGACCGGCCTGGCCGCCGCCTGGGTGACCGGCCTGCAGGTGGACTTCGACGCCCTGCACCGGGACGGGGCCGGCCGCCGCGTGCCGCTGCCCGCCTACCCCTTCCAGCCCCGCCGGTTCTGGCGGACGGACTGGTAGGCATGAGCACACCGGCACTGGACACCGTGGACCTGGGCGACCCGGCCACCTTCGCCGACCACGACCTCGACGGGTTCTGGCGCACCCTGCGGGACACCGCGCCGATGCACTGGAACCCGCCGGTCGACGGCCGCCGGGGGTTCTGGGTGCTCTCCCGCTACGACGACATCATGGCCACCTACCGGGACAACGTGAACTTCACGTCCCAGCGCGGCAACGTGCTCGTCACCCTCCTGGAGGGCGGCGACGCCGGGGCCGGCCGGATGCTGGCCGTCACCGACGGGCCCCGGCACCTGGAGCTGCGCAAGATCCTCCAGCGCGTGCTCTCGCCGCGGGTGCTCGACGAGGTCGCGCGGACCGTCCGGGTCAACACCCGGCAGTGGATCCGCGAGGCCGTCGGCTCCGGCGGCTGCGACTTCGCGGAGCGGATCGCCTCGCGGATCCCGATGACCACCATCTCCAACCTGCTCGGCGTCCCCGAGCGGGACCGGGACTACCTGCTCAGCCTCACCAAGACCGCGCTGTCCGCGGACGACGAGGACGTCGACGAGGTCGACTCCGAGATGGCCCGCAACGAGATCCTGATGTACTTCATGGACATCGTCGAGGAGCGGCGCGAGGCACCCGGCGACGACGTGATCAGCATGCTGATCGGCAGCGCCGTCGACGGTGTGCCGCTGTCCGACGAGGACGTCGTGCTCAACTGCTACAGCCTGATCATCGGGGGCGACGAGACCAGCCGGCTGACGATGATCGACTGCGTCCGCACCCTCGCGGCCCACCCCGGGCAGTGGCGCCGGCTCAAGCGGGGCGAGGTCGCGATCGAGACGGCCGTGGACGAGGTGCTGCGCTGGGCGTCGCCCACCATGCACTTCGGGCGCAGCGTCGAGCGGGAGACCGAACTGCACGGCGTACGGCTGCGGCCGGGCGACATCGTCACGCTCTGGCACGCCTCCGGCAACCGGGACGAACGGGTCTTCGCCCGGCCCGGGGAGTTCGACCTCGGCCGCACCCCCAACAAGCACCTGGCCTTCGGCTACGGCCCGCACTTCTGCGTCGGCTCGTACCTGGCCAAGGTGGAGATCGCCGAACTGCTCAAGGCCCTGCGGGACTTCACCCTCGGGTTCGAGCAGACCGAGGAGGCGCTGCCGATCCGGTCCAACTTCCTGACCGGGTTCTCCACCATGCCGGTGCGCTTCACGCCCGACCACTCCGGACTGAGAGAGTGCGGATGAACATCTACATGTCAGGACAGGGGGCGTTCGCGGTCCAGGTCGCGGAAGCCCTCCTGGACAAGGGGCACAAGATCGTCGGCGCGGCCGCGCCCCGGCTGCGCAAGGGCAGGACCGACGAGAGCGACGCGATGTCCTGGGACCGCCTGCGCGCCTGGGCGTTCCCCCGGGACATCCCCTGGACGGACTCGCTCGAACTGCGGGCGATGCACATCCCGGACGGGGTGGACGTCATCCTCGCCGCGCACTCGCACGCCTTCCTCGGCCGGCGGACGCGCGCCCGGGCCGGCCTCGCCACCATCGGCTACCACCCCAGCCTGCTGCCGCTGCACCGCGGCCGGGACGCGATCCGGTGGACCATCCGCGACGGCGACAAGGTGACGGGCGGGAGCGTCTACCACCTCACCGAGCGCACCGACGGCGGCCCGCTCGCCGCCCAGGAGCACCTGCTCGTACCCCCGGGCTCGACCGCGCAGAGCCTGTGGCGCGACCATCTGGCGCCGCTCGGCGTGCGACTGCTGCTCAAGGTGGTCGACGACCTCGCCGCCGACCGGCGGATCGAGGTGCCCCAGGACGAGAAGCTGGCGACCTGGGAGCCCGCGATGGACACCCAGCCGCTGTTCAAGCCCGAACTCATCGCCCTGCCGGGCAGCGTCCGGGTCGACGGCAGCGCGCGGGCGCTGCACGAGTGAGGGCCGTGTAGCGCCGCGACGGCCGAATTGCCGCGATCAACTCCTCAGGTGCCCCCGGGTGTTCGATACTCCGGGGGCACCTCTGTGCTTTCGGAAAGCCGGAGTTGGCAATTCTGCTGCCCATTTTCCCGACAACTCGACTGCGGTGAAGCCTGGTTATCCGACCTGACGGCCAGCCAGCAGGAATCGGATTTCCCGCGCCGAACCTCGCAAGAACGACCTTTCGGATCCCGGGAACCGTACGGCCCCGCCGAGCGTCCCGCCTCGCGCCCGCCGCCCGGATCCCGCCGCGAAACCCATGGTGACCAGCGGAGATTGCCCGGCGGAGCGTCGTCGATCCGGCGGCCGGAGCGGCGCCCCGGTGCCGTGCGTCACCGTTCGCGACCGCCGGACGTGCCTCGGAGGCAGGCTGGCGACCGCCCTTCGGGGCGTGATTTACCTCACACCCTAGTGGTCGGTTCATCCGTTTTCACCCGAGCTGCCCCCCGTCTGACAGGGCCGCAGCAAGGGCTCTTTTCTCATGCATTTCTGATGAAGCGTTGACAGCTCTTTTAGGTGTCCATAAAGATCCGCTCAAACTTCGCCCACATTCCGGAAGTCGGAGCTTACGCACAGTGAGAACAGCAGCAAGACGGTCGGGCAGCATGCTCGCCGCGGCACTCGCCGCGGTCGCGCTCGCCGCGACCGCGGTGGTGCCCGCCGCCGCCGCCGGAGGGACACCTCCCCCCGGCGTGACGGAGCCCCAGGACACCGCCGAGACCCTGGCCGTCCAGGAGGCCGCCCGCACCGGCAAGCCGGTCGAGGTGCTCGCCAAGCGCGGCGAGACCAGCGACACCGTCGCCCAGCCCGACGGCAAGCTGAAGACCACCACCTACGTCCAGCCCAAGCGGGTGCGCAAGAACGGCGCCTGGGTCGACCTCGACCCCACCCTCCGGACGCTGCCCGGCGGCGCGATCGCCCCCAAGGGCTCCACCGCCGACCTGACGTTCTCCGGAGGCGGCACCGCACCGCTGGTCACCATGGCCCGGGCCGGCAAGGAGCTGAAGCTCAGCTGGCCCAAGCCGCTGCCCAAGCCGACCGTCAACGGCGCGACCGCCGAGTACGCGTCGATCCTGCCGGACGTCGACCTGAGGCTGTCCGCCACCAAGACCGGGTTCACCCAGGTCATCGTGGTGCACACCGCAGAGGCCGCCAAGAACCCCGAGCTGGACCAGCTCCGGCTCGGCCTCCAGGGCAACGGCCTGACGGTCAGCCAGGAGGCGGACGGCACCCTCAAGGCCAAGGACCCCTCCGGCGGCGGCACCGTCTTCGAGGCGCCCGTCCCGGTGATGTGGGACTCCTCCAAGCCGGCCGGCGCCGCGCCCGCTCCGAGTGCCCCGGCCGCCGCGCCTACCGCGCCTGCCGCGCCCGCCGCGCCGAAGGCGTTCAAGGCCGCCCCGCAGGCGGCACCGCAAGCCGAGGCCGCGGCCCCCGCCGCTCCCGCCGCTCCCGCTGCTCCCGCCGCCCCCGCGCCGACCGACCCGGCCGTCGCCGGCTACGGCGACCTGCCCGGCGAGGGCGCCAAGATGACCCGCCTCAAGGTCGAGCTGCCCAAGGACGCCCTGCTGCTCTCGCCCGACCAGGCGATGCTGGACGCGCCGGACACGGTCTACCCGGTGATGATCGACCCGGCGTGGAACACCCCGCACGCCGGCGACTGGGCGGGCGTCTCGCGCACCTACCCGAACCAGGCGTACTGGCACTTCACGTACAACAGCAGCTACGTCCACGACTGGGGCGTCGGCTACTGCGGCGACACCTCCCGCTGCGCGCCGACCGACGTGAAGCGCGCCTTCTTCCAGGTGTCCAACCCGTTCGTCGGCAAGCAGATCCTCGGCGCCACCTTCGGCACCTACGAGAGCTGGTCGTACTCCTGCGACGCCCGGCCCGTCGAGCTGTGGAGCACCGGCTACATCTCCCCCGGCCTGAACTGGAACGCCCAGAACGCCTCCGGGTTCTGGAGCCGCTACCTGCAGACCATCAACACCGCCAAGGGCTGGAGCGGCAACTGCCCCGGCGGCTGGCTGGAGTACGGCGAGACCGGCGCGGTGAAGAACCTCGTCCAGGACGCCGCCAACTGGGGCTGGCCGACCATCACCTTCGGCCTGAAGGCCCAGAACGAGGGCGACACCCTCGCCTGGAAGCGCTTCACCGACGACGCCTACCTGCAGGTGTACTACAACCTGCGGCCGAACCAGATCCCGATGTCCGACATGACGATGTCGCCGGGCTCGGTCTGCCAGTACCCGGGCATCAAGATCAACAAGATGCCGCAGGTCACCACCCGGGCCACCGACCCGGACGGCGAGGCCATCGGCGTGCAGTTCGCGGTCGGCTGGGACGACGGCACCGGCCTGCGCCGGCGCTGGTGGTCCACCGGCTCCGAGGACGCCGCACCGGGGGGCAACACCTTCAAGGCCTCCGGCTCGATCTTCTCCTGGCCGCTGCCGACCGACCTGCCGAAGAACCTCCAGCTCGACTGGGAGGCCCGCGCCTGGGACGGCGCGCAGTGGGGGCCGTGGTCCTCCGACGGTGACCCGACCGGCTGCTACTTCATCGTCGACACCTCCGCACCGGACGGCCCGGCGATCACCTCGGACGCCTACCCCGGCTCCAAGGACGCCACCGCGGCGCTCCCGTGGACCGACGGCGTCGGCAAGAGCGGCCAGTTCACCCTGAAGTCCGCCGCCACCGATGTGGTCAAGTACCAGTGGGGCCTGGACACCTCGCCGTCCGCGGCGAACGAGGTCGCCACCAGCGGCGGCGCCGGACAGACCGTCCGCATCCAGCCGCAGACCGCCGGCGTCCACTTCATCTCCGCCCGGGCCGTCGACGGCGCGGGCAACGCCTCCCAGCCCGAGACGTACTACTTCAACGTGCTCACCGGGCAGGCCCAGCGCACCGGCTGGTCGATGGACGACCCGAGCGGCACCAGCGTCACCGGCACCGGCGGCGGCTTCGAGGCCACCCTCGGCTCCGGCGCCACCGCGGGGGCCCCCGGCCACCTCGCCGAGGGCCTCGCCCTCGACGGCACCGCCAACGGCTACGCCGAGACCCAGGGCAACGTGCTGGACACCACCCGCGGCTTCGCCGTCTCCGCCTGGGTCAACCTCACCGGCGACACCACCCGCAACCGGGTCGCGGTCAGTGAGAACGGCAACTGGGCCGCCCGCTTCGCCCTCGGGCTGATGAACGGCAAGTGGACGATGTGGACCTCCACCCAGGACACCAACGCCGTCTACACCCTGGAGCCCGCGAGCTCGGACACCCCGGTCGTGCTCGGCCAGTGGACCCACCTGGTCGGCGTCTACGACCCGACCGCCAGGACCAGCACCCTGTACGTCAACGGCGTGCCCGGCACCCCGGTGGCCGTCACCGCCGCCTGGGACGCGCGCGGCCCGCTGGAGTTCGGCCGCTCCAAGTGGCACGGCAACTGGACCGACCCGTGGACGGGCTCGGTCGACGAGGTCCGGCTCTGGGACCGCTCCCTGAGCAAGGCCGAGGCCGCCGACGTGGCCGCCGACAAGCAGCTCGCCACCGGCCGCCCCGCGAAGGCGGTCTGGCACCTGGACGGCAGCTCCGCCAAGCCCGTCGGCACCACCGAGACCGACAACCTGACCGCCTACAACGGCGTCGCGCTCGGCCGCCCCGGCATCGCCGACAAGGCGATCCACCTGGACGGCGCGGACGACTACCTGCGCGGCACCCGCCCGCAGGTCGACGGCAGCCGGGACTTCTCGGTCTCCGCGTGGGTGAAGCTGCCCGCGCCGACGCCGGGCGACACCACCCCGAAGATGGCGGTCACCCAGATCGGCCAGCACAACAACGAGTTCTCGCTGTACTACTCGCCCTACTGGGGCCGCTGGATCTTCGGGCGCTACAAGGAGGACAGCTCCGCCGACACCCTGGTGCGCACCTGGCAGGACGCCTGCACCGCGGGCAGCCAGATCAACGGCGTGCCGTGCTTCACCGGCACCACCGGTGAGTGGACCCACCTGCTGGGCGTCTCCGACACCGCCGCGAAGAAGCTGCGCTTCTACATCAACGGCTTCCTCGTCGGCCAGTCCGACTACACCCAGAACGCGCCGTGGGCCAACCCCGGCCCGATCCAGATCGGCGCCGTCAACCGCGAGGGCGTCAACGGCGAGTTCTTCGGCGGCGAGATCGACGACGTGCGGATCTACGACCGCGTCGTCACCGGCCCCGAGGCCGGCGCCATGGTCCAGCAGCGCCCGCAGCTGGCCGGCCGCTGGAAGCTCAACACCGCCACCAGCACCCCGGCCGATGCCCCGGCCGTCACCCCCGACGAGGGCCCGGCCAAGGCCGGCGCCCAGCTCGGCGGCGGCGCCTCGATCAAGGCCGACGGCGGCCTGTTCCAGACCCCCGGCACCCTGCTGCTGAACGGCTCCACCGGCTACGCGGCCACCGGCTCCGTCCCGCTGCACACCGGCCAGAGCTTCACCCTGGCCGGCTGGGCGAACACGGCGGGCGTCCCGACCCGGGACATGACGGTGCTGTCCGTGGCCGGCGCCAACAACAGCGCGGTCACCCTGCGCTGGCACCCGCTGGGCAACGACGCCAACGGCCAGCCGACCGGTCAGTGGCAGGCCGAGGTCCGCGACTCCGACGCCAACGGCGCGGCGCGCACCCTGACGACCCACACTCCGGCCACCTCCGTCATGGAGAACTGGACGCACCTGGCGGTCAGCTACGACGCCTTCGCGGACCGGCTCGCCCTGTACGTCAACGGCCAGGTCGAGAACCAGGGCTGCGCGGACGGTGACAAGTCCTGCACCCCGCACATCTCCTGGACGGGCGCTCCGCAGCCCTACGAGGCGGGCGGCGGCGTGCAGTTCGGCCGTACCAGGGCGTCCGGCGCCTGGGGCGAGTACTTCTCCGGTGAGCTGGACGACGTCTGGCTGTACCAGGGCGTGCTGAGCCCCGCGCAGATCGCCAAGCTGGCCGACTACAACGTCGAGCTGGGCACCTCCACCGGCGTCTGATTCCCCAACCTTCCGTGGGCCGGGCGGCTTCCTGCCGCCCGGCCCACGGTCCGTCACACCCGTTTTCCCCTGAGGAGTTGTTCCCCACATGAGCAGGAAGAGGTCGGTGCCGAGGCCGACCCGCACCAGAGTGTCCGCGATCATCGCGGGCACGCTGGTCGGGTCGCTGCTGCCGGCACTGCCGCTGGCCGCCGTCGCGGCGGCCGCGGAACCGTACACCAGGCCCTCGGCGGTCTCGCCCGAGAAGCCGGTCAAGGGCTCGGACGCGAAGGCCAAGGGCCGCAAGGCCGACACCACCGTCAGCACGGTCGACGGCAAGCACGGCGCCCTGCCCGGCGCGGGCAGCGCCACCGTCGACGTCCCCGGCGAGAAGGGCAGGGCCGTCAAGGCCGGCAAGCTGCCCGTCGCCCTCTCCTCCGCCGGCGCGGCGGGCAAGGCGAAGGTCGAGCTGCTCGGCCAGGACGCCGCCGCGAAGGCCGGGATCAACGGCCTGCTGCTGACCGTCTCCGGCGCCGACGAGAACAGCGGCCTGGCCGTCGACTACTCGTCCTTCGCCCAGGCCGCCGGCGCCGGCTTCGGCTCCCGGCTGAAGCTGGTCCGCCTGCCCGAGTGCGCGCTGACCACGCCCGACCTGCCCGAGTGCCGGGTGCAGACCCCGCTGCCGGGCGGCAACGACGTGGCGAAGCAGACCGTCGCCGCGGACTCCCTGACCACGGCGCCGGCCGGGTCGATGCGGCTGGCGTCCGCGCCGGGCGCGATGGTGCTGGCCGCCACGGCCGGCAGCGCCGGTCCGAGCGGCGACTACAAGGCGACGCCGCTGACCCCGGCGTCCTCCTGGTCGACCTCGCTGAACAGCGGGTCGTTCAGCTGGTCGTACGACATGCCGCTGACCACGATGCCCGGCGGGCTGACCCCGAAGATCGGGCTGTCCTACAACTCCGGCGCGATCGACGGCCGGACGGCCAACAGCAACAACCAGGCCTCCTGGGCCGGCGACGGCTTCGAGCTCTCCCCCGGCTTCGTCGAGCGCAGCTACAAGGCCTGCGCGGACGACGGGGCGCCCAAGACCGGCACCAACAGCCCGGGCGACCTGTGCTGGGGCACCGACAACGGCACCATCAGCTTCGGCGGCCACTCCGGCGAGCTGATCCCGGTCTCCGGCGACGAGTGGCGGATCAAGGGCGACGACAACACCAAGGTCACCCGCCTGCGCGACACCGGCCGGGGCAACGGCGACAACGACGGCGAGTACTTCCGCGCCACCACCGCCGACGGCACGAACTACTACTTCGGCTACAACCGCCTGCCGAACTGGTCGGCGGGCAAGCCGGAGACCAAGTCCGTCTACACCGTGCCGGTGTACGGCAACAACGCGGGCGAGCCGTGCAACGGCGCCGACTTCGCGTCCTCCTGGTGCCAGCAGGGCTGGCGGTGGAACCTGGACCTGGTGGTCGACGCCCACGGCAACGACATCACCTACTGGTACACCCCCGAGACCAACAACTACGGCCGCAACCTGAAGGCCTCCGACCGCACCCCGTACATCCGGGGCGGCCGTCTGGACCACATCGAGTACGGCCAGCAGCAGCAGGACGTCTACTCGGCCACCGTCAAGCCGATGGGCCGGGTCGACTTCGGCACCGCCGAACGCTGCCTGGAGACCAACGCCGCGCTCTGCGACCCGGCGAAGATCGACGCCAACCGGCAGTACTGGTACGACACCCCGTGGGACCAGAACTGCAAGGACGGCACCGACTGCACCGGCCAGTCCTCGCCGACCTACTTCACCCGGACCCGGCTGACCTCCGTCACCGCCAGGACGCTCCAAGCCGACGGGAACTACGCCGCGGTCGACACGTGGACCCTGAACCACAAGTGGGGCACCGCCGACTTCGACTACCAGCTGCTGCTGGACTCCATCCAGCACACCGGGTCGTCCGCCGCCCCGGCGATCACCCTGCCGAAGACCGGCTTCGCCTACAAGCAGTTGGCGAACCGGCTCGACAAGGTCGGTGACGGCCGCATGCCGTTCATCAAGCAGCGCCTGGGCACCATCACCGACGAGCAGGGCGGCCAGCTCGACGTCAACTACTCGGCCGCGGCCTGCGACTGGAACGCCCTGCCCACGCCGCAGTCCAACACCACCCGCTGCTTCCCGCAGATGTACCAGCCGTCCAACGACGTGCCGGTCACCACGGAGTGGTTCAACAAGTACGTCGTCGAAGCGGTCATCGCCACCGACCGCACCGGCGGCGCGCCCGACATGGTCACCCACTACAGCTACCTCGGCGACGCCGCCTGGCACTTCGACGACGAGGACGGCCTGACCCCGGCCAAGCTCAAGACCTGGTCCCAGTGGCGCGGCTACGCCCACGCCCGGGTCGAGACCGGCGGCGTCACCGGCATGACCACCCAGGCCGACCACTACTTCCTGCGCGGCATGGACCAGGACCGCGACAACCCCGGTGACAAGAACAGCAAGCGCGGCGTCACCGTGGACGACGGCCAGGGCACCGTCCTGACCGACGACCAGGCCTGGGCCGGCTACGAGTACCGCAGCGAGCAGTACGACAAGCCCGGCGGCGTGATCCTCTCCAAGTCCGTCAGCACCCCGTGGAAGAAGGAGACCGCCAAGCGCTCCAACGACTGGGGCACCACCACCGCCAACCTCACCGGCACCCAGGCGACCCGGTCCTTCACCTCCCTCGACAAGGGCGCCGGAGCCTCCTGGCGCGAGACCCGCACCGCGACCTCGTTCGACGGCTACGGCCGTACGACGCAGAGCGAGGACCTGGGCGACGTCGCGGTCGGCACCGACGACACCTGCACCCGCACGACGTACGCGGACAACACCGCGGCCTGGATCCTCACCGGCAGCATCCAGATCGAGATGGTCGCCGCCAACTGCTCGGCGGCCATGAACCGCGACACCCAGGCGGACGGCACCTCCGCGGTCCTGTCGGACATCCGCACCCGCTACGACGGCCAGGCCTACGGCGCGGCTCCCGTCAAGGGCGACGCCACCACCGTGCACACCCTGAAGTCCCGCTCCGGCAACCGCGCCACCTACCTGGACGGGACGACCCACTACGACGCCTACGGCCGTGCCGACAGCACCACCAAGCTGGCGTCCACCACGGTGTTCGACACCACGGGCGCCACGGGACCGGTGACCACCGCCAGCCCGCTGGCGCAGACCACCACCACCGGCTTCGCCCCGGCGAACGGCCGGCCGACCAAGGTCACCACGACCGGGCCTCCGGTGGTCGCGGGCAACCCCGCCACCGCCATGGTCTCCGTCACCGACCTCGACCTGCTGCGCGGCCAGGCCGTCGACACCGTCGACGCCAACAACCGCCGCACCGACTCCCAGTACGACGCGCTCGGCCGCACCCTCAAGGTCTGGCTGCCCAACCGGTCCAAGGGGACCGGCCAGACCCCGAACCACGAGTTCGGGTACATCGACAACGACGGCCAGATCCGCGTCATCTCGACGAAGGAGCTCAACGCCGACGGCTCCCAGGCCACCGCGTACACCTTGTACGACGGCTTCGGCCGGATCCGGCAGACCCAGGACCCGGGCGACAACGGCGGCCGCGTCCTGACCGACTCCTTCTTCGACGAGCACGGCCAGGCCGCGCTCGCCTACGCCCCGTACTACGCGACGGGCGCGCCCTCCACCACCTTGTTCAAGGTCGAGGACGCCACCGGCGTCGAGACCCAGACCGCCAACAGCTATGACGGCCTCGGCCGCGTCGTCAAGTCCACCACCCTGGCGGGCAACGGCGTCGGCACCCCGATCTCCACCACGCTCACCGAGTACGGCGGCGACCGGGTCACCGTCACCCCGCCCACCGGCGGCACCCCGGCGACGACCATCAGCGACGCCCGCGGCCGGACCACCGAGATCCGCCAGTACCGCGGGGGCTCCCCCGCCGGTGACTACGACCGCACCACCTACGCCCACGACGCGGCCGGGCACACCACCCGGCTGACGGACCAGTCCGGCACCCAGTGGAGCTGGACGTACGACCAGCAGGGCCACCAGGTCAAGACCGTCGACCCGGACTCCGGCACGGCGGTCAAGACCTACGACGACCGCGGCCGGCTGGCCACCAGCCGGGACGGCAACAACCAGACCCTGGCGTACGTCTACGACAACCTCGACCGGCAGACCGAGCTGCGCTCCGGCTCCGTGTCGGGCCCGCTGCTCACCTCGCAGACCTGGGACCCGTCCGGCAACAAGGGCCTGATCTCCTCGGCGACCCGGTACTCCACCGTCGGAGGCACCGCGTACCCGTACACGACCACCTGGTCGCTGTACGACGCGCTGGGCCGCGCGACCCGGACCACGCTCAGCGTTCCGTCCGTCCCGGGCCAGGAGGCGCTCGCCGGGAACTACGTCAACGGCACCGTCTACCGGCTCGACGGCAAGCCGCAGAGCACCAGCTACCCGGCGGCCGGCAACCTCGCCGCCGAGTCGGTGGCCTACGGCTACGACGCCCTCACCCGGATGACCACGGCCCAGGGTCTGAGCAGCTACCTCACCGGCCAGACCTACAGCCTGACCAGCAAGCCGCTGCAGAGCACGCTGTCCGACGGGACGGCGAACAAGCAGCTCTACCTCACCAACGCCTACGAGTGGGGCACCCAGCGGCTGGCGTCCAGCCGCACCGACCAGTACGGCGTGGCGAGCCCGCTGCGCGCGGCCGCCTACACCTACGACCAGGTCGGCAACGTCACGTCGATCACCGACACCTCGCGCGCCGGCACCGACCGGCAGTGCTTCCAGTACGACTACCTGGCCCGGCTCACCGAGGCGTTCACCCCGAGCGGCACCGGCTGCCCGGCCACGCCCGACGCCAAGGCGCTCGGCGGCCCGGCCCCGTACTGGACCAGCTGGCAGTTCAACCCCGACAGCACCCGGGACACCCAGACCCGGCACGACACCACCGGAGACCCCGCCAAGGACGTCACCACCAAGTACAACTACCCCGGCGCGACGGCCGCCCAGCCGCACACCCTGAAGGGCACCAGCGGCACCGGCGTCCTCGCCGAGACCGCCGGCTACGACCCGGCGGGCAACACCATCGCCCGCCACCGGGACCTCGCCGCCGGAGCCACCAGCGACCAGGCGCTGACCTGGGACGCCGAGGGCAAGCTCGGCAAGGTCGTCGACACCGTCAAGAACGGGCCCGTCACCAGCACGAAGACGACGGAGTACCTCTACGACCCCAGCGGCAGCCGGCTGACCTCGCACGTCCTGGACAGCGCCAACCCGGGCGCCGAGAACTGGACGCTCTACCTCGGCGCCACCGAGCTGACCCTGGCCAAGGGCGCCGCCAAGCCCGCCGCCACGCGCTACTACTCGCTGGGCTCGGCGGTCGGCGTCCGCACGGACGACAACAAGGTCGGCTTCCAGGTCACCGACCACCACGGCACCTCCGAGCTCAACGTCGACGCCTCCACCGGCACGGCGGCGCAGCGCCGGACAACCCCGTACGGCGAGCAGCGCGGCGCCGCGCCGGCCTCGTGGGCGGGCAGCCGGGGCTTCCTCGGCGGCGTCAACGAGCCGACCGGGGTGGTCCACCTCGGGGCACGCGACTACGACCCGTCCCTGGGCCGGTTCCTCAGCATCGACCCGGAGTTCAACCCGACCAGCCCCAAGGAGCTGAACGGGTACGCCTACTCGGGCGGCAACCCGACCAGCACCAGCGACCCCGACGGCCGCAAGATGTGCGCCGACGACTGCTCGGGCAACGACATGGCGTTGCACGGCTGGGTCGGCATGAACGGCACGTTCCACGAGCCGACCAAGGGCCCCCAGTGCGTCACCAGCTGTGTCACGGACACCCCCGCCGATGACGGCGACGGCGACGGTGGCGGTGGCGGTGGTGGCGGCGGCGGCGGTGGCGGCGGCGGCGGATCGAAGCCGACCCCGAGCAAGACCACCGTGGGCACCCCCGAGAACCGCAAGCTGTGGTACGAGGCCCGGGTGGCCTGGCTGATGCAGAAGGACAACCCGATCATCGGCGAGTACCTGAACAAGATCCGGGAGATCAACAAGAAGTACTGCCGCCCCTCCGCCAAGGACGGCTGCCAGTTCGCCAACATGGCCCAGGACATCCTCGACAAGAACATGGTCGAGGAGGCCGCCGGCCGGATCGACGAAAGCGCCTCCCCGTTCGACCCCAAGACCTTCACGCGGCTGGCGAAGGGCAAGATCTCCCAGGGCGGATTCAGTCTCGGCGAGTACCGGATCGCGTTCGACCTGGCGCAGGGAGGCCACAAGGTGGTGGCGATCCCCGAGGCAGCGGGCAAGACATCGGACGCCTACGTGGACGGCGTGCCCTCAGAGTTCAAGGCATCTACCGGTAAGAGCGATGACGTCGTCAGGGACCAGCTCAGGGGCGTGACGGAAGGCAAGGGAGCCGTCCGGGCCTATGTGACCGTCGCGGATGGATACAGCGCCAAGACGGCCATGGCCAGTCTCAACAAGTTCCTGACCAACAACACGGCCCACTTCCAGGAGTACCAGATCTGGGCCCGGGGCGACCTCCGGGGCGGCTGGGTGATCAGCGGTAAGATCGGCAGTGAACCCAAGTGCCGTGGCGGGGGGTGCTGAGCATGTCGGTCAATGCGGTGGTCTCCATCCGACGCCTTGACGAGCCCTCCCTCACGGCGGAGGAGATCGCCTCGACCCTCGGCCTCCCGGGCGGTCCGGCGGCGCGAACCTGGCACGAGACGGTGGGACCGGACGGTTCACGGCTCACTCTCTGGCTGACCGCCGAACCCGGTGACGTGTCGGGCCCGGCCGTGGGCGTGACCCACGACATCGGGTACGCGGAGCGCCTGTACGACTGCCAACTCCACGTCGGCGTCGCGGATCTGGCAGGCGAGGACGAGGTCACCGCGCTCCGCTCCTACTGCCGCTTCGCGACCGCCCGGCTGCACGCGGCACTGGGCGGCCTGGAGACGGCCTCCTACATCGACGCCGACGGGAACTACAGCTACCGGATCGATCCGCCGGGGCTGTCGGAGGCCGTAGTCGACCTGCGGCTCGGGAGCGAGGCTCCACTGACCGCACCGGGCTTCTCCCTGGTCGAGGCGGCCAACCGCGCCGCCTCGGGCACCGGGCTGGTCTTCGCCGAGGACGAGCCCGGCCGGCACCTCGCCCCGTCGGAGGACGCGGGTGACTCGGTGACCTACACCGTGTCGTCCCGTGCGGAGGAACTCCCCTTCGCCGCAGGGGCCCGCTCCGGCGCCGCCCCGGTCGACGCCCGGCAGCTGGACGGGTTCACCGAGCGCCTGCTCGCCGAACTCGCCCGGCACACCGCCGGCGCCGACCTGGCGTGCTGGGTGAACGACCGGCTCTACCGCTACGAGGTGGAGCTGACCCCGCTCGGCTGACCGGACGGGAACACACAGGGCGGCAGCACCGGTTCGGCCGGTGCTGCCGCCCTGCGGCATGTCCGGGGGTCCTCCCGGGGTGATCTCAGTGGGGCGCCGGGGCGGCCACGGGGCCGGGGTCGGTCGTCCCGGTGGCTCCCCCGTCGGGTTCCTCGGCTCCTTCGAGGCGGTGGATCAGGCTCCGGAGTGCCGCGATCTCGTCGTGCAGGGCCTTCTTGCCGGCCTTGGTGAGCTGGATCCAGGTGCGGGCGCGTTTGCCCTCGTAGCCCTTGTCGATCGTGACCAGGCCGGCCTTCTCCAGGACGCCGAGGTGCTGGGAGAGGTTGCCGGCGGTGAGGCCGAGGGTGGTGCGCAGGAAGGTGAACTCCACCTTCCGGGCCTCTTTGGCCACGGCGAGGATGCCCAGGCGGACGCGCTGGTGGACGACGTCGTCGAGGCCGCTGGTGGGGTGCTCGGTCATTCGGCCGACCGTCCCTGGGCCCGGTGGTGCAGCAGGGCGAGGGCGACGCCGCCGAGCAGCAGCACGCCGCCTTCCAGCAGCACGCCGGGGAGGAAGGACCACGGGGACAGGCCGGGAAGGTCGTCGGAGGAGAGCATGGCGATCAGGTATCCGCAGGTCACGGCGAGGAGCGGCCGGCTGCGCTCGATCCAGGCGAGCAGCAGCAGCGCCAGACCGATCGTGCCGGCCGGGCTCATCAGCGTGTCGGCGACCGCGGAGAGCGGTCCCGGCTGCCCGTAGAGGTCGGCGAGGAAGCCCGGGTGGGACACCGTCCACACCTGGTCGGCGGTCATGAGCAGGGCGAGGACGACGCCCAGCACCAGGTACGGCCGGATCCGGGTGCCCAGGCCGAGCCGGGCGGACCGGCGGAGGTAGAACCAGCTGATCGCGGCGTAGGCGAGCAGCAGCGTCACCGGCCAGTACCACATGGCAGGGGGAAGGGAGTTGACGCAGACTCCGCCCAGGCCGTAGCGGGGCGCGTCGCAGGGGCCCTGGCCGTACCGCACGACCGGTATCGCGCCGAACCTCACGGCGGCGAAGGCCAGGAGCGGGAACCACGCGCCGCGTTGCTCACGGCGGACGCGCTGGATCACGGCCCCGGTCGCTGCCAGGAGGTGCCGGGGGTCGCTTGAGGGCTGAACGGGTTGAGTCGCCATGAGGACCAGGTTTGCATGACAAACCGATTGCGTCCAGAGATCAGTTTGCGAACTGGCCGTACGCGGCGGGCGGTTGACGGGCACACACCCCCGCCGAGCTGGGAAAATCGCTGACACAGAGGTCCCCGGCGCGGGTGCAGTGGGATCCGGAGCGCGATCTGCACCTTCGGCCACTGCCCCACCGGTCGCTCCAGCTCGGCCTGACCGGGGAGGCGGCCGCGCGGTACGCGGAGGAGTGGATCGTCGCGGTCGAGGACGTCACCGCGCTCGCGCACGCGGTCCACGACCGGGTGCGGGAGGGGGAGTTGGAGGCCGCCCGGCAGCTCCTCCCCGCCGAACGCCCCTACCCGGCGGGCGACGCGCTGCTCGCCCACCTGGCCGGCTGAGCCGGCGGGCGCACCCCGCCCGCCGGCTGCGACTGTCAGCCGGTGGCGGGCGTCAGCCGGTGGCCCCGTCGGTGAGCTCGCGGACGATGTCCAGGTGCCCCGCGTGGCGGGCGTACTCCTGGAGGACGTGGAACAGGATCCAGCCCAGGGTGGGCCGCGGGGTGCCGTCGTCGGGGAAGCGGCCGCCGGGTGCGGCGACGGTGGACAGGGGCGTGCCCGACACCACGGCCCGGGTGTGCTCGCCGCCCGCGTGCAGCGCGGCGAGGAGTTCGGCGGCCGTTTCCTCCGGTCCGACGTACCAGCGGTCCTCCGGGCCCCGGTCGCCCCAGGGCGCCGGGACCTGCTCGGCGCGGAAGCCCCAGCGCAGCCAGCGCTGCTCCATGTGGACGAGGTGCTTCAGCAGTTCGAGCATGGTCCATCCGGAGGGGAGCCGGCTGGCACGCAGCTCCGCGTCGGACATCCCCTCGGTCTTGGCGCCGATCACGGAGCGGTAGTAGTCGAGGTAGTCGAGCAACAGCTCACTGGGGTCGGAGAGTTGCTGGTCGGGCTCGGGCAGGGAGATCGTCATGGGCCGAGTCTGCCACGGCGTCGTGCCGGTACCCACGACAGCGCGGTGCACCGGTTTTCCCCCCGCATTGCTCGCCTTCTGGCGAAGAATTACCTCCCCATTACGTCATTGGCGAAGGTATTCGGCCAACTTGTTGCACAAAGGGTGACGCGTTCAGACCAAAAATGACACTGTTCCTTCCCATCTCATTCGAACCACCAGCTCTACCGGGCGGCGTCACCCCAGGCCGCCCGGCTGACTCCGGCCCCCGAACCCGGGCCGTCGCAGAAGGAGTTCCGTGTGACTCGATCCCCCCGAAAGTCCACCGCCGCGGGCGCGTTGCTAGTCGGCGCCGCGATGGTCGTGGCCGCTCTGACGCCCGGCGTCGCCGCCGCCGACACTCCTGCCGGGACTCCCGCCGAGGCCCCCGCCGGGGTCCAGGCCTTCGCCGGCGCGATGCCGGTGCAGCTGTCGCCCGAGCAGCGCGGCGAGCTGCTGGCCTCCGCGGACGCGTCCCTGGCGAAGACCGCGAGGTCGCTGAACCTGGACGCGAAGGAGGCGCTGGTCGTCAAGGGCGTCACCAAGGACGCGGACGGCAGCCTGCACACCCGCTACGAGCGGACCTTCGACGGACTCCCGGTGCTCGGCGGCGACCTGGTCGTCCACACCGCCCCCGACGGCACCACCAGGGGCGTCACCAAGGCCACCGAGGCGGACATCGCCGTCGACACCACCCCCAAGGAGAGCGCCGACGCGGCGAAGGGCCTCGCGCTCGACAGCGCCGGGAGCGCGAAGGTCACGGAGGCGGCGGCCGACGACGCCCGCAAGGTGGTCTGGGCCGCGTCCGGCACCCCGCGGCTCGCCTGGGAGACGGTGGTCACCGGTACGCAGGAGGACGGCACGCCGTCCGAACTGCACGTCATCACCGACGCCGACACGGGCAAGAAGATCTTCGAGTACCAGGGCATCGAGACCGGCGTCGGCACCAGCAAGTACTCGGGCCAGGTCACCATCGGCACCTCGGCGGTCGCCGGCGGCTTCGCGATGACCGACAACACCCGCGGCGGCCACAGCACCTACGACCTGAACGGCACCAGCGGCACCAGGACGCTGTTCACCAACCCGACCGACACCTGGGGCGACGGCACCGTCGCCAACCGGCAGACCGCGGCCGTCGACGCCGCCTACGGCGCCCAACTCACCTGGGACTACTACAAGAACGTCCACGGCCGCAACGGCATCAAGGACGACGGCGTAGGCGCCTACACCCGGGTCCACTACGGCAAGAACTACGTCAACGCGTTCTGGTCCGACGCCTGCTTCTGCATGACCTACGGCGACGGCGCGGGCAACGTCAAGCCGCTGACCTCGATCGACGTCGGCGCCCACGAGATGACCCACGGCGTCACCTCCGCCACCGCGAAGCTGGTCTACAGCGGCGAGTCCGGCGGCCTGAACGAGGCCACCTCCGACATCATGGCCGCCGCGATCGAGTTCTGGGCCGACAACCCCGAGGACAAGGGCGACTACCTGGTCGGCGAGAAGATCGACATCCGGGGCGACGGCAGCCCGCTGCGCTACATGGACAAGCCCTCCAAGGACGGCCGCTCCAGGGACTACTGGTCGGCCGACGTCGGCTCCGTCGACGTCCACTACTCCTCCGGCCCGGCCAACCACTGGTTCTACCTGGCCTCCGAGGGCAGCGGCGCCAAGACCGTCAACGGCGTGGCCTACGACTCCCCGACCTCCGACGGCCTGCCGGTGACCGGCATCGGCCGGGACGCGGCGGCCAAGATCTGGTACCGGGCGCTCACCACCTACATGACCTCGTCGACCAACTACGCGGCCGCCCGCACCGCCACCCTCCAGGCCGCCTCCGACCTGTACGGGAAGAACAGCACGACGTACCAGAACACCGCCAACGCCTGGGCGGCCATCAACGTCGGCCCGCGCGTCGTCGACGGCCTCCTGCTGGAGCCCGTCACCAACCAGATCACCGCGATCGGCACCTCCGCCGACCTCGGGATCGAGGCCTCGAACCTCAACCCCGGCATCGTCACCTACCACGCGACCGGCCTCCCGCTGGGCCTGACGCTCCACCCGGTCACCGGCCGCGTCACCGGCGTCCCGGCCCTCCCGGGCACCTACACGGTCACCGTGACCGCCCAGAGCTCCCACCGCGGCAGGACGTCGACGACGTTCACCTGGCGGGTCTCCCCGGGCATCTTCGCGAACAGCACCTCCCTGCCGATCCCGGACGGCGGCCCGGCGGTCTTCTCCGACATCGTCGTCGACCGGCTCCAGGGCCAGGCGCCGAGCGACCTCAAGGTGAGCGTGGACATCAAGCACACCTGGCGCGGCGACCTGGTCATCGACCTGGTCGGCCCGGACGGCACGGTGTACTCGCTGAAGAAGGGCAGCTTCAGCGACTCGGGCGAGAACGTCATCGAGACCTACACGGTGGACGCCTCCGCCCAGCCCGCCAAGGGCACCTGGCGCCTCCGCATGCAGGACACGTACCGCGGCGACTCCGGCCACCTCGACGGCTGGAAGCTCATCTTCTGACCGCCCCCGCACCGAGCACGGCCCCCTGAGCACGGACCACTGAGGTGATCCGGTCGGCGAGAGCACGTCCTCGCCGACCGGATCACCTCGTGCACGTGCGGCACGGACCGCCACCCACGGACGGTCCGGGTCAGCGGGTCAGCCGGTCAGCCGGTCGGCGGGCCTGGGGTCAGCGGGCCAGGAGGAACTTGGTGGTCGGCACGTTGCGGACGGTGGCGCAGTCCAGGCTCGACGTGGTGGCGCTGTAGGTGAAGCCGCTCGGGACGCTGCACGCCCACATGCCGCTGACCGGGACGCGCAGGTGGAAGGTGGTGGACGGGACGCCCTGGGTCAGGCTGCACGTGGTGGACGAGCCGGCGGCGTCGTAGGTGAAGCCCGGGGCGGTCGAGCAGGCGGTGAGGCCGTCGACGGGCGTGCGCAGGTGGTACTGCGGCGAGTTCCAGCTGCCGCCGCCGCTACACGTCCGGCTGAAGACGACCCCCTCGTAGACGTAGCCGGAGGGGACGGAGCAGGCCCAGGTGTCGTCGAGCCCCGTGGTGGCGGCGGTGGCCGGTGCCGCGGTGACGGCCCCGCTGAGCAGCAGGGTGAGCGCGGCGAAGGCGGCGAGCAGCGCGGTGCGTGCGGTACGTACGGTTCGTGCGACGGACATGTCTTCTCCCTCGTCGAGGAGTTGCACGGTACGGGGGGCGGCGTTCGCCGGTGGGCGTTCACAGCCGTCGACGGTTCTAGCACCCCCGATGGACCGTCATCCCGCCCTTCCGCCCGGGATGATCGCTCCGGCGCCCGCCGTCCACGCGCGCCCGTACGGATCCTCCGGCCCGCCTCGGCCGATCGGCCCGCCGGTCCCCTCCCGCGCCTGGCGCAGCCGCTCCGCGGGGGCACCGCCCACCAACCGCCGTCCGCTACCCGCTATCCGCTATCCGCTACCCGAGCGCGAGCATCGCCTCGGCGACCGAGGCGACCGCCGCGTCGGGGATCGCGGTGGCGGCCCCGTCGAGGACGAGCAGCCGCGCCCCGGGGACGGCGCGCGCGATCGCCTCGCCGTTGCCGACGGGGAAGAACCGGTTGCGGCGGCCGTGGACGACGAGGGTGGGTACCCCGATCCCGGGCAGGCGCTCGCGCCAGCGGGGTGTGCAGTCCAGCCCGGCGAACACGGTGCCCAGGTGGTTGGCCGTCTGGACCGGGGGCGCGGTGCCGGGCGTGCGGTCCCAGATACGCGCGGCGACGGCGCGTGCCGTGATCGGGTCGTCGCCGAGGATCTCCGCGCCGGTGGCGGCGAACTCCGCGACCGCCGTACGGTCGGTCCAGTCGGGCGCCGGGCGGGCGAACAGGCGGCTCATCGTCGCCCGGTCGTGGTCGGGGAGGTCGTCGTCGGGCGGGCCGGGGGCGACGGCGCGGGTGTTGACCAGGGTGAGCGCGGAGAACACGCCCGGGTGGTCGAGCGCGGCCACCTGGGCGACCATCCCGCCGACGCCGGTCCCGGCGAGGTGCGCGGGCGCCCCGCCGAGCGCCTCGGCGAGGGCCGCGGCATCGGCGGCGAGGTCGCGCAGGGTGTAGCCGGGTGCCCGCGGGTCGGTCGTCGTCGACTCCCCGCTGTCGCGCAGGTCGTAGCGCACGGCGCGGCGCCCGCCGGCGGCGAGGCGTTCGCAGAGCGCGTCGGGCCAGGAGAGCATCGTCGGCCCGCCCGCGAGCAGGACGAGCGGCGCGCCCTCGTCACCGAACGACTCGACGCCCAGGGCGGTCCCGTTGACGGAGACGGTGGCCATCCCGGGTCACCGGGCGTCGTCGTCGTGCCCGAGGCCCCGGTCGGGCAGGCTCATGTCGCCGGTCCTCGGCGTGCCGTCGGCGAGCCCGTAGCGCAGGTACACGGTGCCCTGCGCGCCCGCCACCGGCGGTTCGAGGAGCGTGAGGTTGGTGGGCACCGCGCCGTCGTCGAAGACCTTCTTCCCGACGCCGAGCACGATGGGGTGCACCCACAGGTCGAGCCGGTCGAAGAGCTTCTCGCGCAGGAGGGTCTGCACCAGGTTCAGGCTCCCGACGACCTTCACGTTCCGGTGCCGGTCGCGGACCTCGCGCACCGCGCCGGCCAGGTCCGGGCCGAGCAGCGTGGATCCGGCCCACGGGAGCTCGGGGGTGCCCCGGGAGGCCACGTACTTCGGGACGCGGTTGAAGAGTTCGGCGATCTCGCCCTCCTTCTGCTGCGGCCAGTACGAGGCGAAGAGGTCGTACGTCCGCCGGCCGAGCAGGAGGGCGTCCGTGCCCTCGTACGCGGCGAGGATCTGCGCGCCGGTGACCTCGTTCAGCAGGGGTGCCTGCCAGCCGCCGTACGGGAACCCCTCCGGATCCTCGTCGGGTCCGCCGGGCGCCTGCCCGACGAGGTCGAGGGTCGCGAACAGTTCGATCTGGATGAGGCCCATGTCTGTGCTCCCGGTGGGGGGTGAGGTGGTCGTCCCGGTCGAGATGTAGACCTTCCGGGGCCGGAAAACTCATCGCCACGCCGGTGCCCGGTTTCCCCACCCGCCGCCGACTCGCCGACCGACTCACCCCCGATGCTCCCCTCACGGTCAGACGGGCGGCAGCAGGTCGCTCCCGCTGACGGTGTACGTCAGCGGGGGGTAGCCGGGGCGGGCCGGGCCCCGCCGGCTCGTCGTCCGTCGCGCATCGTCTCAGGCCGTGACGGTGCGGAAGATGTGCTGGGTGATGGCGAGACCCTTTCCGACGTACGCCAGTACGAAGGTGTCGCTGTAGTTGATGACCGAGTCGTCGACCGAGAGCTTGCCGATGACGGTGACGAGGACTCCCTCGTCGGGCAAGGGCTGGCTGTCGACGCTGGTCAGGAGACGAGCGTCCGTGGTGAAGGAAAGCCCCAGGAGCTTCGTCATGATGGCCTGCCGCCCCAGGCGCAGCTCGCCGTCGAAGGTGAGCATCGCTTCGTCCGCGTACAGCGCGGCCAGCTCGGCACTGGACGAGCTTCGCTTGTCGAAGTAGTCGTAGTACTGCTGCACGAACCGTGTACCGAGTTCTTCGTACGCACTGTTGAGAGCCATGGCAGCAAGCTAACAGCGGGACGCGCCTTCGGTGTTCCGACTCGGCCGTTCCGCGCCGCCTGTTCGACGACCGTCCCGGGTGTACGGACATTATCTCAGGTGGCACGTCTCGCAGGCTTCTTGCAGCAGGTCAGGGCCGCGGCCAGGGCCAGGCCTCGGCGCTGCCGGGCGTACGGGATCTTGAGACCACGAGCAGTCCATGGCAGCCTCATGGCGCATGATCGATGAATTCGCGAAGGACAACCTGCACGGGCGACTGCGGCGGGACCGCGAGGCACTGCTCTGGAAACTCGACGGCCTGTCCGAATACGACGCCCGCCGACCTCTGACAGCGTCCGGGACCAACCTCCTCGGCCTGGTCAAACACGTGGCCACCGTCGAGGCCAGGTACTTCGGCGAGGTCTTCGACCGCCCTTCCCCGGAACCGCTGCCCCGGTGGCAGGACTCCGACGGCAGCGACCTGTGGGCGACCGAGGACGAGACCCGCGAGCAGATCACCGGGTTCTACCAGCGCACATGGGAACACTCGGACGCGACGATCAACGAACTCCCCCTCGACGCCCCGGGCCACGTGCCGTGGTGGCCGGAGCCTCATGCCGGCACGAACCTGTTCGCCGTCATGGTCCATGTCCTCGGCGAGTCCAACCGCCATGCCGGGCACGCCGACATCCTCCGCGAGAGCCTCGACGGCCGGACCGGCATGCGCCCCGAACACGCGAAGCGGATCGACGGGCAAGCCCGTGCGGCCTACTTCGCGAAGATCGAGCAGGCCGCCAGGTCGGCCGCACCGATCGAGGCTCAGGCCGTCTGATGCCGTGATCAACTCGCCGACGAGCAACGGACGTTCATCGAGTCATCCTGAGCGTGTGGGCGGCTCCACGCCACATCGCGGTGTCATTCCGGACATCCACAACTCTTCTGGCTCCCGGGTCAGTGGCGAACCGCAGCATGGGGGGCTCGGAAGCTCCCCTGGATCACCCCATCCCGTCCGTTGCCACTGCCGGAGAGAAGGTTGTCATGAGCGCACCTACCCGTACCAAGTTCGCCCGTTTCCTGGCCGTCCCCGCCCTTGCCATGGCGAGCACGGTCCTCGCAGCCGCACCCGCGAGCGCCGGAGGACTCTCCATAGGCGTCAACGGCGCCACCGTCGCGGATGCCGGGCGGACGCTGAACGTCTCCGTCACCTACCGGTGCCTCCCGATATTCGACTGGGTCAAGATCACCGTCCAGGCCACGCAATCCGCCGTGTCGGGCGTCGGCTCGGTCCAGCTCCCCTGCACCGGCGGGGAGACCGTGAGCATTCCCGTGGGCGTCACCTCGCCCGGTGACACCTGGATCAGGTCCTCGGTGAACGTGGTCGTGCACATCTACGACGCCGAGCTCGACCGCGGCGGGGCCGCGGCGACCGTCGTCGCCACCTGACCGGCGTCCACGGAAGACGAAACGGCCGGTCGATCCGAAGATCGACCGGCCGTCCCGGTTCGCCGGGGGCCGTTCCCGGCGTTGATCGTGTTCGCGCTCGTCTCGGCGCTCGCGGGAGGCCGACAGGGATCGAGGTCCGACCCGCATGCACCGTCCGGAGCATCTCCCGGACGGCTCGTCACACTCGGGCACCAGGGCGGACGTTGGCCGAGCCGACGTGGTAAATCCGGCGACGGCGGCGGTGATCCCCGGAATACTGGTCGCCCATGGATGAGGTCGAAGTCGTCGTCGCCCATTCCGAACGCGCGACCCTGCGCGTCGGCGACGTGTTCCTGAAGGTGGACGCCGATCAGACGCGCATCGACCGCGAGGTCGAGGCGATGTCCCTCGCGCCGGTCCCGACGCCCGAGGTGCTGTGGCGCAAGCCGCCCGTACTCGCGCTCGCCGCGGTCCCCGGGACGACGCTCGGGCGCCTCGGCGGGCCGTCGACCGGGTCACCGGCCGCGTGGGCGGCGGCGGGCGCCGCCATCCGGAAGCTGCACGACGCGCCACTGCCGCCCCGGCCCGGCCGGGCGGGCCGGAGCGTCGCCGCGCTGGAGGCTGAACTCGACGAGGAGTGCGGGGTGTTGGTGACGAACGGCATCCTGCCCGTCGACCTGGTCACCCGCAACCGCCAGGTCGCCGAGGCCGCGTTCCGGCCGTGGACCCCGGCTTTCACGCACGGCGACCTGCAGATCGCGCACGTCTTCGTCGACGGCGACGAGGTCACGGGCATCATCGACTGGTCCGAGGCCGGGCAGGGCGACGCCCTGTACGACCTCGCCACCTTCACGCTCGGCCACGAGGAGCACCTCGACGACGTCATCGCCGGCTATGGCACCGATGTCGACGTCGACCTCGACGTGATCCACGCGTGGTGGTCGCTGCGGAGCCTGCTGGCGGTCCGCTGGCTGATCGAGCACGGCTTCGACCCCTTCGCGCCGGGCTGCGAGGTCGACGCGCTGAAAGCCCGGATGTGAGGACCGTCGGGGCCCGACGCCCGGTCAGGAATCCTGGGCCGTCCGGCCGGCGCAGGCCGCGGCAGTGACGAGGGCATTGAAGGCAGCCGCGGAGGCGGGCATCCCGGCAGGGTCGTACGGATTGCGGGAGAGCACGACCTGGCGCTGTCCGGTGTCGTCGGTGAGCATGGTGCTGCTGTAGCCGATGCTGTCGCCGCGGTGGCCCCAGAAGTCTCCGCACGGGGTGAGGGTGCGCTCCAGGCCGAGGCCGTAGTCGGCGCCGCGTCCGAGGCCTGTGGTGTGCTTCATCTCGGCGAGTTCGGCAGGCCCGAGGAGTCGTCCGCCGAGCAGGGCGGAGAGGAAGGTGGCGAGGTCGGCGGTGGTGGAGATGCCGGCGCCGGACGGGCCGGCGATGGTCGGGTTGAACTGCGTGATGTCCACCGGGCCGCCGGGCGTGCTGGCATAGGCGCGGGTGTGGCGGCCGGGGACGGTGGGGTCGTTCTCCGGCATGGTGGTCTCGTGCAGGCCGAGCGGCCGGATGATGCGGCGTTCGACCTCCTGCTGCCAACTGCGGCCGGTGGTCCGCTCGATGAGCATGCCGAGCAGGATGTAGTCGGTGTTGGAGTAGTACCAGTCCTGCCCGGGCGGGAAGTACGGCGGGTGGCTCTCGGCGACGGCGACGAGTTCCGCCATCGTCCGCGACTTCCAGCGGTCGGTGCTGAGCCAGGTCTGGAACGAGGCGTCGTCGTCGTAGGAGAAGGCAGGGTCCGAGGTGTAGTTGTAGAGGCCGCCGGTGTGGTTGAGCAGTTGGCGGATGCTGATGGCGGCGCCGTTGCGCAGAACGCCTGGCAGGTGCTTCTCGACCGGGTCGTCCAGGCTGATCCGCTGCTCCGCGACGAGTTGGAGGACGACGGTGGCGACGAAGGTCTTGGTCGAGCTGCCGATCCGGTAGCGGTCACGGGGTGCGGCGGGCTCCCCGGTAGCGAGGTTGGCGGTTCCGGCCGCACCCTTCCAGAGGGTGCGGCCGTCCTCGCGCACCAGGCCGAGCGCGGCGGTGGCACCGCCCGGCGCCACCACGGCCCGCAGGCCGGCGTCCAGCGCCGCCCGGTCGACCCGCCGCGCCGGATCCGCACCCGCCGAAGGGGCCACGCCCGTCACCAGGCCCGCTCCCGCCAGCACGACCGTCGCTATGCGGACAAATCCGTGCATCGATGCACCCACCATGGCAACCTCCGCGATCCCATCGGAAGTTGTCGCCAACTCCCGCTCTTGGTCAGGTGGTTGACACTGTTCCAGCCAAGTGGCGGCGGAGCGTCGACCCTGGGATCGACCCCTTCTCGTTACCAGGTCGGACCCCTTGGACAAGGCAGCTACGACCTGGGCAGGGCCCCGACCCCGACGGCCCCCGGAGGCGCCACAGCGGGTTCACTCAGGGAAGTCACCGGAACGGATCGCGGCGATGAAGGAGCCCCAGGCGGCGGACGGAAAGAGGAGGGCCGGGCCGTGCGGGTCCTTGGAGTCACGCACCGGGACGGTGCCGGGGAGGAAGCCAGGGGCCACCTCGATGCACTCGGCCCCGTCGTCCCCGCTGTAGCTGCTCTTGCGCCAGATCAACACGGCCAACTCCCTGAAGAGGTCTACGCCGGAAACTCGCACGAACGGACAGCCACCACGAAGGCTTCCCAAGCGGCAGCCCGGAAAACGAGCGCCGGGCCGCGCGGGTCCTTGGAGTCACGCACGGGGACGAGACCGGGGAATCCGGGGGCTACCTCGATGCAGTCGCCGCCGTTGCCCCCGCTGTAGCTGCTCTTGCGCCAGACCAGACTCATGCAGGGAACTTACCCTCCTGAATCGCGGCAATGAAGGAGCCCCAGGCAGCGGAGGGGAAGACGAGCGCCGGGCCGCGCGGGTCCTTGGAGTCACGCACGGGGACGAGACCGGGGAATCCGGGGGCTACCTCGATGCA